>DASQAW010000301.1:0-4724 GCA_035635495.1 Burkholderiales bacterium
CCGTTACCTCGCGAAGGACAAGCCAGTTGCGACGGAGGCCCCAGCATGAAGCGCCTTGTCTTCACGTTGCTCCTCGCCGGTTGCACGACGATGGCGCCGACCTACAAGCGGCCCGATGCACCGGTATCGGCCGCTTACCCGGCGGGCGCGGCCTACAAGGAGAGCGGCAATACGAGCTCGCCGCCGGCAACCGAGATCGGCTGGCGCGACTTCCTGGCCGATCCGCGGCTGCAGCGCTTCGTCGACATCGCGCTCGCCAACAACCGCGACCTGCGCGTCGCCGCCTTGAACGTGCAGCAGGTGCAGGCCGAGTATCGGATCCAGCGTTCTGCGCTGTATCCGACGGTGGCCGCCTTCGCCGATCGCTCGGCCGTCCGCAATCCCACGAGCATCAATCCGGTCCAGAAGAGCTGGTCGGCGGGCGTGCAGGCGTCCTGGGAAATCGACTTCTTCGGCCGGCTGAAGAGCCTGAGCGACGCCGCGCTCGAGCAGTATTTCGCGAGCGGCGAAGCAAGGCGCGCGGCCGAGATCCTGCTCGTCTCACAGGTGGCCGACCAGTACCTCATGGCGCTCGCGCTCGACGAGCAGCTCGCCGTGACGCGCCAGACGCTCGCCACCGCCGAAGAGTCGTACAAGATCGTGAAGCTCCAGTTCGACACGGGCACCGCGCCCGAACTGGCGCTGCAGCAGGCGCAGTCCGTGGTCGAGCAGGCGAACACCAACCTCGCCGCGCAGACACGCACGCGTGCGCAGGCAGAGAACGGGCTGGTGCTGCTCCTCGGCCAGCCGGTCCCCGCGGACCTGCCACCCGCCGTGCCCTTGGACCAGCAGAGGATGCTCGCCGACGTACCGGCGGGACTGCCTTCGGACCTGCTCACGCGGCGTCCCGACATCCTGCAGGCGGAGGCGCTGCTGCGCTCGGAGAACGCCAACATCGGCGCCGCACGCGCGGCATTCTTCCCCAGCATCAGCCTCACCGCCAGCGTCGGCACCGAGAGCGCGGCGCTGAGCGGACTCTTCGGCGCGGGCTCCCTCGCCTGGGCGTTCCTGCCGCAGATCGTCACGCCGATCTTCGAGGGCGGCGCACTGCGCGCGAACCTCGACCTCGCCACCATCCGCAAGGACATCGGCGTCGCGCAGTACGAGAAGACCATCCAGAGCGCGTTCCGCGAGGTCGCCGACGGCCTCGCTGCGCGCGGCACGTTCGACGATCAGCTCGCCGCGCAGACGCGCTACACCGCGACGCAGCAGCGCAGCCTCGAACTCTCCCAGTTCCGCTATCGCAACGGCGTCGACAGCTACCTGCAGGTGCTCACCGCGCAGACCGGCTACTACAACGCGCAGCTCGCGCTCGTCGCGGCGCGCGAACAGCGGCTCACCAACCTGGTCGACCTGTACCGCGCGCTCGGCGGCGGCTGGGTCGAGCACACCGGAGACGCGCCGCGTTCCCCGGACGACCGGAGCACATCGTGAATCGCAGAGATTTTGTTGCCAGAGCGCTGGGCGCCCTGGCTGCCTCATTCGCTGCGCCGCGGTTGCGTGCACAGGACATGCACATGGGCGGCATGGCGAGGATGACGCATTCCCTCGCGGCGGTTGACGCTTTACCGGCCGGCGCTTCCCTGCATGAGCTGGCGCGTCTCGCAAATGAAAGCAGCACGCGCGGCGTGTTTCGCGCGGAGCTCAGCGCCCGGCCGACCCAGGTCGAATTGATTCCCGGCATCAAGTCCACACGCTGGCTGTACAACGGGACGGCAGTCGGCCCACTTATCGATGTTCGCGAAGGCGACAGCGTCGAAATTCGTTTCGTGAACCACCTGCCGCAGCCCTCGACGATCCACTGGCATGGCTTGCCGGTGCCGGCTGCGCAAGACGGGAACCCTCGCGATCGGGTCGAGCCGGGCGCAAGCCGTGTGTACCGCTTCACGTTGCCGTCAGGCAGCGCCGGGACCTATTGGTATCACCCGCATCCGCATAGGTTGAGCGCCGAGCAGGTGTTCCGCGGCCTGGCCGGGCCGATCATTGTCCGTGCTGCCGATGATCCGCTCGCCGAGCTTCCAGAGCGACACCTCTTTGTCACCGATCTCAAGCTGGCCGCCGATGGCAGCGTTGCACCGAACGACATGATGGACTGGATGAACGGCCGCGAAGGCCAGTTCGCGCTGGTGAACGCTCAGCGGCGACCGCGCATCGCCATTGCCGGCAGCGAGCGCTGGCGGATTTGGAACGCGTCGAACGCTCGCTATTTGCGGCTCACGTTGGGCGGGCACGAATTCGCGCAGGTTGGCACGGACGGCGGGCTTCTTGCCGCACCGCGCCAGGGCCTGACCGAGCTGCTGCTCGCTCCCGCCGAGCGCGCGGAGATCGTGGTGTCAGCACGGTCGGCCGGCACCGCCCTGCTCGCCGCGGACGTCTATGACCGGCACAAGATGTCGATGTCGCGCGGCAGTCTGGCGGCAAGCGCGCTGGTGCCACTTGTGGACGTCGAGCTGGTGCCGGGTGCTGCGCGCGCTTTGCCGACCACCCTGCGAGCGCTGACAGGTCTTGGAGAACCGAAGGCCGTAAAGAAGATTGCATTCGCCGAACGCATGGACATGGCGGCAATGCGCAAGACTGGCGCGGCAGCAAACGAGCGCCCGCGTGGCATGGAATTCCTCATCAATGGCAAGACATTCGACCTCGGCCGCGTGGATCTTGTCAGCCACCGCGGCGAGATCGAGCTGTGGGAAATCGACAATCAGTCCGACATGGACCACCCGTTTCATCTGCACGGCGCGCAGTTTCAGGTCGTCGAACGCGAGCAGAACGGAGTGAGGGTCAATGAGCCCTATCGGGCGTGGCGTGACACGGTCAACGTCCGTCCAGGCGAGAAAGTGCGGTTCAAGACCGTGCAGCAGTCCGAAGGCATTCGGATGTTCCATTGCCACATCCTGGAACACGAAGATCTTGGCATGATGGGGCAGCTCCAAGTCATCTGACCACGCCGGCGGCAGCGCTTCAAGGCGTGTTCAGCGGTTGTTCGAGCGGGTGATCGTCGAGCTCCACCGGCACGTAGAAGGTCTCGTCGCCGCGCTTGACCAGGAGGGCAACGGTGCCGGTCACGTTCTCGAATGGCTGCAGCGTCCTCAGGTCTTCCAAGGGGATTCCATCCACGGCGACAACTCTGTCGCCCGGCTGGATGCCCGCGCTCGCCGCCGGTCCGGTCGCTTCTTCGACGATCATGAGCGGGTTCAGCGTCAGGCCGAGCCGGTCCGGCTCGGCGTGAGCCGCGGCCGCGAAAGTGGTCGCCGCGATCGCGGCGATGAGAAGTCGCGCAGGTTTCATAGCTGGTACCTCAATCGATCTCGATTGGTTTGATGGAATAAAGCGCGTCCAGGCACCACACGGCGAGGAACGCCACCGGCAGCACGATCAGCGCGAGGCCGGCGGCGACGATGCCGATCGCGGCAAGCGCGGCGATCGCCCACGCCGTTGCTACCGCGTCCAGGAACCGCCGCGCGAGCCGGCGCTCGTCAGGTGCGCGGAAAGACGGCATCGACAGAGCCACCGTTCGGCAGATCGCACTTGCCCTGCCCGCCGCCCGCCATGCCCTCGCTCGGCACGTTCAGATGGAAGCGGCAGCGCATGCGCTGCCCATCGCCGCTTCGCAGATTCGCCAGCACCCGGCCCGAGTACAGCGTCGAGCTGCCGAAGGCCGGCATCTCCTCCTCGGTGACGAGATCGCTCACGCCGCGGTCCCAGCGGTTCCACTCGGGCTCGAGCTCGGGGCTCGCCGCCTGGCGCGTGATCTCGAGGTAATCGCCGGAGAAGATCGTGCCGTCGGCGAGCGTCGCCGACATCCGTCCGCTCGTGCCGCTGCCGTCGTCGCTCTTCCAGGAAAAGTTGACGGCCTCGTTGCCCGGCGCGGCGAAGCCGCTGCCGCCGCCCATGCTGGTACAGGCGCCGAGCGCAACGCCGGCGCCGACCAGCAGGGTGCAAAGCGCGGCGCGCTTCACGGGAAGAGCTTCGAGCACTGCGCGGGATCGCGCAGGGTGACGTAGTAGGCGTGGCGCACCGCCGGCGAGTCGTCGCGACCGTATTTCGCGAAGGCTTCGATCCCGCAGGGATGCCGGTACCAGGGCAGGCCGTCGCCGAACCACTGGTCCGAGGAGTTCGCGTGAGCCGTGACGGCGAGCGACGCGAAGGCTGCGGCAAACAATAGTCTCTTCATGATCGAGCTCCTTTGGCTAAGTTCGAGCCCTCATCATCGGCAGCGGCTCTTGCCGCGGGATTTCATGCCGCTTACAGCTGAAATACTGCACAAATCTGGCGCTAACGCATTCGACCGATCATGCGAGGCATGCGCTGGGCATCCAGGTTGATCATCACGATATGCATCGTTCTCGCCGCGCCGCTATGCCGTGCGCAGACGGCCGACGCCAGCTTCGAGCTCGCGGCAGGCAGTGAGGAAGCGGGCGTCGGCTATAGCTGGACAAGAGGCACGCTCTACTATGGCGGCCAGTCCCATCCGTTCCGCCTGGACGGCCTGAGCGTGGTCGACATCGATGTCCCGCTCGAAGCCGATGGCGTCGTCTATCACCTCGCACGCCTCTCGGACCTCGACGGCACCTACGCCGAGGTCGAGGTCGATCCGGCACTCGCCGGCGCGGGTTTCACCACCGCGATCGAGAATGAGCACGGCGTGCTTATCGGCCTTCGATCCACGACGCAGGGACTGTATTTCC
>DASQAW010000302.1:0-11623 GCA_035635495.1 Burkholderiales bacterium
TTGGACTTGAACGCGCCGCCGAGCGTGCCGGTCTTGGTGTCCGCACCGCCGACGCCCTCGGGCGAGGCGAGGCCGTTGGTCTGGAAGCCGCGCGTCACGATGAACACGTGATCCTGCGAGTCGATGCAGGTGCCGCCGACCTCACCCGTCACCCAGTTGTCCGGCAGCGGCTTGGGCCAGAATGGATCCACCTTGAACGTCGGTGCGACGAGCGGCCCGGTTCTCTCCGGCGCCGCGCCGAGGTCTGCGACCGGGGTCATGATTGCAATGCCTGCCGCCGCGACGCCCGCTGCAATCGCGCCGACGTAAACGTATCGCTTGGCGTCCATGATTCCCCCTGATAGTGAGAACGAGACTCTAGACCCGGACGCCGGCGTCAATCATTTCAGTCGCTCATCAACTCATGACGCGCGCAAATCAGTCGAGCTTCACGTCGAGCATGCGGATCACCGCCCCCCAGCGCTCGTGCAGGTCGCGGGCGGCGCGCGCCATGTCGGCGGGGGGCAGCGCCATCGCCTCGGAGCCGCCTTTGGCGAACAGCTCTTTCACGTCGGCATCGCCGACGGCGCGGGAGATGTGCTGATAGACCGTTTCCACGACCGTGGGATTCATGCCGCTCGGGCCCCAGAACCAGAGATATCCCCACATGCCCACGTCGTAGCCTGCTTCGCGCATGGTCGGCAGTTCGGGGAGCGCGGCTTTGCGCGTCTCGGCGGCGGTGGCGATCAGCTTGACCTTGCCGCTTCTCGCGTTCGAGATCGCCGTAGTGGGCCCATCGAAGAAAAGCTGCACCGCGCCGGCGAGATGGTCCTTCATCGCGTCGCCGCTTCCCTTGTAGGGAACGTGCACGATGTCGATTCCGGCGAGTTTCTTGAACAGTTCGCCGTTGAGGTGCGCGGTCGTGCCGGTGCCGAACGAGGCGTAGTTCAGCTTCCCCGGGTTCGCTTTTGCGTAGGTGACGAGCTCCTTGACCGTATTGAAGGGTGCCGCAACGTGCGCCGTGAGCACCGTGGCGGATCTTGCTCCCGTGGTGATCGGCGTGAAGTCGCGGAACGCGTCCCAGGGCGCGGTCTTGTAGAGGTGCGGCAGCTGCACGTGAATGGCGAACGTGTAGAGCAGCACCTGGCCGTCCGGCGCGGCTCTTTGCACCTCGCGGGCGCCGATGATGGAGGAGCCGCCGGGCTTGTTGTCCACGATCACCGGCACGTTGAGCGACTGATTCATCTTCTGGGCGATAGCACGCGCCTGGATGTCGCTCTGGCCGCCCGGCGGAAACGGCACGACGATGCGCACGTGCTTGCCCGGCGCCGGAAAAGATTGCGCCCGGAGCGCGCCCGCAATGCATGCGAGCAAAACCAGCAGCGCGATCCTCATTGCGGCTCCTCCTCCAAGGAAACCCTAGTCTATAGTGTCCCGGATGCCGGCGAAGCTTCCCGAGCGCATCGTCTGCCTCACCGAAGAGACCACCGAGACGCTCTACCTCCTCGGCGAGGAGCGGCGCATCGTCGGCATCTCGGGCTACACCGTGCGGCCGCCGCGCGCGCGGCGCGAGAAGCCGCGAGTCTCCGCGTTCCTCAGCGCCAAGAACGACGCCATCCTCGCGCTGCGGCCCGACCTGGTGCTTGGCTTCTCCGATCTGCAGGCGGACATCGCGCGCGATCTCGCCAAGGCCGGACTCAACATCGTGCTCTTCAACCAGCGCTCGGTCGACGAGATCCTGTCGATGGTGCTCATGCTCTCCTCCATGGTCGGCGCGGCTGAGCGGGGTCGCCGGCTGGTGGAGGAGCTGGAGGCCAATCTCGCCGATGTACGCGCGACCGCCGGCCGGTTGCGGAGAAGGCCGAAGGTCTACTTCGAGGAATGGGACGAGCCGATGATCAGCGGCATCCGCTGGGTGAGCGAGCTGGTCGAGATCGCGGGCGGCGTGGACGTGTTCGCGAACCTCTCGCACTCGCAGGCCGCGAACGGACGCATCGTCAACTCCGACGCGGTGGTGGCAAAGCAGCCCGACGTGATGATCGCCTCCTGGTGCGGCAAGAAGTTCAGGCCGGAGCGGGTCAAGGCGCGCGCAGGCTGGGACGCGGTGCCGGCGGTGCGCGACGGCGAGCTGCACGAGATCAAGTCGGCCGAGATCCTGCAGCCCGGCCCGGCGGCGCTCACAGACGGCGTGCGGCGCCTGCAGGCGATCATTTCGGGATGGGCGGAGAAGTGACGTGCACGGTGAGCTGCGGGAAGGGGATTTCGATGCCGCGCTCGTCGAACGCGAGCTTCAGGCGCTTCAGGTACTCGCGCTTGACGTTCTGCTGTTCGACGGCCGGCACGACCTTGAGCTGGCCGCGCAGCACCACCGCCGAATTGTCCAGCTTCTCGACGCCGAGGATCTCGACGTCGTCGGCGACGCGGCCCTTCCACTGCTCGTCGGCGCGCATCGCATGTCCCACCTCCCGCATCACGGCGAGGGCCTGGTCGATGTCCGCGCCGTAGGCGATGCCCACGTCGACCACCGCGCGCGCGAACCCGCGCGTGCGGTTGCTGACCAGCTTGATCTCGCCGTTGGGCACGAAGTGGACGTAGCCGTCGCCGTCGCGCAGGCGCACGTAGCGCAATGTCACCTCCTCCACCTGGCCGGCCTTGCCCGCTACCTCGATCACGTCGCCCTGGCGGATCTGGTCCTCGAGCAGGATGAAGAAGCCGGTGAAGTAGTCCTTGATCAGGCTCTGCGCGCCGAAGCCGAGGGCCAGCCCGGCGACGCCGGCGGTGGCGAGGATCGGCGCGATCGAGATGCCGAGCGCGTCCAGCACCAGGGTGCCGGCGACGATGAAGATGACGATGGCGGCGGCGTTGCGGAAGACCCGCGCGAGGGTCTCGACGCGCGTGATCTCGTCCGGCCCGGTACGCCGCCCCATGTACGTGCGGAAGAGGCGAATGAGGCGCGCTGCCACCGCCTGCAGGATCCAGGCGAGCAGCAGGATGACGATGACGCGCAGCGCCTGCGCGCCGAGTGCTTCGACTCCGGCTGCGGTCAGTGCAATCCCAGCGAGGCCTCGATATTGCGCACCATGGCCACCAGGCGCGGCCCGAGGTCGTCCTCGAGCTGCCCCTTCTTCACCATGAACGCGGGCACGATGCAGTTGAAGGCGACGATCTCGCCGTCGACCGTGCGCCGCATCGGCACGCCGACCGCGTGCACCTCGCGCCGCAGCTCGCCGCTCGAGGCGCAGAAGCCGCGCGCGCGGATGTCCTCGAGCGACTTTTCGATCGGCGCGCGGTACTTGCGGTGCGCCTCGGGCTCCTTCACCTTCATGTGATTCAGCACCGCCTCGCGCTCGGGTGGCGTGCAGGCGGCGAGGAAGGCGCGGCCGATCACCGAGTGCGAGATCGGCACCGAGGTGCCGATGTCGGGCAGCGTGGTGATGCCGTTGCCGCTGCGGCAGGACTCGACGTACACCATGTTGAGGCGGTCGCGCACGCCCATCGACACCGAGCCGTTGCAGTAGTCGGCCAGCTCCTTCATCAGCGGGCGCGCCACCTGCCGCACGTTCATCGAGGCGAGCAGCGGGTAGCCGATGGAGAGCACCGCCGAGCCGAGCTGGTACTTGCCCAGGCGCATGTTGTGGCGCAGGTAGCCGAGCTTGGTCAGCGTGTAGGTGAGGCGGGAGACCGTGGGCTTCGGCAGCCCGGTCCGGACCGAGATTTCCTTGTTGCCGAGGAGCGGCTCGAGCGGCGTGAAGCAGCGCAGGACCTCGAGTCCGCGGGCGAGCGTAGTGGCAAACTGGCGATCGCCCTCATGTTCATAGCTGAAAGTGCCGACGGGTTGCTGCGCGATAGGTGTCGCGGGTTCGGGAGCGCCCATGGGAGTTCGATTTCCTTCCTCGTTTGTTTCTTGGGGGTTAAAGCCGGGTGTTTCGCGTTTCGCTATTCTGTCCGGCAGCGGCGACCTGTCAACTTAGTCATATGACGTTTCACATAGCGGAATGATGCGTCCTCTCTTTGACCTGACCGGGAAGGTGGCGCTGATTACCGGCTCGACGCGCGGCATCGGCAAATCGATCGCCGAGGAGCTGGCGCGGGCGGGGGCGAAGGTCGCGATCTCGAGCCGCAAGGCCGATGCCTGCGAAAAGGCCCGCGCCGATCTCGCCGCCCAGGGCTTCGACGTGCTGGCGCAGCCCTGCAACGTCTCGCGCAAGGAGGACCTGCAGGCCCTGGTCGACGCCACGCTAGCCAAATGGCGGCGCCTCGACATCGTGGTGGCGAACGCCGCTTCCAATCCGTACTACGGCCCGCTCACCGGCATCGCCGACGACGCGTTCGACAAGATCGTCGCCAACAACGTGAAGAGCGTGCTCTGGCTCGCGGCCATGACCCTGCCGGGCATGGCGGAGCGCGGCGGCGGGAACTTTACCTTGATCGGATCGATCGGCGGGCTGCTCGCCAACACCGTGATCGGCGCCTACGGCATGTCGAAGGCGATGGGCCATCACCTGGTGCGCAACCTCGCCGCCGAGTGGGGACCGAAGAATGTGCGCGTAAACGCGATCGCGCCGGGGCTGGTGAAGACCGAATTCGCGCGCGCCCTGTGGGAGGACGAGAAGCGGCGCACCGAGCGCATCGAGCAGACGCCGCTGCGGCGCCTGGGCGAGCCGCGCGACATAGGCGGCATCGCGGTATTCCTCGCGTCCGATGCGGCGGCGTTCATCACCGGGCAGGTGATCGTCGCCGATGGGGGCGTCAGCATCCTCTAGGTGAGTTAGACTTTCCGCCCCTCCATGGACCTCAACTACTCGGCCGAGGAGCTGGCCTTCCGCGACGAGGTCCGCGCGTGGCTGCGCGCCAACCTGCCGCAGGACCTGCGCGAGAAGGTCGAGAACTACCAGCATCTCTCCAGGGACGACCTGATGCGCTGGCACCGCACCCTGGCCAAGAAGGGCTGGGTCGCGCCGGCGTGGCCGAAGGAGTGGGGCGGCACCGGCTGGAACGTGGTGCAGCGCTACATCTTCGACGAGGAGCTCGGCTACGCGGGCACGCCGCCGATCATCCCCTTCGGCATCACCATGTGCGCGGCGGTACTGCTGCGCTTCGGCACCGAGGCGCAGAAGAAACGCTTCCTGCCGCGCATCTACGACGGCGACGACTTCTGGTGCCAGGGATACTCGGAGCCCGGCTCCGGGAGCGATCTCGCGTCGCTGAAGACCAAAGCGGTGCGCCAAGGCGACCACTATGTGGTCAACGGCCAGAAGATCTGGACCACGCTCGCGCACTACGCCGACTGGATCTTCTGTCTCGTGCGCACCGATCCGACGCTGGAGAAGCGCCAGGAGGGCATCTCCTTCCTGCTGATGGACATGAAGACGCCGGGCATCACCGTGCGGCCGCTCATCCTGATGGACGGCGCGCACGAGGTGAACGAGGTGTTCTTCGACGACGTGAAGGTGCCGGTCGAGAACCTGGTGCACGAGGAAGGCAAGGGCTGGACGGTGGCCAAGTACCTCCTCGGCCACGAGCGGATGAACACCGGCCGCGTCGGAGAATCGCGCCGCCAGCTCGCGCGGCTGAAGGAATACGCCCGCGGCATGATGCAGGACCCGCGCTGGCGCGACCGGCTGTCGCGGCTGGAAGTCGAGCTCACGGCGCTCGAGATCACGAATCTGCGCTTCCTCGACCGCATGCGCCGCAGCGGCCAGCCGCCGGGCGCCGACGTCTCGATGCTGAAGATCAAGGGCACCGAGATCCAGCAGGGGCTTGCCGAGCTGATGATGGACGCCACCGACCCGGCGGCCTCCGATCCGCTCGCCGAGGCGGTGCGCAAGCGCTACCTGAGCATGCGCAAGACCACCATCTACGCCGGATCGAACGAGATCCAGCGGAACATCATCGCGAAGATGACGTTGGGTCTATGAACTTCGACTACAACGAAGAGCAGCAGCTGCTCGCCGATTCTGTCAGGCGCTACTTGGCCAAGGCGTACGACTTCGAGTCGCGCAAAAAAATCGTTGCGGGCCAGGGCTGGAGCGCCGAGGCGTGGGCGCAGTTCGCCGAGATGGGCCTGATGGGGCTCCCGCTATCGGCGGAGCACGGCGGCTTCGGCGGCGGCGCGGTGGATCTGATGGGCGTGATGGAAGCCTTCGGCGAAGCGCTCGTGGTCGAGCCTTATCTGCCGCTGGTCCTTGCCGTGCGCCTCATCGAGCGCGGCGGCTCGGCCGCGCAAAGGGAGGCGCTGCCGCGCGTCGTCGAAGGGAAGACCAGGCTCGCCTTTGCGCACAACGAGAAGGGCACGCGTTTCGCGCTGGATGCAGTGCGCACGCAGGCGAGCCGCAAGGACGGCAGGTGGCGGCTCGACGGCGAAAAAGCCGCCGTGGTGGGTGCGTCGAGCGCCGACCAGCTCGTGGTGAGCGCACGCGCCCAAGAAAGCAATGAGGCGGGCATCGCGCTGTTCCTCGTCGACACCGGCAAGGTCAGTCTTCAGACCTACCGCACCATGGACGAACGCCTGGCATCCGACGTGGTGCTGCGCGGCGCGGACGCCGAGCCCGTTGAAGGCGGACTCGGTGCGCTCGGGGAAGCGCTCGACCTCGGCACGGCGCTGGTCTGCGCCGAGGCCGTGGGCGCGATGAAGTTCGCCTGCGACACCACGCTCGAGTACCTGAAGACGCGCAAGCAGTTCGGCGTGCCGATCGGCACCTTCCAGGCCCTGCAGCACCGCATCGTCGACCTGTACATTTCCCTCGAGCAGGCGCGCTCGATGGCGTGCCTCGCCGCGAGCAAGGCGGACGCCGGCGGCGACCCGCGCTCGATCTCCGCGGCCAAGATCAGGATCGCCGACGCCGCGCGCCACGTGAGCCAGGAGGCGGTGCAGCTCCATGGCGGCATGGGCATGAGCGAGGAACTGAAAGTCAGCCACGCGTTCCGGCGCCTGACGGTGCTGGCGCGCGAATTCGGCGACGCCGACCATCATCTCGCGCGCTTCGCCGCGCTATGACGAACAAGCGCTGGCTGCTGGCCGGCCGGCCCGTCGGCCCGGTGAGCGAAGCGAATTTCCGCCTCGAGGAAGCGCCGCTGCCGAAGCCCGGCGAGGGCGAAGTGCTGGTGCGCAACCTCTGGCTGTCGCTCGACCCGTACATGCGCGGGCGCATGAGCGACGCCAAGAGCTATGTGAAGGGCGTGGAGCTGGGCGAAGTCATGGTCGGCCAGACCGTCGGCGAGGTGCTCGAGTCGCGCCATCCGAAGCTGAAAGTCGGCGACACGGTGCTGACGCAGCTCGGCTGGCAGCTCTACGGCTGCACGCGCGAGGCAATGAAGGTCGACCCGGCGCGCGCGCCGGCGAGCTATTACCTCGGCCTGATCGGCATGCCCGGCATGACGGCGTACTTCGGCCTGAAGGAGCTTGGCCAGCCGAAGGCGGGCGAGACCGTCGTCGTCTCCGCGGCGTCCGGCGCGGTCGGCAGCGTCGTTGGCCAGCTCGCAAAAATCTGGGGCTGCCGCGCGGTCGGCATCGCCGGCGGGCGCGAGAAATGCCAGTACGTGAAGGACGAGCTCGGCTTCGACGCCGGCATCGACTACAAGGCGGGCGACGTGCGCGCGCAGCTGAAGGAGCTTTGTCCGAACGGCGTCGACGTCTACTTCGACAACGTCGGCGGCGAGATCCTCGACGCCGTGCTCGCGCGCACGAACCTCTTCGGCCGCGTCGTCGTCTGCGGCACGATCTCCGACTACAGCTCGACCGATCCGCACCGGGTGCGCAACTGGCGCGCCATCCTCGTCAACCGCCTGCGCGTGCAGGGCATGATCGTGTTCGACTGGAAAGACCGCTACGGCGAGGCGCTGAAGGCGCTCGGCGGCTATTTCGCCGAGGGCCGGCTCAAGTACCGCGAGTCCATCGTCCAGGGCCTGGAGAACGCGCCGCGCGGCCTTATGGATCTCCTCAACGGCAAGAATTTCGGCAAACAACTGGTGAGACTATGATCGACCTCTATACCTGGCCCACCCCCAACGGGCACAAGATCCACATCATGCTCGAGGAGACCGGCCTCGAGTACCACGTGCATCCGATCGACATCGGCGCGGGCGACCAGTTCAAGCCCGAGTTCCTGAAGATCTCGCCGAACAACAAGATCCCGGCGATGGTCGACCAGGACGGCCCGGGCCGAAGGCCGATGGCGCTCGCCGAGTCGGGCGCGATGCTTTTCTACCTCGCCTCCAAGACCGGCAAGTTCCTGCCGAAGGATTTGCGCAAGCGCTGGCAGGTGATGCAGTGGGTGATGACGCAGATGGGCCACGTCGGGCCGATGCTCGGCCAGGCGCACCATTTCCTGGGCTACGCGCCCGAGAAGATCGAGTACGCGATGAACCGCTACCAGAACGAGGCCAATCGCCTCTACGGCGTGCTGGACAAGCAACTGGAGAGGAGCGAGTGGCTCGCGTGCGACGAGTACACCATCGCCGACATGGCGACCATGCCCTGGCTGCGCGCGCCCGAGCGCCAGGGCGTGAACATCGACGACCATCCGCACGTGAAGCGCTGGCGCGACCGCATCGCCGAGCGGCCGGCAGTGAAGAAGGCGCTCGAGGTGCTCGCCGAGCGGCGGCGGCAGACGCCGGGCTTCAGCAAGGAACAGGCGGAGGTGCTCTTCGGCGCGAAGCAGTATGCTCGACGATAAGGTTGCGTGGATCACCGGCGGCGGCTCGGGCATCGGGCTCGCCGCCGCGGCCGAAATGGCGAAGGCCGGCGCGAAGGTGGTGATCTCCGGCCGCAGCGAGAAGACGCTGAAGGAAGCGCTGCAGCAGGTGAAGGCCGAGGCGCTCGCCTGCGACGTCGGCGACAAGGCGCAGGTCGCGCAAGTCGCGGGCGAAATTCAACAGCGCCATGGCCGCGTCGACATCCTGGTGAACAGCGCCGGCATCAACGTGCCCAAGCGCAACTTCCGCGACGTGACCAGCGAGGGGTGGGACGAGATCGTCCGCATCAACCTGTCGGGGATGTTCTACTGCATCCAGGCCGTGCTCCCCGGCATGCGCAATCGCAAGGACGGCCTCATCATCAACGTCTCCTCGTGGTTCGGCCGCTATGCCAACGCGCTCGGCGGCCCGGGCTACGGCGCGACCAAGCGCGCGGTGGTCGCGCTGACCGAGCAGCTCAACATCGAGGAGTGCACCAACGGCGTCCGCGCGACCTCGGTGCTGCCGGGCGAGGCCGCCACGCCGATCCTGGAGAAGCGGCCGGTGCCGCCGTCGGCTGAAGTGCGCGCCAAGATGCTCCAGCCCGAGGACCTCGGCCGCACGCTCGCCTTCATCGCCGGGCTGCCGCCGCGCGTCTGCATAAACGAGATCATCATCAGCCCGACGTGGAATAGATTCCTGATCGGCGGCCTGGAAGCGCCGAAGTAGAAAAAGGGGTCAGAGCAATTTTCCTGTAACACCTGCGCGCGTTAGTGGTTACAAGAAAATTGCTCTGACCCCTTTTTTCAGGATCGTCCTGCCGTTCCTGGCGGGCTATTACCTGTCGTATGTCTTCCGCGCGGTGAACGCCGTGCTCGGGCCGACGCTGGTCGCCGAGTTCGGCCTCACCGCCACCGAGCTCGGCTTTCTTACCGGCATGTACTTCCTTTCTTTCGGCCTGTTCCAGATTCCATTGGGCCTGCTGCTCGACCGCTTTGGCCCCCGGCGCGTGAACGGCTCGCTGCTCGTGCTGGCGGCGGCGGGCGGCCTCGCGTTCGCGCAGGCGGGCTCGTTCGGCGAGCTGGTCACGGCGCGCGCGCTCATCGGCCTCGGGGTCTCGGCCTGCCTGATGGGCAGCTTCCAGGCGTTCATCCTCTGGTTCCCGCCCGAGCGCATCGCGACGATGATCGCGCTCGCGTATTCGATGGGAGGCCTGGGCGCCATCACCGCTTCGTTCCCGCTCGAGGCGGCGCTGGGCCACTTCGAGTGGCGCCAGATCTTCGTCGCGCTGTCCGCGGCGGTGCTCGTGCTCAGCGTGCTCTTCGCCGTGTGGGTGCCCGAGCACGCCGCCAAATCGCGGCCCGCGCCGCTCGTCGGGCAGCTCGCGGGGCTCGGGCGCATCCTGCGCGACGGCGCGTTCTGGCGCGTGGCGCTCGCCATCGGCGCGAGCCAGTGCGCGGCGGTCTCGCTCTTCACGCTGTGGATCACGGCCTGGCTGCGCGATGTCGCCGGCTACGACCGCGCGGCGGCGGCTCGCGCGCTCGCCTGGGTCTCGCTCGCGCTCATCGCGGGCTACCTTGTCTTCGGCCGCCTCGCCGACGCGGCGGCGCGCCGCGGCCGCTCGCCGCTGCCGCTCTTCGCGGCCGGCGTGGTGGGCGCGCTCGGCATGCTCGCGCTCCTCGCCATGGGCGTGACCACGGCCGCCGTGCTCATCTGGTCCGCCTTCGTTTTCTTTGGCACCGGCGCGACGCTCGCGCATTCGATCGCCACGCGGCGCTATCCGAGCGAGATGGCCGGGCGCGTGAACACCACGCTCAACACCTTCACCTTCATCGGCACGTTCCTCGGCCAGTGGGCCACCGGCGCCGTGCTGAACCTTTTTCCGTCGACTGCCGTAGGCTACGACCCGAGGGGCTACTCCTACGCGCTGTGGGCGCTATGGGCGATACAGGCCGCGGGGCTCGCCTGGCTGTGGAGCGGCCGCCGCCTCTTCTACTCGGCGAAGTAGATGTCGCGGTAGGCGGTGTAGATCGACGCCGCGATCACCGGCCAAAGGATCAGCCAGCCGAGCCCGAACGGGATCGAGGCGATGATCGCCGCGACGAACAGCACGGCGCCATAGAGCAGGAACGGCAGCATGTTGCGCAGGCAGCCGACGAAGCTCGCGCGCATCGCCTCGCCGGGACCGAGCTCGTGGAACACCACCAGCGGCGCGGCGAACCAGATCGCCATGACGAGCGGCAGCGTCAGCGCGAGGATGATGAGTGCCGTGAGGAGAAGCCGCACGCCAAGCGCGAGCGCCGCCTCGGGCGAAGCGGCGTTGACCATTTCGGCGATGCTCAGCCCGGTCGCGAACGCCGCCGCGAAAACGACCACCACGAGAAGGACGAAATAGATCAGCCCGACCACCAGAAGGGTGCCGAAGCGATGCTGGAAGCCGGCGAAGAGCTGGCTGAACTGCACCTCGCCGCCCTGGTCGATGGTGCGGCTCGCGATGACCAGTCCCGCCGTGAACACCGGTCCGAGGACGAAGCTGGCGATCGCGCCGATCAGGGGCAGCACGGCGAGCACTATGTAGATGACCGCCAGCGTGAGCACCATGCCGATCCAGATTCCGGGTGCGCGGCGGAAGATCGACCAGGCGTCCGCGATCCAGGTCCAGCCGTTCTCGATCGGCACGGTCCTGCCGTTGGGGACGAAGTTCTCCCGCAGGACGACGGTCTCTTCAGTCGCGCTCATGTGAACCCTCCCGCGGCGATCGTGGCCTTCGCCCATTGCGTCTCGATGGTCTCGAGCTCCTCGCGCGCCTCGTTGCGGCGCTGCTGCACCGAGCGGATCACGCGCGGCTTCTCGCGCGCCGCGGGCTGGCAGCAGGCTTCGAGGCGGATGCCGTTCGGATCGAGGAAGTAGATCGAGACCAGCCCCGGCAGGATGTCGATCGGCCCGTCGAAGGCGACGCCGTTCTTGCGCA
>DASQAW010000303.1:0-2035 GCA_035635495.1 Burkholderiales bacterium
ACGGGATACCCCTTCGCCTTCCCGGCGTACCCGTCGTACATCTTCAGCAGCCGGTCGCGCCACGCGTAGAGCGGATCGTCCGGCTCGAGGAGCCGCGTCGGCGACACTGCCCGCGCCCATTGGAATGTGCCGAAGAGGATGTAGTCGGCGAAGCCCGGCCCGTTACCCGAGAGGAACGCGTTCTGCACCAGCACCGGCCTCACCGGCTCGAGCGCCCCGCGAAACGCAGCGACCGCGCCCTTCTGATCGCCGGCGAACTGCTTGAGCGTCATCCCGAAGCGCTTCTCCCGCGACTCGCGGAAGTAAGCCTTGTCCCGCGCATGCAGCTTTTCGTAGATGTCCAGGATGAGCACGCGCAGGATCGCCGGGTGCACGCTCTTGACGGCCCACTGGCAGAAGAAGTCGGCGAGCGCACGCGCCTCCGTGCCGCCGAAGAGCCGCGGCCGCGACGGATACACCTCGTCGAGATAGAGCGCGATCGCCCACGAGTCGTACACCGACTGGTCGCCGTCCAGCAGCACCGGCACGGTCTGCGACTTGTACGGCGCGATCGCCTCCTTCTCGGTGAAGCGCCACGGGATGGTCTCGAAGTCGAGACCCTTGTGCTTGAGCGCCATCTTCACGCGCCAGCAGTAGGGCGAGAAGCGCCTGTCGTCTTCCGCCGCCGCGAGGTCGTAGAGCTTTATTGCCATCGCGTTTTGAGATCACAAATTGTGACCTCAAATAGGCTTACTCCTGATTTGCCGAGGGCTATGTGGTCACAGTTTGTGACCACATCAGCCCGGCGGCACGACGATAGGGAGTTAGGCGGTGACTTCGACATAATCGACACAACTGCTTGGTTCCGGAACCGGCAGGCCGTCCGCGCGCAAACCTTCGATATGGAATTCGATGGCTTCCTGGATTTCGCGCTGGGTCTCTTCGATGGTCGCTCCTGTGGCCACGCAGCCAGGCAAATCGGGCACGTAAGCACCGTAGTTCCCTTGGCCCTTTTCGATCACGATCGCATAGCGCATCGACTTACCTATCGCTTGAGTCCGGACTGCTTAAGGATACTGTTTAAAAGGCCGGGCGGTAAGTCGTCGCTCGGCTTACCTGGAACGGTAACGCGTCCGGGTTTCGTGGGATGTTTGAACTGGCGATGGCTTCCGCGCGTCGCGACCAGGAACCAGCCGTCGCGCCTCAGGATAGTCAATATCTCCGAAACCTTCACACCGTCCTCCCCAGGTGGAAAACGGGCGAGAGTCGCGGGCGTTGACGCAGATCGATATCGGAGTTTCCAGTCACAAGATGGTGAGCTGGACTACCGTGGTAGTCGCAATGAGTAACTCGACAGCTATCGCCGACGCAGCCGCCCGCGAAGCCGCGCTCGACCCCCGCCGCTCCTTCATCGTCCAGGCGCCCGCCGGCTCGGGCAAGACCGAGCTCCTGGTGCAGCGCTACATCCGCCTCCTCGCCTCGGTCGAGAAGCCCGAGGAGGTCGTAGCCATCACCTTCACCATCAAGGCGGCGGCCGAGATGCGCAAGCGGGTCCTGGACAACCTGCCGAACGCGGGCGAAGTGGCGCACCGCCTGCGCATCCAGACCATCGACGCCTTCTGCGCCTCGCTCACGCGCCAGATGCCGGTGGTCTCGGGTTTTGGCGCGCAGCCCGGCATCGTCGAGGACGCGCACGAGCACTACGCCGACGCGGGCCTGCGCGCGATCAACGAGCTCACGCCCGCGGCGGCGCGGCTGCTCCTGCATCTCGACAACAACGTCGACGTCGCCGCGAACCTCATCGCCACCATGCTCGCGAAGCGCGACCAGTGGCTGCGCAAGACCGGCCTCGCCCCCACCCGCGAGCAGCTGGAGTCCGCCCTCGTCGCCGAGCGCGCCCGCATCGTCGCTCGGGCAAAGGCGCTGCATCCGAAAGCCTCGCCCGACTTCGCCGCCGCCGCGCTGACGCAGAGCCACACATGGCGCAAGGCCGCCAATCCCGTCCCGACAGCGCAGCAGACCGAGCCTTTGCGCGCCGCGCTCGAAGCCATCCTGC
>DASQAW010000304.1:0-4551 GCA_035635495.1 Burkholderiales bacterium
TTTTCGCCATTGAACGCACTGATCGTAATTGCGCCGCGCCGCCGTTCAATAGCTCCTAGGCGCTAGTAGCTCCTAGGTGCTAACGGCTCAGAAGCGGATCGAAGCGGCCAGGGAGGCGACCCGCGCCTCGAAGCGCGCCGCGGGGTCGCTCGAGGACTGGCGCTGCCGCTGCAGGCTCGCGTCGAGCACGATGTTGCGCCGCGCGCGCCACTCGAGCGCCAGCTGCGCGCTGCGCAGCGAGTCGAAGCGCGCGGGGCCCGTGAACTCGGGCAGCGGGTTGCGGTAGTCGGCGTCCTGGCGCTCGAAAGCGAAGCGCAGCCCGGTGCGCGCGGCGATTTGCCAGCGCGCCTCGAGCCCCCTGCGATCGACTGCGCGGTAGCTCGCGTTCTGGTCCGCCCACGGCTCGAGCGCGCGAGACGCGCGCAGACTGAGGTCCAACCGCGCCGCCGGGGTCCAGCGGTACGCCGCCGCGCCGACCGGACCGGAGACATCGCGCTCGGCGAAGTGGTTCGAGCGATAATCGAGCCAGCCGGCGCGCAAGTCGAACGTCGAGCGTGCGGTTGCCACCCAGATCAGCGACAGCTCGCTCTCGATGCGCTTGAACCCGTCATCGAGCCGCGCAACGGGGTCGAGCGGGCGGTCGAACTGTCCATCGAGCGCGCGGAACTTTAGCGCCGCGGTGCTGGTCGAGCGCGCCACGTATTCGATGCCGGCGTCCGCGCCGCCCGCTTCGTAGTTGCCACGCTGGGGAAAGGGTACCGAATATTTCTGCTGCAGCCGCTCGAGGCCGCCGCGCACATGCCAGCCGCCGCCCAGCCAGTGCTCGGCCGAGGCGAACTCTCTTTGCTGGATGAGGACGTTGCGCTGCGTCGGGTCGCCGAACTCGCTGTAATTCACCAGCGACTCGGTGCGCTCGGCGCCGATGGTCCCGTTCCACCCCCGGCCGAGCCGCCACGCCCACAGGCCGCTGTAGTTCAGCGCATCGAAGTCGAGGTACGAAAGGCGGTCGTAGCGGTAGGCGGTGCTGGTGATATCCAGCAGCAGGCGCTGCTGCGCGTAGGCGCGGTCTACGCGCAGGCCGGCGAAGAACGTCGTAATGCGGTCGGAGACTGCTTCGGGCTGCCGCAGCGGATTGGTGTTCCAGGCGACCGAGCCGCCGACGTGCAGCATGACGGGCCGGTCCTGCTGCGCTGCTGCCGGCGCCGCGGCCAGCGCGCACCAGAGCCCGATGATGAGCCTCACTTCACGGCAGGCAGGATGCGCCCGCTCGCCTCGCCGAAGCCGATGGTGGCGTAGCCCTCGCGCGCGCAGCGGCCACGCTGGATGACCTCGTCGCCATCTTCGAGATAGGTGCGCGTCTCGCCGCTCGCGAGCTGCAGCGGGCTCTTGCCGCCGAGGCTGAGCTCCATCAGCGAGCCGAGCGAACCGGCGCTCGTGCCCGAGAGGGTGCCCGAGCCGAGCAGATCGCCGGGCAGCAGGTTGCAGCCGTTGGAAGTCTGGTGGGCGACGATCTGCGCGAGCGTCCAGTACGAGTCGCGAAAGTCGCCGCGTGAGAGGCGTTCGGAGGCTTTCATCTTCGGCGTGCGCAGGTGCATCTCCACCTCGATGCCGAGCCCGCCTTCGCGCTGATCGACTTCGTCGAGCAGGTAGGGGAGCGGCCGCGGATCGTCGGCGGCGCGCGCAAAGGCCGGGCAGCGGTAAGGCTCGAGCGCGTCCATCGTCACGATCCACGGCGAGATCGTGGTGGCGAAGCTCTTGGCGAGGAAAGGGCCGAGGGGCTGGTACTCCCACGCCTGGATATCGCGCGCCGACCAGTCGTTGAGCAGCACCGCGCCGAACACGTGCTCCAGCGCTTCGCCGACCGGGATCGTGCGGCCGAGGCGGTTGCCGCTGCCGGCGATGAAGCCGAGCTCCACCTCGTAGTCGAGGCGTCGGCTCGGCGCATAGACGGGCGCGGGCGCATCGGGCGCCTTGAGCTGTCCGCGGGGACGGCGCACGCCCGTTCCCGAGACGACGATCGACGAGCCGCGGCCGTGATAGCCGGTCGGCACCCATTTGTAGTTCGGCAGCAGCGGATTGTCGGGGCGCAGCAGGCGGCCGATATTGGTCGCATGGTGGATGCCGGTGTAGAAGTCGCTGTAGTCGCCCACCGCGACCGGCAGGAACAGCTCGGTCTGCCGCATGGGCACAAGGTACCTTTGCAGGCGTTTGCGTTGCCGCGACTTGGCCGACAGGGCGCGCGACAGCTCGCGGCGCAGCTTGCGCGCCGCCTTGCGGCCCATCGCCGCGAGGCCGTTCAGCGTCGGCCCGGTGCGCACGCCGAGCGCGGCGAGGTCGAGGATCTGGTCGCCGATCGCCACGCCGCCGCGCGCCGGCTCCTTCTGTCCCTTGCGCTTGAAGATGCCGAAAGGCAGGTTCTGGATCGGAAACTCGCAGCCGGGCTCGTGCGCCGACTCGACCCAGCTGCGGAGGCCTGGGTCGTGCGTCTCGTCGAGGCTCATGGCCGCGCGCGCTTGAAGCCCGACCAGGCGCTGTCGTAGTCTTTCTGCAGCTCGCGCGCGCTCATCGCGAAGCGTGTCGGCCGGAACACGTAGCGCGACTCCCACATGAACGCGAGCCCGCCATCGAGCTTGTGGGGTTTCAGTTCGGCCTCGCTCGCCCGCTCGAAGGTGGCGAGGTCCGGCCCGTGCGCCGACATGCAGTTGTGGATCGACACGCCGCCCGGGACGAAGCCGCTGGCCTTCGCATCGTACTGGCCGTGGATCAGCCCCATCAGCTCGCTCATCACGTTGCGGTGGAACCAGGGCGGGCGGAACGTATCCTCGGCCACGATCCAGCGCGGCGGGAAGACGACGAAGTCGCAATTGGCGACGCCGGCCTGGCCGGAGGGCGAAGTGAGCACGGTGAAGATCGACGGGTCCGGATGGTCGAAGCTCACGGTGTTGATCGCCATGAAGCGTGCCAGCTCGTACTTGTAGGGCACGTAGTCGCCGTGCCACGCGACCACGTCGAGCGGCGAATGCTCGAACGCGCTCGCCCACAGCCCGCCCATGAACTTCGCCACCACCTCGCACTTCCCGGCGTCCTCGAACGCCGCGACCGGCGCCATGAAGTCGCGCGTCTGCGCGAGGCCCTGCGAGCCGATGGGGCCGAGCTCGGGCAGCCGAAACGGCGCGCCGTAGTTCTCGCACACGTAGCCGCGCGCCTGCTTCTCGAGCAAGCCCACCTTGAATTTGATGCCGCGGGGCACCACCGCGATCTCGCCGGGCTGCAGCTCGAGCTTGCCGAGCTCGCTGAAGACGAGCAGCCCGCCCTGCTGCGGCACGAGCATCAGCTCGCCGTCGGCGCAGTACAAGTAGCGCGCGTCCATCGAGCGGTTGGCGCGGTAGACGTGCACCGCGAGCCCGCTCTGCGCCGCGGGGTTGCCGGAGCCGGCGATGGTCGCCAGGCCGTCGACGAAATCCGCCGGCTTCGCCGGCACCGGGAACGGATCCCAGCGCAGGCGGTTCGGCGGCGTTTCCACCTCTTCGAACGGGCCCGAGCGGAGCTGCCCGTCGCTGATGCGTCGATACGGCCCATGCATCGCGGAGGGCCGCAGCTTGTAGAGCCAGCTGCTCAGGTTCTCGGCGCGCGGCACCGTGAACGCAGTACCCGAGAGCACCTCGGTATACAGCCCCTTCGGCGCGCGCTGCGGCGAGTTGCGCCCGACCGGCAGCGCTCCCTTCACCGCCTCGCTGGAGAACGAGTTGCCAAAGCCGCGCTGGTAGCGCAGCTCGCCGCGCGCCTTCGCGGCGCGCTTGACCTTCGCATTGAGGGTCATGTCCATGGCTGCATCTTAAGGCGCATTTTCTGGCAAAGTGCGGACCTCCGGGAGGAGTCCATGTACATCAAGCCGCTTTGCACCGCCATCGCGCTCGCGCTGGTGGTGCCGCTGGTCCACGCGCAGCAGAAGTACGAGATGAAGCTCGCCTATTTCGTCGGCGACCAGCACGCCATGTCGCAGTGGCTGATCCGGTGGTCGGACCAGCTGGAGAAGGGCTCCGGCGGGCGGCTCGTGGTGAAGCGCTTTCCGAACGCGCAGATGGGTCCCACGCCGCAGCACTACGACTTCGCGCGCACCGGGCAGGCCGACGTGTCATGGTTCCTGCACGGCGGCACGCCGGGGCGCTTCCCGCTCACCGAGATCATCAACCTGCCGTTCATGGTCGGCAGCTCCGAGATCGGCACCAAGGTGATCAACGACGCGGAGTTGCGCGCCAAGTACCTCGACGCCGAGCACAAGGGCCTCAAGATCCTGATGCTCTTCACGCACCAGCCCGGCGGACCGCATACCACGAAGAAGGCAATCCGCAACCTCGACGACTTCAAGGGCCTGCGCCTGCGCTTCGCCTCGCCGACCGTGCGCGACCTCGTCGGCGCGCTCGGCGCGACGCCGGTCGGCGTGCCGCCGACCGAGATCTCCGAGCAGCTCTCCAAGGGCACGATCGACGGCGCATTCATGGACTATGGCGGCGTCGGCATCGCCTTCAAGCTGGGCGGCATCGTCAAGTA
>DASQAW010000305.1:0-4779 GCA_035635495.1 Burkholderiales bacterium
GCGTCTTAGGGTGCATCGCGACGGCAAGGAAACGGAAATCTCTACAACGCTGCGCCCCGGCGCCTGAAACAAGCGCGCTGCGGCGCGGTCCCTTTTATATGCCCATGCGCGCCGTAACGCTTCGTCCCGGCAAGCCGGGATCTCAACGGCTGGAGGAGGTCGCCGAGCCGCCGGAGGCACAGGGCTCCATCCTGGTGCGCGCGCTGGCGGTCGGCATCTGCAGCACGGACCGCGAGCTGATAGACGGCCTCTACGGCGAGGCGGCGCCCGGCCGCGAGCGGATCGTCCTAGGCCACGAGTCGCTCGGGCGCGTGATTAGCGCGCCGCCCCACAGCGGCTTCATGATCGGCGACATGGTCGTAGGGATCGTGCGACATCCCGATCCGGTGCCCTGCCCGAACTGCGCGCTGGGCGAGTGGGACATGTGCCGCAACGGCCGCTATACCGAGCGCGGCATCAAGCAGGTCGACGGCTTCGCCGGCGAGCGCTGGCGGAGCGACCCGGGATTCACGGTGAAGGTCACCCCGGTGCTCGGCCTCGCCGCGGTGCTGCTCGAGCCGGCGAGCGTGCTCGCCAAGGCCTGGGAGCACATCGAGCGCATCGGCCGGCGCGCGCGCTGGGCACCGCAGCGCGTGCTGATCACCGGCGCCGGGCCGGTCGGGCTGATGGCGGCGCTGATGGGCGTGCAGCGCGGGCTCGAAGTGCACGTCATGGACCGCAACGAAGCGGGCCCGAAGCCGGCGCTGGTGCGCGACCTCGGCGCGAGCTATCAGCGCGAGTTCCCGGCGATCGAGCCCGACATCGTCATCGAGTCCACCGGCTCGCCCGCGATCATCGCCCAGGCTGTCGCCGGCAGCGCGCCGGGCAGCATCGTCTGCCTCACGGGGCTCGGCGGCCGGCAGCTCGACGCCTCGTTCGACGTCGCCAAGCTCAACCAGTCGATGGTGCTCGAGAACCGCGTGGTGTTCGGCACCGTCAACGCCAACCTGCGCCACTACCACGCCGCCGCCGATGCGCTCTCGCACGCCAACCGCGCCTGGCTGGACCGCCTGATCACGCGCCGCGTGGGCCTGAGCCGCTGGGAGGAGGCCTACCAGAAGCTCGAGGGGGACGTGAAGACGGTGCTGTTGTTTGAGGATTGAAGACTACGCGCTGATCGGCGACTGCCACAGCGCCGCGCTCGTCGGGCGCGACGGCTCCATCGACTGGCTGTGCTGGCCGCGCTTCGATTCGGCGGCGTGCTTCGCCGCGCTCCTCGGCACGCGCGAGCACGGCCGCTGGAAGCTTGCCCCGTCCGGGGAATACCGCGCGAAGCGTCGTTACCGCGGCGACTCGCTCGTCCTGCAGACCGACTTCGAAACCGCAGAGGGCGCGGTCACGGTGATCGATTGCATGCCCACGCGCGACCAGCACTGCAATCTCGTGCGCCTGGTGGTCGGCCGGCGCGGCCGCGTGGAGATGGACATGGAGTTCGTCCTGCGCTTCGACTACGGCGCCTCCGTGCCGTGGGTCACCCGCCTGGACGACGAGAGCGGCATCCGCGCCATCGCCGGCCCCGACATGGTGGTGCTGCGCTCGCCGGTGCCGCTGCAGGGCAAGGATCTCACGACCGTGGCGCAGTTCGAGGTGGCGGAACGAGCGCGCTTCGCTTTCACGCTCACGCACAGCGATTCGCATCGCGGCATTCCGCCGCGTATCGATGCCGCTGACGCGCTCGCCGCGACGGAAAAGGGCTGGCTGGACTGGTGCGAGCGCTGCACCGTGCAGGGCGAGTGGGCGCCGTTCGTGCGCCGCTCGCTGATCGTGCTGAAAGCGCTCACCTACGCCCCGACCGGCGGCCTGGTCGCCGCGCCCACCACGTCGCTGCCCGAGCTGATCGGCGGCGTGCGCAACTGGGATTACCGCTTTTGCTGGCTGCGCGACGCAACCCTCACGCTCCTCGCGATGATGAACGCGGGCTTCTACGACGAGGCGGTGGCGTGGCGCGACTGGCTGGTGCGCGCCATCGCCGGCGCGCCCAGCCAGCTGCAGATCATGTATGGCCTCGGCGGCGAGCGGCGGATCCCCGAGATGACGCTCGACTGGCTGCCGGGCTACGAGGACTCGCGGCCGGTGCGCATCGGCAACGCGGCGGCGAGCCAGGTGCAGCTCGATGTCTACGGCGAGGTGATGGACGCGCTGCACCAGGGGCGCAAGCACGGCCTGCCGCGGCACGAGGCGGCGTGGGATCTGCAGCGCGCGCTGCTCACGCACCTCGAGACCTGCTGGCAGGAGCCGGACGAGGGACTCTGGGAGGTGCGCGGCCCGCGGCGCCAGTTCACCCACTCCAAGGTCATGTGCTGGGTCGCCTTCGATCGCGCGATCAAGGCAGCCGAGATGTTCGGGCGCCCCGGGCCGGTCGACCACTGGCGCGCGATGCGCGAGCGCATCCATGCCGACGTCTGCACGCACGGCTGGAGCGCGAAGCGCGGCACCTTCGTGCAGAGCTACGGCTCGGAGGAGCTCGATGCGAGCCTGCTCCTGATCCCCATCACCGGCTTCCTGCCCGCGACCGACGCGCGCGTGCGCGCGACGATCGAGGCGATCCAGCGCGAGCTGACCGAGGAAGGCTTCGTCCTGCGCTACCGCACGCGCGAATCGCTCGACGGCCTGCCGCCGGGCGAGGGCGTGTTCCTCGCGTGCAGCTTCTGGCTCGCCGACTGCCTGATCCTGCTCGGCCGGCGCGACGACGCTCGCCAGCTGTTCGAGCGCCTTTGCCGGCTCGCGAATGACGTGGGCTTGCTCGCCGAGGAGTACGACCCGCGCTCGGGCCGCCAGCTCGGCAACTTCCCGCAGGCCTTCTCGCACGTCGCGCTCGTCAACACCGCGATGAACCTGTCGAAGGAATCGAAGCCCGTCGAGCAGCGCGCCGAGGAAAAGGCCGCCTGACCGGGGTCAGACCCGTGCCCGATGGAGACCACGTTGGTGGTGCATCGTCAACGAGTATGCCGTCCACCGTTAAGGCAGGATGCGGTATGAAAGGGATCCCACCAAGGCGGCGGAACGATCTATGAAGAAGGCTAATGAGCTGCGGTCGGCGTACAAGCGCTCCGACTTTGGCGCTCTGGTGCGTGGCAAATATTCGCAAAAGTCCGCGGCGCGGACCAACATTGTCGTTCTCGAGCCGACGGTAGCGCGCGCGTTTCCCAATGACCGCGCTGTGAATCGAGCGCTGCGTGGACTCCTTCGGCTGCGCAAGGCCAAAGCATCGCGTCCGCGACGCTCACGCCGCACTGGGTAAACAATTACGTACTTAGTACGGAATTCGCTTCGAGGATGGCGTCGTCCGCTTCGACGGGCAGCGGCCGCGTGTTGCGCGACACGACCCAGTCCGGCCGCGACTTCTCGGTGAACTTCGGCGCGTTGGCGCAGGCGTTGAAGGAGATGTAGATGTGCCAGCGATCCTCGGGCGAGAGGTTGTGGCCCGAGGCGTGGAGCAGGTTGCAGTGGAAGAACGCCGCCGTGCCGGCGGGGCCCGTGATCGCCACGGGCGGTGGTGATTCCTTTAGAACCGCAATGACATCCGCCTTCGGCACCGCCCAGAATTTGTACGAGGTGTGCTCGTCGTAGTAAGGCTCGATGCGGCCGCGCTTGTGGCTGCCGGGCACGACGTAGAGCGCGCCGTTCATCTCCACCGAGTCGGTCATCATCACGGCGAAGGTGCCCATGTCGGAGCGCGGGCAGCCGTCGCGCTGCCACGAGCCGTAGTCCTGGTGCCACATCCACACCGTGCCCTCGATCGCCGGCTTGGTGTTGATCTTCGTGTGATAGACGTAGACGTCGCCGCCAAGGGCTTGCCGGGTCGGCTCCAGCACGCGCGGCGTTCGCACCAATGCGCGGAACGCCGCCGAGCGCGTCGCGCCGTCGTCCTCGTGCACGCGGAAGATCGAGCGCACGCCGCCGGTGTGCTCGCGGATCACCGTGTCGGCCTGCAGCGCGGAGAGGCGCTCGGTCTGCGCGCGCAGCACGGCGATCTCGGCTGGGCTGAAGAGCGCGGGAAAGAGGATGAATCCCTCCCGCTGGTATTGCGCGAGCTGGGCGGCGGTCATCCGCATGCGGGGATGCTAGCATCGGCGCCGAGGAGGAGTTCACCATGCGCAAGCTGCTCGCCGCATCGTTTGCGTTGCTGGTCGCATTCCCCGTTGCAGCGCAATACCCGGACAAGCCGGTCACCATGCTGGCCGGCTATCCGCCCGGCGGACTGGTCGACGTCGTCGCGCGCCTCGTCGCCGAGGGTATGAAGGCTCGCTTCCCCAAAGGTTTGAACGTCGTCAACCGCCCCGGCGCCGCGGGCTCGGTCGCGGTCGCGGAAATGGCGCGCAGCCCGGCCGACGGCTACACCATCGTGATGACGCCGCATTCCGCGCTCGTCATCGCGCCGCAGCTGCAGGAGCTTGCCTACCGCACGCCGGACGATTACGACCCGGTCGTCAACCTCGTTTCCTACTACCCGATGATCGCGGTGCGCAGCGAATCGGAATACAGGACGATGCGCGACCTGATCGCCGACGCAAAGGCAAACCCCGGCAAGCTCCGCGTCGGCTCGCCTGGGGAGGGCACCTCGAGCCACCTCAACCTCGAGGAGCTGATGCGCCTCGCAGACGTAAAGATGGTCCACGTCCCGTTCCAGGGCTGGGCGCAGTCGAGCCCGGCGCTCCTCGGCGGGCACATCGAGGCGCTCGTGGCGCAGCCGGGCGAGCTGCGCGGCCAGGTCGAAGGCAAGCGCATGCGCGTGCTCGT
>DASQAW010000306.1:0-12782 GCA_035635495.1 Burkholderiales bacterium
CGTTCTCGCCGTTCCCGGGCTTCAGCGCCGATCCGTACGCCGACTACTCGCAGCCCTGGTTCGGCACCCACAAGGTGCTGAAGGGCGCGAGCTTCGCCACGCCGCGCCGGCTCGTGCATCGGGCCTTCCGCAACTTCTTCATGGCCGAGCGCGGCGACGTCTTTGCCGGTTTTCGCACTTGTAGAATGTAACCATGAACGCACCCGAGAAAATCCGTCTCACCGAGTTCAGCCACGGCGGCGGCTGCGGCTGCAAGATCGCGCCCGCCGTGCTCTCAGAAATCCTCGCCGCCTCGCCGGTGCGCGGCCTGCCGCAGGAGCTGCTGGTCGGCACCGAGACGGCGGACGATGCGGCCGTCTACAAGCTGAATGAGAACCAGGCGCTGGTCGCGACCACCGATTTCTTTACGCCGATCGTCGACGACCCGTACGACTTCGGCCGCATCGCCGCGACCAACGCCATCTCCGACATCTACGCGATGGGCGGCCGGCCGATCATGGCGCTGGCCATCGTCGGCATGCCGCTCGAGAAGCTGCCGGTCTCCGTGATCCGCGCCATCCTCGCGGGCGGCGAATCGGTCTGCGCGAACGCCGAGATCCCGCTCGCGGGCGGCCACTCGATCGATACGCTCGAGCCGATCTACGGGCTGGTGGCGCTCGGCCTGGTGCACCCTTCGAAAGTGAAAAAAAATAGTACGGCCAGGGAAGGCGATGCGCTGATCCTGGGCAAGCCGCTCGGCATCGGCATCCTCTCGGCGGTGCTGAAGAAAGGGAAGCTCTCCGCCGCCGGCTACGCCGAGATGCTGAAGTGGACCACGCAGCTCAACACCGCGGGCCAGGCGCTCGCCGAGATGCCGGCGGTGCACGCGCTCACGGACGTCACCGGCTTCGGCCTCGCCGGCCATCTGCTCGAGATGTGCCGCGGCGCCAGGCTCGGCGCCGAGGTCAGCTTCGATGCGCTACCGGTGATCGCCGAGGCGCTCGACTGGGTGAAGCAGGGCGTCGCCACCGGCGCCTCGGAGCGCAACTGGAAAGGCTACGGCCACGAGGTCGATCTGCCCCGAGGTTCCCCCGAGTGGAAGCGCAAGCTCATCACCGATCCGCAGACGAGCGGTGGACTGCTCGTCGCCTGCGCGCCAGAAGCGGTGGATCAGGTCAGCCGCGCGTTCGGCGGTCAGGCCAGGCGTATTGGGGAAATGAAGGCCGGCGCGCCGCGGCTGCGGATTACTTGAGGAGCGGCTTGAGCGCCCGCCAGACGCGCTCGAGGATCAGCGGCTGCGCCTTCTCGTTCGGATGGATGCGGTCGGCCTGAAAGTACTCGGGCTTCTCGGCGAATCCCTCGAGCATGAAGGGCGGCAGCGCGACCTGGTAGCGCTTCGCCACGTCGGCGAACGCGCCCTCGAAAGCCTTGGTGTAGTCCTCGCCGTAGTTCGGCGGCAGCTTCATGCCCAGCAGCAGCACGCGCGCGCCGCTGTTCTTCGCATGCTCGATGATCGTGCCGAGGTTCGCCTTCATCTGGCCGAGCGGCAGCCCGCGCAGGCCGTCGTTCGCGCCGAGCTCGACGATCACCACCGCCGGACGGTGGCGCGCGAGCGCCGCGTCGATGCGCGCGAGGCCGCCGGCGCTGGTCTCGCCCGAGATGCTCGCGTTGGCGACGCTATAATCCGGCCGCTCCCGCTTGAGCCGCTCCCCGAGCAGCGCGACCCAGCCGCGCGATTGCGCGATGCCGTACGCGGCTGACAGGCTGTCGCCGAACACCAGGATGGATTTCTCCGCCGCCGCCGCGCCGAGCGACCACAGCATGAAGAACGACACGAACGTCCTGATCGCGAGCGGCATCGGCAAGACCGTGAAAAGCGGAGCGGGCGAGCTCGTCATTCTGCGCGACATCGACCTCGCGGTCACGCCCGGCGAGGCGGTCGCGGTGGTCGGCGCCTCGGGCTCGGGCAAGTCGACGCTGCTTGCGCTGCTCGCGGGACTCGACACGCCCACGAGCGGCAACGTCCGGCTGGACGGCGTCGATCTGTTCGCGCTGGACGAGGACCGCCGCGCGGAGGTGCGCGGCCGCATGCTCGGCTTCGTCTTCCAGTCGTTCCAGCTCCTGCCGGCGCTGACGGCCGTCGAGAACGTCGCGCTGCCGCTCGAGCTTTCCGGCGCGGAAGAACCGGAGGCGAAGGCCCGCGAGATGCTGGCTCGCGTGGGACTCGGCGAGCGGCTGCAGCACTATCCGAAGCACCTCTCCGGCGGCGAGCAGCAGCGCGTGGCGCTGGCACGCGCCTTCGTCGTGCGGCCGAAGCTGCTGCTGGCGGACGAGCCGACCGGCAGCCTCGACGCCGAGTCCGGCGCGGCGGTGATCGGCCTGCTCTTCGAGCTGAACCGCGAATACGGGACCACGCTGGTGCTGGTGACGCACGACGAGGCGCTCGCCGCGCGCTGCTCGCGCGTGGTGCACCTGGTGGCGGGACGCATCGTCCAATGAAGAGCGCCTGGCGCATGCTTTTGCGCGACTGGCGCGCGGGCGAGCTCGGCGTGCTCGCGGCGGCGCTGGTCATCGCGGTGGCGAGCGTGACGAGCGTCGGCTTCTTCGCCGACCGCGTCGGCCAGGCGCTCGAGCGCGACGCGCACCAGCTGCTCGGCGCGGACCTGGTGCTGGTCGCTGACCATCCGTGGAGCACGCAGATCGCCGACCGGTTGCGCAGCGCGCAGCACGCCGAGGCGGTGAACTTCATCAGCATGGCCCTTAAGGACGGCCAGAGTCAGCTCGCCGGCGTCAAGGCGGTGAGCGAGAACTATCCGTTGCGCGGACGCCTGCGCATCGCGCCGGCGCCGGGCGCGCCGGATGCGATCGCGGAGCACGGTCCGGCGGCGGGGACGGTGTGGATCGAGGAGCGGCTGGTGAGCGCGCTGCAGGCGCCGACGGGTTCTCACCTCAAGCTGGGTAACTCAACCCTCCGGGTGGCAGCAGTGCTGACGTTGGAGCCCGAGCGCACGGCGAGCTTCTTCAACATCGCGCCGCGGCTGATGATGAACCTCGCCGACGTGCCGGCGACTGGACTCGTGCAGACCGGCAGCCGCATCTCGTACTACCTCTACGCTGCCGGTGAGCGCCAGCAGATTGCCAGGCTGGCAAAGGATCTGGAGCCCATGCTGGGCCGCGGCGAGCGCATCGACACGCTCGAGTCCGGCCGGCCCGACGTGCGCGCCTCGGTCGAGCGCGCGCGGCGCTTCCTTGGCCTGACCGCGCTCCTCGCCGCGGTGCTCGCGGGCGTGGCGATCGCGCTCGGCACGCGGCGCTTCGTCGAGCGCCACCTCGACGGCTGCGCCGTGATGCGCTGCCTCGGCGCGACGCAGGCGCGGCTCCTCTCGTTGCACGCCGCCGAATTCCTGCTTCTCGCTGTGCTCGCGTGCACAGCCGGAGCCTTGGTTGGTTATGGCGCCCAGGGCGCGATCGGCGCGGCGCTCGCGGAAGTGATCCGCGCCGAGCTGCCGCCGCCGACACCGGGGCCGGCGCTGCAGGGATTCTTCGTCGGCCTCGTGCTGCTGCTGGGCTTCGCGCTGCCGCCCCTGCTCCAGCTCAAGAACGTGCCGGCGCTGCGCGTCATGCGCCGCGAGGCCGGCGCGCCCAAGGGGAACGCGCTGGCGGGGTATGGCGTCGGGCTCGCGCTGCTCGCAGGCTTGCTGGTGTGGCAAGCCGGCGACACGAAGCTCGGCGCCTATGTGGTCGGCGGATTCGCCGGAGCGGTGGTCGTTTTCTTCCTGGCCGCATGGGCCGCGCTGCGCGCGCTGAGTCGCGTGCGGGTCGGCAGCCGCGCGTTGCGCTACGGCCTCGCCAACCTGCGCCGCCATGCGCGCGGCAACGCGGTGCAGGTGGCGAGCCTCGCGCTCGGACTCACCGCGGTGCTGCTGCTCACGTTCACGCGCAACGATCTCGTCGATGCCTGGCGCCGCGCGGCGCCGCCGGATGCGCCGAACCGCTTCGTCCTCGGCGTGCAGCCGGACCAGCTCGCGCCGGTGAAGGATTTCCTGCGCACCCGTGCGATTGGGGAGCCTGAGTTTTACCCGATGGTGCGCGGCCGCCTGGTGCAGGTGAACCGCCGTGCGGTGAACGAGGGCGACTACACGGAGGAGCGCGCGCGGCGCCTGGTCGAGCGCGAGTTCAACCTCTCCTACATGGAGGCGCCGCCGGCGCACAACGCCATCTCGGCGGGCCGCTGGACGAGCGACGGCCTCTCGGTGGAGGAGGGCATCGCCGAGCGCCTCGGCTGGAAGCTCGGCGACGAGCTGGTCTTCAACGTTGGCGGCGAGACCTTCAGCGGGCCGATCACCTCGCTCAGGCGCGTGCGCTGGGACTCGATGAAGGTGAACTTCTTCGTCATTACCCCGCCGCAGATGCTGCAGAAGTTCGCCACCAGCTACATCAGCGCCTTCCGCGTCGAGCCCGGGCGCGAGGCGGCGCTGAACGAGCTCGCCGTGACGTTCCCCAACCTCACGCTGGTCGACATCGGCGCGGCGCTGCGCCAGGCCCAGGCCGTGATCGACCAGCTGATCGCCGCGGTGCAGTTCATCTTCCTCTTCGCCCTCGGTGCGGGCCTGCTGGTGCTCTATTCGGCGCTCGCCGCGACCGAGGACGAGCGGCGGCGCGAGGCCGCGGTGATGCGCGTCTACGGCGCCTCGCGCGCGCAGGTCGCGGGCTCGCAGCGCGTCGAGTTCCTGGCGATGGGCCTGCTGGCCGGGATCCTGGCGACACTCGGCGCAAGCGTGATCGGCCAGATCCTCGCGCGCCGCGTGTTCGAGCTGAACCTGCCGCCGAGCGCGACACTGATGATCGTCGGCCCGCTCGCGGGCCTCGCGCTGCTTTCGCTGAACGCCTGGCTTTCCTCGCGCAAGGTGCTGCGCGCCTCGCCCGCGCTCACGCTGCGCGAATCAAGCTGAGTCCAGGCGACTACTGTATATTATGCCAGTATGGAAATAGCGCTCGTTCTCCTCGCCGGTCTTGCGCTGGGCACAGCGGTCGGCTGGTTTTTCCGCTCCCGGGCGATGGGGCCGGATCTGGCGCTCGCCAGGCAGCGCGCCGAGCAGGCTGAAAAGCAGCTCGACGAAGCCCGCCAGCAGGCCGCGCAGATCCAGCGGCAGCGCGACGCGGCCATCGAGCAGCTGCGCGAGGAGTCGAGCCGCCGCGCGTCATTCGAGGCCCTCGCGGCCGGCATCCCCGACCTCCAGAGGGAGGTCGAGGCGCGCAGCATGAGCATTCTCCAGCACCAGCGCACGCTCCTCGAGATCACCCGGCAGAAGGAAGCGCTGGCGGCGACCATCGACGCCGAGCGCAAGGGGTTCGAGGAGAAGCTGAAGCTCCTCGAGGACGCCAAGAAGGCACTGTCGGACGCCTTTAGTGCGCTCTCGTCGAATGCGCTCAGGAGCAACTCGGAAGAGTTCCTGAAGCTCGCGCAGGCCTCGGTCACGCCGATCAAGGAGGCGCTCAACAAGTTCGATCTCAAGATCCAGTCCCTCGAAGTGGCGCGTGAAGGCGCCTACCAGGGCCTCGTGCAGCAGGTGAGCCAGCTCCTCGACACCGGCAAGCAGCTCAGGTCGGAGACCTCGAACCTCGTGCAGGCGCTGCGCTCGCCGGTGATCCGCGGGCAATGGGGCGAGATCCAGCTGCGCCGCGTGGTGGAGATGGCCGGCATGCAGAACTACTGCGACTTCGTCGAGCAGGAAACGCTGAAGACGGAGTCGGGGCTGCTGCGGCCCGACCTGATCGTCAAGCTGCCGGCCGGCAAGACGATCGTGGTGGACGCCAAGGCGCCGGTGTCGCATTACCTCGATGCGATGGCGGCGACGGACGAGGGCGAGCGCAAACTGAAGCTCCAGGCGTTCGCCAGGCTGGTGCGCGATCGCATTACCGAGCTCGGGCGCAAGTCCTACTGGGACCAGTTCGAGGACACGCCGGAACTGGTCGTGATGTTTCTGCCCGGCGACCACTTCTACAGCGCGGCCCTCCAGGCGGATCCGTCGCTGCTCGAATACGGCGTGGAGCAGAGGGTGCTGGTGGCCACGCCGATCAATCTGATCGGACTGCTGCGCGCCGTGGCCTATGGCTGGAGGCAGGAATCGATCGCGGTGAACGCCAAGGAGATCAGCGAGCTCGGCGCGGAGCTTTACAAGCGCATCGCCGATCTCGGCGGCCACTGGATCGAGCTCGGCCGGAACCTCTCGCGCACCGTCGAGGCCTTCAACGGCGCCGTCGGCTCGCTCGAGTCGCGGGTGCTGGTCAGCGCGCGCAAGTTCAGAGAGCTGGGCGCGGCCTCGTCGGCGCTGGATATCGATATCGTCGAGCCGGTGGAGAAGGCGCCGCGCTCGCTCAAGGTGCTCGACATCAGCACGGCCGCTCTGCGATCGGGCTCCGACGCCGGCCAGGAAAAGGCCTAGGTCCGTTCGGCGTGTAGTCGATCGACGACAGCATCCCGCTGAATCGAAACAGCTTTTAGCGGCGAGAGCTTTCCGCTACCATCGCTGTCGAAGGGAGTGCTGGCGGCTCCCTTTTTGCTGCCAGCGCTCAAATCGCCAGTCATGCCGCTATCGCTTCGCTTCGTCGTCCCTCTCGCCCTCGCGCTCGCCGCGATCGCCTACGCGGTCGTGCCGCTCGTGGACCGGCTTACGTTCCAGTGGTTCGTGCGCGACCTCGACGCGCGCGGCGCGCTGATAGCGCAGACGGCGCAGGAGCCGCTCTCGGAGCTGGTGCGAGATCCACGCGGCGCGCGCGCCCGCGTGCAGCGCTACTTCGAGCGGATCATGCAGGGCGAGCGCATCTTCGCCATCGGCCTGTGCGATCGCGCCGGCCACCTTGCCTTCGCCAGCCCGACCTTTCCGCCGGCGGTGCAATGCCCGCCGCCCGAGCAGAAGGAGGCGCGGAGCTGGGTGCTGCGGCTGCGCGACGGGCCGCTGCACGTCTCGGCGAATCCGATGTCGAGCGACGCCGGGCCGCTCGGCCACCTGATGATCGTGCACGACATGAGCTTCGTCGAGCGCCGCAGCGCCGACACGAAGAAGTACGTGCTGTGGCTGTTCGCCGGCATCGCCACCGTGGTCGCGCTCATCACCATGGTGATCGCCGAGATCAGCTGGCGCGGCTGGGTGGCGGGACTCAAGGCGCTGATGTCGGGCGAGACGCTGCTGCGCTCGCCGCTCGGCCTCGCCAGTACGGCACCCGAATTGCGCCCCATCGCCCGCGACCTGCAGACCCTGGTGCGCGATCTCGAGGCCGAGCGCATGGGACGCGACGAGAGCCAGACCAGCTGGGGGCCGGAGGCGTTGCGCCGCATCCTGCGCCAGGACCTGAAAGGCGACGAGGTGCTGGTGGTCTCCAACCGCGAGCCCTACGTTCACGTGCGGCGCAAGGACAGCAACGTGATCGAGATCCAGCGCCCGGCGAGCGGCCTGGTCACCGCCCTCGAGCCGATCGTGCGCGCCTGCTCGGGCACCTGGATCGCGCACGGCGCCGGCAACGCCGACCGCGACACGGTCGACAAGAACGACCACGTCATGGTGCCGCCGGAGCGGCCGGCGTACCGCATCCGCAGAGTGTGGCTGTCGCCCGAGGAAGAGCAGGGCTACTACTACGGCTTCGCCAACGAGGGCCTGTGGCCGCTCTGCCACATCGCGCATACGCGGCCCGTGTTCCGCGCCGCCGACTGGGAGCACTACCAGAACGTCAACCGGCGCTTCGCCGAGATCGTGGCGGACGAGGCGCGCACCGAGGACCCGATCATCCTCGTGCAGGACTACCACTTCGCGCTGCTGCCGCGCATGGTGCGCGAGCGCCTGCCGCGCGCGACCATCATCACCTTCTGGCACATCCCGTGGCCCAACCCCGAGGCCTTCGGCATCCTGCCCTGGCGCGAGGAGGTGCTCGACGGCATGCTCGGCTCGTCGATCCTCGGCTTCCACACGCAGTTCCACTGCAACAACTTTTTCGACACCGTCGACCGCTTCCTGGAAGCGCGCGTCGACCGCGAGACCTTCTCCATCTCCTACGGCGGCGACACCACGGAAGTGCGCCGCTACCCGATCTCGATCGAATGGCCGCCGGCCGCCCTGCAGGTGCAGGCGCCGGTCGAGGAGTGCAGGAAGCGCGTGCGCGAGCGGTTCGGGCTGGCGCCGGACTTGAAGCTGGGCGTGGGCGTAGACCGCCTCGACTACACCAAAGGCATCCTCGAGCGTTTCAGCGCGGTCGAGCGGCTGCTCGAGCTGGAGCCGCGCTGGATCGGCCAGTTCTCGTTCATCCAAGTGGCGGCGCCCTCCAGGAGCTCGATCGACGAGTACCAGAACCTGGACGCCAGGGTGCGCGCGATGGCGGCGCGCATCAACGAGCGCTTCGGCAAGGGCAGCTACCAGCCGATCGTCCTGAAGATCGAGCACCACGACGCGGCGCAGGTCTACGAGCTCTACCGCGCCGCCGAGCTCTGCTATGTCTCGAGCCTGCACGACGGCATGAACCTGGTCGCGAAGGAGTTCGTCGCCGCGCGTGACGACGAGCAGGGCGTGCTGATCCTGTCGCAGTTCACCGGCGCGGCGCGCGAGCTGGCCGAGGCGCTGATCGTCAATCCCTACGACTTCGAGCAGAGCGCCGCGGCGCTGCACCTTGCGCTCACCATGTCTCCGGACGAGCAGCGCGCGCGCATGCGCAGCATGCGCACCCTCGTGCAGGAGTTCAACGTCTTCCGCTGGGCCGGTCGCATGCTGAACGACGCCGCGCGCATGCGTCACCGCAAGCGCGTCCTCGCGCGCACGCGCGCAGCCCGACGAGCAGCCGGCGCCGCCTAGGAGAAATGCCTCCATTCAACTCCAACTGGGCGTTCTTCCTGGACATCGACGGCACGCTGCTCGAGATCGCGGCGACGCCTAAGGCCGTACATACCGCCAAAGCCGACTGCAGGCTCGTCGCCGCGCTCTACGACAAGGCCGGAGGCGCGCTCGCGCTGGTGAGCGGCCGCTCGCTGGCGACGATCGACGAGCTCTTCTCGCCGATGCGCCTGCCGGCCGCGGGCCAGCACGGCGTCGAGCGGCGCGACGCGCGCGGGCGCGTGCGCCAGGCCTCCTTCTCGGCGGAGCTGCTCGCGCGCGCTGCCGAGCCGATCCGCGACTTCGCCAAGCGCCACGCCGGGCTCGTCTTCGAGCACAAGGGCTACAGCATGGCGCTGCATTACCGCCTCGCCCCGCACCTCGCGGGCGCGGCGCACGCCGTGGTGCGTGAAGCCGCGCGCGCGGTGGGCGACGGCGTCGAGGTGCAGCGCGGCAAGATGGTGGCCGAGCTCAAGCCCGTCGGGCACGACAAGGGCGGCGCGATCGAGGCGTTCATGAAGGAAAAGCCCTTCGCCGGCCGGGTGCCGGTTTTCCTGGGCGACGACCTCACCGACGAGCACGGCTTCCGCGTGGTCGAGCGGCTCGGCGGGCATTCGATCAAGGTCGGGCCCGGGCCGACGGTGGCGCGCTGGCGCCTGCCCAACCCGGCCGCGGCGCGCACCTGGCTCGGCGAGTGGCTCGGGGAGCGCGCCTAGGCCGGAGGCTTGGTCTTCGGGCCTGCCGGTGAAGCGCCGAACAGGGAGGACGAAGCGAGCTCCAGGCGCGCTCTGAGATATTTTGCCAGGACCGAAATGTGTTGCAGCCTGCTTCTCGTCAGGCCTGGCGGCTGCTCGGCATGTGCGAGATTGGCGTGCTCCTCGATCTGCGTAAGCTTCGTCGTGAAATCGGCCTTCTCATCCAGCATATTTTTTTCCATCCATTCGATTGCCAAACCGCGGGGAGCATATCCGATGCCGGTACGCACGCGCAGTCACGCGCTCAGCGACACAGAGGCCGGACTTGTAGTGAGATGCGGCCGCTTGCAAGTATCAGTCCCGAACGAGTGGTTCGAACAGCGCGGCTAGTCCATCATGGCGGCTTGTCCACGGCGCCCGCCATCACGCCCCGCCAGGCCCGCTACGCCGCGATCGTGGCGATGCTCCTCGGCCTCTTCCTCTGCCTCTACCTCGGACTGATCGGCGCGCTGCTCGCCGGGCTGCTGGTGCACGAGCTCGTGCACGCCATCGCGCCGCGCATCGCCTTCGTCAGCGGCGGCACGACGCGCGCGCGCGTGCTGAGCGTTGGCCTGCTCGCCACGGTCGTCATCGGGGCCCTGGTCGCCGCGGGCTTCGGCGTCGCGCTGCTCCTGAGGAGCGAAGGCGCGAGCCCCGCGGCGCTGCTCACGCGCATGGCCGATATCCTCGCCAGCTCGCGCGTCATGCTGCCGGGCTGGATCGCCGAGCACATACCGCCGGACACCGAGACGCTGCGCGAGGTCATCGTCGAGTGGCTGCGCGCGCACGCCTCGGAGCTGCAGCGCGCGGGCCAGGTCTTCGGCGTCGGCCTGGTGCACGTCCTGATCGGCATGGTGATCGGCGCGATCATCTGCTTCCGCGAGGCGCAGGGCGCCAGCGGAAAGACGCTGCTCCTGCGCGAAGGCAGCGAGCGCGTCGCCACGCTGGCGCATGCCTTCCGCGGCGTGGTCTTCGCGCAGGTTAAGATCTCCGCGGTCAACACCGTGCTCACCGGCATCTACGTCGCCGGCGTCCTGCCGCTCTTCGGCGTCCACCTGCCGTTCACCAAGACCCTGGTCGCCGTGACCTTCCTCGCCGGCCTGCTGCCGGTGGTGGGCAACCTGATCTCCAACACCGTGATCGTGGTGGTGAGCCTCTCGGTGTCCTTTACGATCGCCCTCAGCTCGCTCGCCTTCCTGATCGTCATCCACAAGCTCGAGTACTTCCTGAACGCGCGCATCGTCGGCGCCGAGATCAAGGCCTCGGCCTGGGAGCTCCTCTGCGCCATGCTCGTCTTCGAGGTGGCGTTCGGCCTGCACGGCCTCATCGCCGCGCCGATCTTCTACGCCTATGCCAAAGCGGAGCTGCGCCAGCTCGGCCTGATATGAGGCGCCGTCGCTTTGTGCTGCGGGCGCTTGGCTGCATCGGGGCCATGGTTGCGGCTTCCGGTGCGATGGCGCAGCCCTCCGCCCGGCCGCGACGCGTTGGCGCGTTGATCGGCTGGAACGATACAGGCGAAGAAGCACAACGGTCCTTAGCAACGCTTAAAGAACGACTCGCCGCTCTCGGGTGGACTGAAGGTCGCAACCTCCGGCTGGATGTGCGCTGGACGGCATCCGACGCGCGCAAGGCGTCCTCATTTGCCAGGGAGCTGGTCGCTTCCCATCCGGACGCGATCCTCTCGATCACGACGCAGGCGACGGCCGCTGTGCAGCGCGAGACCAGCGCCATCCCGATCGTCTTTACGGCAGTCTCAGATCCCGTCGGTAGCGGTTTTGTCCAGACCCTGGCGCGTCCGGGCGGCAACATCACCGGCTTCATCGACATGGAATCGTCGGTGGTCAGCAAAGGCTTGCAGGTCCTCACCGAGATTGCGCCGCAAACGAGACGCATGGCCGTAATGTTCAATCCACAGACCGCCCCGTTCGCCGACTACTATTTGCGTGCCGTAGACACCGTCGCAGAGAAGTTACGTGTGAAGGTATTCGCTGCCCCGGTTGGCAGTGAGCAAGAGATCGATCGCGTGGTCAGCGCTCTTGGGCGCGAGGCGGGCAGCGGCTTGATGCCCCTGCCCGATAGTTTCATGTCCTTGCACCACAAGCGGATCATCGCGCTCGCCGCCCAGCACAAAATCCCGACGGTCTACTACGCTGCCTTTGCCGTCAACGCGGGCGGACTGATTGCTTACGGGGTCGACTACATCGATCTGTTGCGGCGCGCGGCAACGTATGTCGATCAACTGCTGCGCGGCGCGAAGGCCGCGGACCTGCCTGTGCAGCAACCCGAGAAGTTCCAGCTGCACATCAATCTGAAGACAGCGAGGACCCTCGGGCTCACGGTGCCGCCGTCCTTGCTCTTGCGCGCCGATGGCGTGATCGAGTAACGCGAGCCAGCGCCGCCCGGCCTTCTTATTGCTATGTCGAGGCGGAAGGAGCCACCACTTGCGCATGGGCGTTGACCTGGGCGGCACGAAGATCGAGGTCGCGGTGTTCGACGAAGAGGGAAGCGAGCGCCTGCGCCGCCGCGTGCCGACGCCGCACACCGGCTACGACCAGGCGCTCGCCGAGCTCGCGCGCGTGATCGAGGAGGCGGAGCGCGAAGCCGGCGCGCGCTGCAGCGTGGGGATCGGCATGCCCGGCGCGATCTCGCCTCGAAGCGGCCGCGTGTTCAATGCGTACAACACGCCGTTCAATGGGCGCAGGCTCAAGCACGATCTGGAGGAAAAGCTCGGGCGCGAGCTGCGCTTCGAAAACGACGCGAACTGCTTCGCGCTGTCGGAGGCGGTCGACGGCGCCGGCAAGGGCGCGCCGGTGGTGTTCGGCGCGATCCTCGGCACCGGCGCGGGCGGCGGCATCGTCGTCGACGGCAAGGTGGTGCGCGGGCACCACGGCATCGCCGGCGAATGGGGCCATACGCCGCTGCCGTGGATGACGGCCGAGGAGCATCCCGGGCCGCCGTGCTACTGCGGCCGCGCGGGCTGCATCGAGCAGTTCGTCGCCGGGCCGGCGCTGAACAAGGAAATCGCCGCCCGCGGCGAAGAGCTGGCCAATGAGCTGCATGAAGATAGGCTGGCGCGCGCCTTCTCGATGGTGATCAACTTCCTCGACCCCGACGTGATCGTGCTGGGCGGCGGCCTCTCCAACGTCGAGCGCCTGTACACGACGGTGCCGCGGCTCCTGCCGCGGTACGTCTACGCGCAGACGGTCGAAAC
>DASQAW010000307.1:0-18345 GCA_035635495.1 Burkholderiales bacterium
GCGATCACCGAGATCGAGGAGAAGTGCGTGAAGCTGGGCGAGCAATGCGTGCGCGAGCTCGCGGAGCAGGGCGCCGCCTTCGAGCGCCTGGAAAAGCGCGCGCACCTCAAGTACGACGGCACCGATACCGCGCTCGTGGTGAAGCTCGCGCCGCTGCCGCAGATGGTGGCGGAGTTCGAGGCCGCCTACCGCAAGCAGTTCTCGTTTCTCATGCCAGGCCGCGCGCTCGTGGCCGAGGCGGTCTCGGTCGAGGCCATCGCGCCGGGCGACGCACCCCGGGAGCAGCCCTCCGAGCGGCGCAAGGCCGCGCCGCCGGTGGATACCGTGCGCATGTTCACCGCGGGGACATGGCATCGCACGCCGCTCTACCGGCGCGAGGAGCTCGGCGTCGGCCAGGTGATCGACGGCCCGGCGATCATCGCCGAGGCCAACGCCACCACCGTGGTCGAGCCGGAATGGCGCGCGACGGTGACCGAGCTCGACCACCTGGTTCTCGAAAGAATCCACGAAAAGAAATCGACCAGCGCGATCGGCACCGACGTGGATCCGGTGAGGCTGGAGATCTTCAACAACCTGTTCATGTCGATCGCCGAGCAGATGGGCCTGCGGCTGCAGAACACCGCCTACTCGGTGAACATCAAGGAGCGGCTCGACTTCTCCTGCGCGATCTTCGACGGCAGCGGCAACCTCATCGCCAACGCGCCGCACATGCCGGTGCACCTCGGCTCGATGAGCGAGTCGATCAAGACGGTGATCCGCGAGAACGCGGGGCGCATCAAGCCCGGGAATGTCTACGTGCTGAACGCGCCTTACAACGGCGGCACCCACCTGCCCGATGTGACGGTCATCACCCCGGTCTTCAGAGGCCGCGACATCCTGTTCTACGTCGGCTCGCGCGGCCACCATGCCGACATCGGCGGCATCACGCCCGGCTCGATGCCGCCGGGCTCGAAGGTGGTGGAGGAAGAAGGCGTGCTGATCGATAACTTCCTGATGGTCGAGGAGGGCCGCTTCCGCGAGAAGGAGACGATCGCGCTGCTGACCTCGGGGCGCTATCGCGTGCGCAACGTCGAGCAGAACATCGCGGACCTGCGCGCGCAGATCGCGGCGAACGAGAAGGGCGTGCAGGAGCTCGGCCGGATGGTGGAGGAGTTCGGGCTCGACGTGGTGCAGGCGTACATGGGCCATGTGCAGGACAACGCCGAGGAATCGGTGCGCCGGGTGATCGGAGTGCTGAAGGACGGCAGCTTCGAGCTGCCGCTGGACAATGGCGCCGTCATCCGGGTGCGCATCACGATCGGCGCCGACCGCCGCAGCGCGACGATCGACTTCACCGGCACGTCGGCGCAGCTGCCGAACAACTTCAATGCGCCTTCGGCCGTGTGCATGGCCGCCGTCCTTTATGTATTCCGCACCTTGGTGGACGCTGACATTCCGCTTAACTCCGGCTGCCTGAAGCCGCTCAACGTGATCATTCCCGACGGCTGCATGCTGAAGCCGCGCTATCCGGCGGCAGTCGTCGCGGGCAACGTCGAGACGTCGCAATGCCTGACGGAGGCGCTGTACGGCGCGCTGCGCGTGATGGCGTCCGCGCAGGGCACGATGAACAACTTCACGTTCGGCAACGAGCGCTACCAGTACTACGAGACGGTAGGCGGCGGCTCGGGCGCCGGGCCGGGCTTCGACGGCGCCGACGTCGTGCAGACGCACATGACGAACTCGCGGCTCACCGATCCCGAAGTGCTCGAATGGCGCTTCCCGGTGCGGCTCGAGAGCTTCGAGATCCGGCACGGCTCCGGCGGCCGCGGACGCTGGCGCGGCGGCAACGGCGCGGTGCGCAGGATGCGCTTCCTCGAGCCGATGACCGCGGCGATTCTCTCTGGACATCGCCTCGTGAGGCCGCACGGCATGGCGGGTGGCGAGCCGGGCGAGGCCGGGCGCAACTATGTGCTGCGTGCGCGGCGGGATGGAAATGCGGGCGAGCGGACCGAGCTCGGCCCCTTCGATCAGACGGAAATGGCCGCGGGAGACGTCTTCGTGGTGGAGAGCCCGGGCGGAGGCGGGTACGGCAGGCCCGACTAATATAATAAGGCGGAAGAAAATGAATCCGACCGCCATCTACTCGAAGTCGGGAAAGGGAGTGCAGGAGGCCGCCGGGAAGACGAGCCTGCTGCAGCGGCCGGATCGCGCGGTGCTCTCCGCGATCGACGGGCGCGCGACGCTCGCCGACGTGGCGCAGAAAGTCGGCAAGACCTTCGACGCGGCCTTCCAGGCCGTGATCACCAAGCTCGACAAGGACGGCTTCATCCGCGAAGTCTCGCCCGGTGCCGCCTCCGCGGCGGCGCCCAAGCCGGCAGCCGCGGCGCCGAAGCCGGCGGCGAAGCCCGCCGCCCGGGCCGAGCCGGCGGGCGGCGACCTGGACTTCAGCTCGCTGGGCACACCTTCCAGGCCTGCACCACCCAGGCCGGCGGCACCACCCAAGCCGGCGGCGCCGGCGCCCAAGGCCGCCGGGGACGCCCTGGACTTCAGCTCGCTTGGCACCCCGTCCAAGCCGGGGAGCACGCCGCAGCAGTCGGCGCTCAACAAGGCGCGCGAGGAGGCCGAGGCGAAGCAGCAGGCCGACCGCGACCGGCTGAAGAAGGAAGCCGAAGCGAAGACGCGCGCCGAGATGGAAGTGAAGCTGCGCGCCGAGGCCGAGCAGAAGCAGAAGGAAGAAGCCGAGGCGAAGGTCAAGGCCGAGGCGGCGGCAAAGGCGGAGGCCGAGGCGAAGATCAAGGCGGCGCGCGAAGCGGCGCTCAGGGCCGCGGAAGCGAAGGTCAAGGCCGAGCAGGAAGCGAAAGCCAAGCTCGAGGCCGAGCGCAAGGCGCGCGAAGAGGCCGAGCGGCGCCTGGAAGCCGAGCGCAAAGCGCGCGAAGAGGCCGAACGCAAGGCCAAGGAAGAAGCCGAGCGCATACGCCAGGAGGCCGAGGCCAGGATCGAAGCCGAGCGCAAGGCGCGCGAGGAAGCCGAGCGCAAGGCCAAGGAGGCCGAGCGCGCGCGCAGGGAGCTCGAAGAGGAGCGCAAGCGCCTCGAGGCCGAGCGCAAACGCGTGGAAGAGGAACGCGAGGCGCAGCGCCGAAAGCGCGCAGAGGAGGAAGCGGCACGCGAGGCAGAGGAAGAAGCGGCGCGCGCGGCGAAGCGCAAGCTACGCGAGGAGGAAGAGGCGATGCAAGCCATCGCCGCGGCGGCGGCGAAGCCCGCCAAAGCGCTGGCAAAGGCCGGGTCGAAGAAGGACGACACCTTCGCCGACTCGCTGCTGCAGGACCTCGACAACTTCACCAACAAGGACGAGGAAGACGCGAAGGCGCGCGACCAGGCCGAGCGCCAGGCGAAGGCGGAAGCCGAGCAGCGCGCGCGCGAGGACGCCGAGCGCCAGGAGAAGGAAGAGGCCGAGCGGCGCGAGCGCGAGGAAGAGGAAGCGCGCCGCAGGGGAGAAGAGGCGCGCCGCGCGCGCGAGGAAGAGGAGCGCCGCGCCCAGGAAGAGGAGCGGCGCAAGCGCGAGGCCGAGGAGATCCACAAGAAGGCCGAGGCCGCCACGGCGGCGGCGATGGCGAAGGAGGGCAAGAAGGTCCCGCCGAAGGCGGAAGAGGAAGACATCCCGGTCGGCGACGACGACCTCGACATGGACGAGGTCAAGAGGGAGCAGGCGCAGCTCGCCAAGGGCAAGGAGCGGGAGGAAAAGGCGCAAAAGGACAGGGAGAAGGAGGACAAAAAGAAGAAGCCGGTCGAAGCCGAGCCGCTGCCGAGGGTGCGCCGGCGGAGCAAGCTCGGCAAGCCGATCGCGCTCACGCTCGGCTTCCTGCTGCTGGTGGCGCTCGGCGTCGCGCACGTCATGCCGCTCAACACCGCCGAGTACGAGCGCACCGCCACCGAGGCGTTGGGCCGGCCGGTCAGGATCGGCTCGGCGAATCTCTGGCTCCTCACCGGACTGCAGGTGCGCTTCAAGAACGTGGCGGTGGGCGACGCGAAGATCGCGCACGTCACCGGCTACCCGTCGACGGGCTCGCTCTTCGGCGACAGGAAGGAGTTCAGCAAGATCGAGCTCGACGGCTTTACCCTGCCGCAGGAGGCGATCGGCGACGCGCTCTTCGCCACGGTGAAGAGCGACGGCTTCAGCGTCGAGCAGTTCGTCATCAAGAGCCTCGAGGTGCCGGGACCGGCGACGCTGCCGAAGAGCCTGCAGGCCGACATCGCGCTCAACGAGAAGGGCACGATGAAGAGCGCCACGCTGCGCGGGCCCGACGGCCTGCTCGCCAAGCTCGTGCCGCAGGACGACGGCGTGCGCTTCGAGATGACCGCAGCCGGCTTCACGCTGCCGATCGCGCCGCAGGTCACCCTCAGCAACTTCGCCATGAAGGGCAGCGCCACGCCGCGCGGCATGACGATCACCGAGTGGGGCGGCTCGCTCCTCGGCGGCGGTATGAGCGGCACGGCCAATGTGCGCTGGGGCGGCAGCTGGAACGTCGACGGCGTGGTCACCGTGCGCAACATCAATGCCGCGGTGTTCGCGCCGGCGCTGCTCTCCTCGGGCACCGGCGAGGGCACCGCCAAGTTCTCGATGAACGCGCCCGACCCGGGGGGCCTCGTCTCGGCGGGGCGCATCGACGGCAACTTCACCGTCTACAAGGGCACGCTCGGCAGCTTCGACCTCGCCACCGCGATCCAGAGCGGCGGCAGGAACTATCGCGGCACCACGCAGTTCGTGGAGATGAACGGGCAGGGCAGCTATAACCGCGGCGCGGTCTCGCTGCGCAACGTCACGATCGGCGCCGGCGCGCTCAACGCCGGTGCCAGCGCCGACATCTCGGAGAACGGCGCGCTCTCGGGCCGCATCGTCGCCGACATGAGGACCACGGTGCGCGCGCTCAGCGCGACCCTCCTCCTCGGGGGCACCCTGAAGGAGCCGCAGGTCCGCAACTAGTGCCACAAATCCTCCACCTCCGCGGGCCGCGTGCGGCTTCGGAGTTCCGCCTCGCCAAGCTCGTCGCCGCGCTGCAGAAGATCGATCCGGCCGTCCGCGCCGTCGGCGCCGAGTTCTGGCATTTCGTCGAGTGCGAGCGCGCGCTCGATCCAGCCGAACGGACGGTCATCGACCGCCTGCTGGCCTATGGCGACGCGGCACCGCCGGCAAAGGGGACGCTGTATCTGGTGGTGCCTCGGCTCGGCACCCTGTCCCCCTGGTCGTCCAAGGCGACCGACATCGCGCACAACTGCGGCCTCGCCGCGGTCAAGCGCATCGAGCGCGGCACCGCCTACACCATCGAGGCATCGAAGCCGGGCATCGCCGCGCTGCTGCACGACCGGATGACCGAGACGGTGCTCTCGTCGCTCGACGCTGCGGAGCAACTGTTCCAGCACGTGCCGCCGCGGCCGATGGCCACCATCCCTGTCCGCGGGCTGAGGGAGGCCAACTCCAGGCTCGGCCTCGCGCTGAGCGAGGACGAGATCGAGTACCTCGAGCGCGCCTACCGCGCCATCGGGCGCGACCCGACCGACGCCGAGCTGACGATGTTCGCGCAGGCGAACTCGGAGCACTGCCGGCACAAGATCTTCAACGCCGACTGGATCATCGACGGCAAGCCGCAGCCGCAGTCGCTCTTCGCCATGATCCGCCACACGCATGCCGTCAGCCCCGCGGGCACGGTGGTGGCGTACGCGGACAACGCCGCGATCATGGAAGGAAAAGACGCGCAGCGCTTCCATCCGCGCGCCGACGGCACCTATGCGCGCCACGCCGCCCCGGTCCATACCGTGATGAAGGTCGAGACGCACAACCATCCGACCGCCATCTCGCCGTTTCCCGGCGCCTCGACCGGCGCCGGCGGCGAGATCCGCGACGAGGGCGCGACCGGCCGCGGCGCGAAGCCGAAGGCGGGGCTCGTCGGCTACTCGGTCTCCAACCTGCGCATCCCCGGGCATGAGCAGCCCTGGGAACGCGCCGCGGCGGGCAAGCCCGACCGCATCGCCTCGGCGCTCGACATCATGCTCGAGGGCCCGATCGGCGCGGCCTCGTTCAACAACGAGTTCGGCCGCCCCAATCTCTGCGGCTACTTCCGCACTTTCGAACAGGAGGTAGGCGGCGTCCAGCGCGGCTACCACAAACCCATCATGCTCGCCGGCGGCCTCGGGAACATCGCCGCCGAGCACAGCAAGAAGGCGCCTTTTCCCGCGGGCACGCTGCTCGTGCAGCTTGGCGGCCCGGGACTGCTCATCGGCATGGGCGGCGGCGCGGCCTCCTCGATGGGCGCGGGCGCCAACGTCGCCGACCTCGACTTCGACTCCGTGCAGCGCGGCAATGCCGAGATGCAGCGCCGCGCGCAGGAGGTGATCGACCGCTGCTGGCAGATGGGAGCTGCGAACCCGATCCTCTCGATTCACGACGTCGGCGCGGGCGGCCTGTCGAACGCGGTTCCTGAGCTCGCCTGGTCGGCGAGCCGCGGCGCGCATCTCGAGCTGCGCAGCATCCCGACCGAGGACAGCGGCATGTCGCCGCGCGAGATCTGGTGCAACGAGGCGCAGGAACGCTACGTCCTGGCCATTTCGCCCACGGACCTGGACCGCTTCCGGGCGATTTGCGAGCGCGAGCGCTGCCCATTCGCGGTGCTCGGCGACGCGAGCGCCGACGGCCGGCTGGTGGTGCAGGACCGCCAGTTCGGCAACCGGCCGATCGACCTCGAGCTGGCGGTGATCCTCGGCAAGCCGCCGAAGATGCTGCGCGACGTGAAGCACGTCGAGCGCCCGCGCGCGCCGGTCGCGCTCGACAGGATCACCGTCGACGCCGCCGCGCACCGTGTGATGCGCCACCCGGCCGTGGCGGCGAAGCACTTCCTCGTCTCGATCGGCGACCGCACGGTCGGCGGCCTCTGCGCGCGCGACCCGTTCGTCGGCCCGTGGCAGGTGCCGGTCGCAGACTGCGCCGTGACGCTGCTCGACTACGAAGGCTATGCCGGCGAGGCAATGGCGATCGGCGAGCGCACGCCGCTCGCGCTGATCGACGCATCCGCCTCGGGCCGCATGGCGGTGGGCGAGGCGATCACCAACATCGCCGCCGCGCGCATCGCGTCGCTCCCGCAAGTGAAGCTCTCGGCGAACTGGATGGCGGCCGCCGGCTATCCGGGCGAGGACGCGGCGCTCTACGACACCGTGCGCGCGGTCGCGCTCGAGCTTTGCCCGGCGCTCGGCATTTCGATCCCGGTGGGCAAGGATTCGCTGTCGATGCTGACGCGATGGGACGGCAAGGAAGTCGTCGCCCCGCTTTCGTTGATCGTCTCCGCTTTCGCACCCGTCGAAGACGCCCGCGACACGCTGACGCCGCAACTGCGCACCGATGCCGGCGACACCGAGCTGATCCTGATCGATCTCGGGCGCGGCAGGAACCGCCTCGGCGGCTCGATCGTCGCCCAGACGCTCGGCGGCTTCGGCGAGGAGTGCCCCGACCTCGACGATCCGGCGCTCCTCAAGGGCTTCTTCGCCGCCATCCAGGCGCTGCGCCCGCAGATCCTCGCCTACCACGACCGCTCCGACGGTGGCCTCTTCGCCACCGCGTGCGAGATGTCGTTCGCCAGCCATTGCGGCGTCACGCTCAACCTCGACCCGCTCGCCTTCGACCAGGCGGCCGACGACGTCGACGCCTTCAAGCGCAACACCGACGAGCAGCTCGCCGGCCGTGCGCAGGAGCTGGTGGTCGCCGCGCTCTTCAACGAGGAGCTCGGCGCCGTCATCCAGATCCGCAGCCGCGACCGCACGAGCGTGCTGCAGGCGCTGCGCCAGGCGGGTCTCGGCGACTGCTCGCACATCGTGGGCCAGCTCAACCACCGCGACGAGATCCGCATCACGCGCAACGGCCGCCTCGCTTATCACAACAAGCGCGACCACACGCAGCGCACCTGGGGCGACACCACCTACCGCATGCAGGCCCTGCGCGACCACCCCGAGTCGGCGCGGGAGGAATTCGATCGCATCATCGAGCAAGACGACCCGGGGCTCTCGCTCCACCTCACGTTTACAGCCACCCGTACGCCGATCACGCCCGCCCGCCCGCGCGTCGCCATCCTGCGCGAGCAGGGCGTGAACGGCCACGTGGAGATGGCCGCGGCCTTCGATCGCGCGGGCTTCGATGCGGTCGACGTGCACATGACCGACCTGCTTTCGGGCCGGCGCACGCTCGAGGGCTTCAAGGGCGTGATCGCCGGCGGCGGCTTCGCCTACGGCGACGTGCTCGGTGCCGGCCGCGGCTGGGCGAGCACCATCCTCTACAACGCGCGCGTGCGCGCCGATTTCGAGAAATTCTTCGCGCGCAGCGACACCTTCGCTTTCGGCGCCTGCAACGGCTGCCAGATGATGGCCGCGCTGAAGGAGCTGATCCCCGGCGCTGCGCACTGGCCGGCCTTCGTGCGCAACCGCTCCGAGCAGTTCGAGGGGCGCCTGGTAATGGTGGAGGTCGTCGACGGCCCCTCGATCCTCTTCGCCGGCATGGCCGGCAGCCGCATCCCGATCGTCACCGCCCACGGCGAAGGCCGCGCCAATTTTGCCGCCGCGTCCCCATCGTTGGTGTGCATGCGCTACGTCGACAACCGCGGCGAGCCGACCGAGGCCTATCCCTACAACCCGAGCGGCAGCCCGCAGGGCATCACCGGCCTCACCACCGCCGACGGCCGCTTCACCATCGTCATGCCTCATCCCGAGCGCTGTTTCCGCAGCGTGCAGTACTCCTGGCGCCCGCCCGGCCTCGGCGAAGACTCGCCCTGGATGCAGCTCTTCCGCAACGCCCGGCGCTGGGTCGGCTAATTAGCTCGTTCATCCTCGCCGCGATCGGCTTCGGTGGTTTTGGCGCCATCCTCGTCATCGCCGGCGTGGTGGCGCTGTTCCGCTGGCGGCCGATGCGCTTCGTCTTCCGCACGCTCGTCGGCCTCCTGCTCCTCGCGCTCGGCATGCTCTTTGGCGGGCTCGCGATCGGCATCCAGGGCTATCAGGCGCTGACGCGCGAGGAGGTGGCGGCGCGCATCTCGGTGCGGCCGGCGGCGCCGCAGCAATTCACGGCGACCGTGCGCTATCCCGACGGCCGCAGCCAGGTGTTCGACCTCGCCGGCGACGAGATCTACGTCGACGCGCACATCCTGAAGTGGAAGCCGATCGCGAACCTCATCGGCCTGCACACGGCGTACGAGCTCGACCGGATCGCGGGACGCTACCAGGCGATCGAGCAGGAGCGCTCAGCGCCGCGCACCATCTACCAGGTGCGCGAAGAGCGGCCGGTGGAGCTGTTTCGCCTCCGGCAGCGCTATTCGTTTCTCGCTCCGCTCTACGATGCCGAGTACGGCTCGGCGACCTTCGTGCAGGTGAAGCAGCCGACCGAGCTCGAGGTGCGCGTCTCCACGAGCGGCCTGCTCATGCGCGAGGCGAACCCCTAGTCGCTCTTCTTCGCCGGCTTTTTCTGGGCGGTGCCGCGAGATTCCGAGCGTGTCCAGATCTTGTTGCGGTGGGCCCAGTCGCCGATCGAAGACTCGGCTTTCTGGAACACGTTCTTGTCGGACTTCGCGGCCGGCTTCGGTTTCTTGGCGGCGGGTTTCTCCTCGTCAGCCCGGGCGAAGCCCGCGGCGAGAGCGAGGCACAGCAGTAAGGCGGCTCCCAGTTTCATTCTTTTGGCCTGCGCGTAGGGGAAAAGGCGTACGTTATCAGCAGAACACCGATGGAGAGAAATCATGAGCATCGCGCGGCACGACTCGAGCAGCATCCTTTCGCAGGCCGTCGAGCACGGCGACACCGTCTACCTCGCCGGCGTGGTGGCGAAGGGCCTCGACAAGGACGTGAAGGGGCAGACGAAGGAGGTGCTGGACGAGATCGACCGCCTGCTGGCGAAGTGCGGCTCGCACAAGTCGAAGGTGCTGCAGGCGCAAATCTGGGTCACCGACATCCGCAACCGCGCGCCGATGAACGAGGTGTGGACCGCGTGGACCGATCCGAAGAACCTGCCGGCGCGCGCCTGCGTCGAGGCGAAGCTCGCCGACCCGCGGGCGCTGGTCGAGATCATGGTGATCGCTGCGAAATAAGTCCGTGCCGCCCCACCGCCGGCTCATTACGATGGCCTCGCGGAGGCGGCATGCTCGTCAGCATTGCGGACGTCAGCGCGAGCTGCAAAGGCTGCGGCGACACCGATTTCAGGGTCCTGAGCCCCGGCAAGCTGCGCCTCGCCAGCCGCCTCGCCTGCACGCGCTGCGGCGCGGAAACCACCTACCTCGATCTCCTCGAGGCGATCGGCGAAGAGGCGATGCGCCGGGCGAACGAGGCCCTGACAAAGCTTGAGAGAATGGGCCCGCGCCGGCCGAAGCCGAAGAAATAGCTTTTCAATGTTTGAAGTTCTCCCGATAGCCCAGGCCTGCGCCGCTCTCTATGCTGGGCGTGTGAAGCCACGGGCCGTGATGCTGATCGGAAAGAACCGCGCCGAAGCGACGCTCGCCACCGCGGCGCTCTATTGCGCCGGAGCGCGCATCGTCACCTCGGCGCCCGATCTCGCGTTGGTCATCGACGCCAAGGCCGTGCACCGGCCGCGCCGGCTGAATGTGCCGCTGATCGCGATCGTGCCGCCCGGCGAGAAGCGCAAGGCGCTCGCCGCCGGCGTCGATGCCGCCTATGCGCGGCCGGCGAAGTGGAGGGCCTATTCGCGGCTGGTCGAGCGCCTGCTCGACGAGTGGACGCCTACTCGAAGAGGTGCAGGACCGCGTCGAGGCTGGACCAGGTAACGGCGCACGTCGCCTGGGCGCGCACCACCGGCTTCGCGTGAAACGCGACCGATAGTCCCGCGAGCGCCATCATCTTCAGGTCGTTCGCGCCGTCGCCGATGGCGACCGTCTGCTCGCGCGAGGCGCGGAGCTCCTGGGCCACGGCGGCGAACTTCGCCGCCTTCGCCTCCGCATCGACGATGTCGCCGATCAGCTCTCCCGTCAGCTTGCCGCCGCCCGTCGCCAGGCGGTTGGAGATGGTGTAGTCGATGCCCAGGCGCTGTTTCAGCCGGTCGGTGAAGAACGTAAAGCCACCGGACACGAGCAATAGCTTCACGCCGTGGTTCTTGCAAGCACTGAGCAGCTCGTCGGCACCCGGGGTCAGGCGCAGGCGCTCGTCGTAGACGCGGGCGAGCGCGGTCTCCGGCAAGCCCTTCAGCAGGCCGACGCGCTGGCGCAGGCTCTGCGGATAGTCGAGCTCGCCGCGCATGGCCTGCGCGGTGATCGCCGCGATCTCGGTCCTGCAGCCCGCCAGGTCGCCGAGTTCGTCGATGCACTCGATGGTGATCAGCGTCGAGTCCATGTCCATCGCGAGTAGCTTGAGGTCGGCGAAGCGGCGCCCTTCGGCAACGAACGCGAAGTCGATGTGCGCCTGGTCGCAGTAGGGCGCGATGGCGTCGGCGGGCGCGGCTTTGCGGATGCGCCAGGCATGCCTGTCGATCTTCTCGAGCGTCGCCGAGCCCGCCATGCGCGCGAGCTCCTTCGCCTGCGCGGGCGTCATTGCGGGGCCTTGGGCGACGAGATTCAAATGAGAAAAATAGGGACTGTCCCTATTTATGCCGCCAACTGGAGAAGGATGTCCTTCACCGCCTGGGCGCGCTCCTGCCAGGCCGGGAGCTTGGCGTCGACGCGCAGGCGGTCGGGGCCGGCGAGGCGCGCGGCGCGCCCCTTCTTGCGGATGAAGTCGATCACCTTGCCGCCGTCGAGCGGCGGGTTCTTGACGAACTGGAGCTGCACGGCCTCGTGCGTGGCGTCGACGCGCGTCACGCCGAGCGGCCGCGCGGCGAGCCGCACCTCATGGCACTGGAGCAGCGCGCGCGCCGGCTCCGGCAGCTCGCCGAAGCGGTCGACGAGCTCCTCGCGCAGCGCGTCGAGCTCTTCGCGCGTCTCGGCATCGGCGAGGCGCTTGTAGAGCGAGAGGCGCTCATGCACATCGCTGCAATACGTCTCGGGCAGCAGCGCCGGCACGTGCAGGTTCACCTCGGTGGAGATGTCGACCGCGTCGTCGACGTCCGCCGCCTTGCCCGCTTTCAGCCGGCGCACGGCGCGATCGAGCATGCGCGTGTAGAGCGAGAAGCCCACCTCCTGGATCTCGCCCGACTGGGACTCGCCGAGGATCTCGCCCGCGCCGCGGATCTCGAGGTCGTGCATGGCGAGGTAAAAGCCCGAGCCGAGCTCCTCCATCATCTGGATGGCTTCCAGGCGCTTCTTGGCCTGGGTGCCCAGGGCGTCATCGGGTGGCGTGAGCAGATAGGCGTACGCCTGGTGGTGCGAGCGCCCGACGCGGCCGCGGAGCTGGTGGAGCTGCGCCAGGCCGAACTTGTCGGCGCGGTTGATGACCATGGTGTTGGCGTGCGGATTGTCGATGCCCGTTTCGATGATGGTCGAGCACAAGAGCACGTTGGTCCGCTGCGCCGTGAAGTCGCGCATCACGCGCTCGAGCTCGCGCTCGGGCATCTGGCCGTGCGCCACCGCGAGGCGCGCCTCCGGCAGCAGGCGGGCGAGGCGCTCGCGCATCCGCTCGATGGACTCCACCTCGTTATGCAGGAAGTACACCTGCCCGCCGCGCTTGAGCTCGCGCATCACCGCCTCGCGGATCAGCCCCTCCGAGAAGGAGGCGACGAACGTCTTGATGGCCAGCCGCTTCTCGGGCGCGGTGGCGATCACCGAGAAGTCGCGGATGCCTTCGAGCGACAGGGCCAGCGTCCGCGGGATCGGCGTCGCCGTGAGCGTGAGCACGTCGACCTCGGCGCGCAGCTTCTTCAGCGCCTCCTTCTGCCGCACGCCGAAGCGGTGCTCCTCGTCGATGATCACCAAGCCGACTCGCGGGAGCTTGACGTCGCGCCCGAGCAGCTTGTGCGTGCCGATGACGATGTCGAGCTCGCCCTTCGCCAGCCGCTCCAGGATCTCGTTGCTCTGCTTCGCCGTCTTGAAGCGCGAAAGCTCCGCAATGCGCACCGGCCAGTCGGCGAAACGGTCGTTGAAGGTGTGGAAGTGCTGCTCGGCGAGCAGCGTCGTCGGGCAGAGCACCACGACCTGCTTGCCGTCGGCGACGGCGATGAACGCCGCGCGCAGCGCGACCTCGGTCTTGCCAAAGCCGACGTCGCCGCACACGAGCCGGTCCATCGGCTTGCCGGAAGCCATGTCGGCGATCACCGCTTCGATCGCAGTGGCCTGGTCGGGTGTCTCCTCGAAGCCGAAGCCGGCGGCGAACGCTTCGACATCGTGCTGGCGGATGCCGAACGCATGCCCGTGTCGCGACGCGCGCTTGGCGTAGAGCGCAAGGAGCTCCGCGGCGGTGTCGCGCACCTGCTTCGCGGCGCGCGCCTTGGCCTTGTCCCACTGGCCGCTGCCGAGCTTGTGCAAAGGCGCTTCCTCGGGCTGCGCGCCGCTGTAGCGGCCGATAGAGCCGAGCTGCGACACCGGAACGTAGAGCTTGTCGCCGCCTTCGTAGACCAGCAGCAGGAACTCGGCCTTGCCGTCCTCGAGGTCGAGCGTCACGAGGCCCTGGTAGCGGCCGATGCCGTGCTCCTCGTGCACCACCGGATCGCCGACCTTGAGCTCGGACAGGTCGCGCAGGATGCCCTCGACCGAGCTGCGCTTCTCGACCGCGCGCGTGCGCCGGCGCACGACACCGGCGTAGAGCTCGGCCTCGGTGATGACCGCCCAGCCTTCGGCCGGCACGATGAAGCCGTGGGCGAGCGGCGAGACGCCGAGGACGAAAGAGGCGGGGCTGGCCTGGAATTGCTCGAAGCTCGCGGCCGCGGCGGGCTTCAGGCCGTACTCGGCGAAGTAGGAGGCCATGGTCTCGCGCCGGCCGGGCGATTCGGCGGCGACCAGCACGCGCAGCTTGCCTTCCGCCAGGAACGCCTTCAGGCCCGCGAGCGGATCCTGTGCGCGCCGATCCACCGCTAGCGGCGGCAGGGCGGTGGTGGCGAGCGGTCCTTCGCCGGGCTCGTCGGCCTCCTGCACGTCGATGCGCGCATGGTCCTTCGCGCGCACGAAGAATTCCTCCGCCGGCACGAACATCTGTGCGGGTGGCAGCAAAGGCCGGTCGGGGTCGCCGCCCTGCATGCGGTAGCGCGAGTTGATGTCGCGCCAGAATTCGTTCACCGCCGAGGACACATCGCGATGCAGCGCCAGAGTGCATCCCTTGGGCAGGTAGTCGAACAGCGTCGCCGTGCTGTCAAAAAAGAGCGGCAGGTAGTACTCGATGCCCGCCGCCGGCACGCCGTTCGACACATCGCGGTACAGGCGCTTCTTCGACGGGTCGCCTTCGAACAGCTCGCGCCAGCGGCTGCGGAAGCGCGTGCGCCCGGCCTCATCCAGCGGAAACTCGCGCGCGGGCAGCATGCGGATCTCGTTCACGCTGTAGAGCGTGCGCTGGTTGTCGACGTCGAACGTCTTGATGCTGTCGATGCGCTCGTCGTCGAGATCGATCCGGTAGGGGAGCGCGCTGCCCATCGGGAAGAGATCGATGATCCCGCCGCGCACGCACACTTCACCGGGGGCGACCACCTGCGTGACGTGCTGGTAGCCCGCCATCGCGAGCTGCTGCTTCAGCTGCTCGAGGTCGAGCTCGGTGGCGGTGCGGAGGAAGAACGTATGCGCGGCGATGTAGGCCGGCGGGCACATGCGCACCAGCGCGGTGGACGCCGGCACGATGGCGACATCGAACTCGCCGCGCTGGATGCGATAGAGCGTCGCGAGGCGCTCGGAGACGAGGTCGTGGTGCGGCGAGAACTGGTCGTAAGGCAGCGTCTCCCAGTCGGGCAACAGGCACACTCGGAGCTGCGGCGAGAACCATTGGATCTCGTCGAGCAGGCGCTGGGCATCGAGCGCCGTCGCGCTGACCACCGCGATCGGATGCTCTTCCTGCGCGAGCCGCGCGAGCGCGAGCGCGTCGGCCGAGCCGGCGAGCCGGGTATAGCGTCTACGGGCGGGAAGGGGATCGCGCTGCATCAAAAGACAAAGCGTGCAATTATATCGTCCTGAATTAGAAGAACTTTGGCCACCTTCGCCCTGATTCCCGCCGCCGGCAGCGGCACGCGCCTCGCGGCAGCCTCGCCGAAGCAGTATCTCGCGCTCGCGGGCAAGCCGATGCTCTGGCACGCGATTCGTGCACTTTGCGTGCCGCAGGTCACGGCGGTCTTCGTGGTACTTCCGGCGAATGACGAGCAGTTTGCGCGCCACGACTGGCGCGCGTTCGAAGGAAAGCTCAATCCGCTCTATTGCGGCGGCGAGACGCGGCGCGACTCGGTGTTGAACGGCCTCGTGGCCGCGCGCGGCACGCTGAATGCCGACGACTGGGTCCTGGTGCACGATGCCGCGCGCCCCTGCCTGCCCGCGGCGGACCTCCGGCGCCTGCTGGACGAAGGTGGGCAGGATGCCATAGGGGCGATCCTCGCGCTTCCAGTGGCGGAGACCGTGAAGACCGCGGGCAAGGACGAGGCCGGCGTGCAGCGCGTCGCCGCGACGCAGGACCGCTCGCAGCTTTGGCTCGCGCAGACCCCGCAGATGTTCCGCGCCGGCCTCCTCACGCAGGCGCTCTCGCGCGCCGCAGACGCCACCGACGAGGCCAGCGCAGTGGAAAAGATGGGCCTGCGGCCGCGCCTGGTGCTCGGCAGCAGGCAAAATCTCAAGGTGACCTATCCGGAGGACGTAGCGATCGCGGAAGCGATCCTCGCGCGAGCGACATGAGAATCGGCCAGGGCTTCGACGTGCATCCGCTGGTCCTGGGGCGAAAGCTTGTCCTCGGCGGCGTCGAGATCCCGTACGAAAAGGGACTCGACGGCCATTCCGATGCCGACGTCCTGCTGCACGCCATCTGCGACGCGCTGCTCGGCGCCGCCGGCCTCGGCGACATCGGCCAGCATTATCCCGACACGGATCCCGAATTCATGGGCGTGGACAGCCGCAAGCTCCTGCGCGATGTGGCGAGGAAGCTCGCCGCGCTCGAGCTCGAGGTGGTCAACATCGACGCCACCATCATCGCGCAGGCGCCGCGCATGGCGCCGCATATGGCCCGCATGATCGGCAATATCGCCGCCGACCTCGGCATCACGCCGGCGATGATCAACGTCAAGGCGACGACCACCGAGCACCTTGGCTTCCTCGGGCGCAGGGAAGGCATCGCCGCGCAGGCCGTGGCCTTGGTTCGCTGACTGCTCCGCTGAATGTATTCGCCGCCCTACAACCGCCTCGCGGACCGCGCCGAGCTGATCGCTTTCCTCCGCGCCAACAACTTCCCGGTGCTCGTCACCGGCCTGGGTGGCAGCCTGCATGCCTCGCATCTGCCGGCGATGATCCACGAGGACGGCGAGCGCATCGTCATCGACATGCACATGGCGCACGCCAACCAGCAGTGGCGCGAGTTCTTCGACGAGGAGGTCCTCGTCATCTTCTCGGGCCCGCACGCGTACGTCTCGCCGCGGTGGTACGAGGACGTCGAGCGCGTGCCAACGTGGAACTACGCCGCCGTGCACCTTTACGGCGTTCCCAAGCTGATCGACGACCCGGCGCAGAAGCACGCCTCCCAGCGCCGCCTGGTCGCGGCGATGGATCCGGAGTGGCTGCCGAAGTTCGACGCGCTCGGCGAACAGTATGTGAGCGGCATGCTGAACGGCATCGTCAACTTCCAGATCCCGGTGACGCGCATCGAGACGCGCTGGAAGCTGTCGCAGAACCGCGGCCGGCGCGAGATGGAGCTGATCGCCGAACAGCTGGAAAAAGGCGGGGAGCGCGCGCTCGCGGAGCTGACCCGCAAGCACTTCCCGGACTAGTGCGCCTTTTCTTCGCGCTCTGGCCGCCACGGGAGACCGCCGGGGCGCTTGGACGCTGGGCAGCGGAAGTCAGCCAGCAGTCGGGCGGCAGGGTCACCGGAGTGGAGAACATTCACCTCACGCTTGCGTTCCTCGGTGAGGCCGAGCCTGCGAAGGCGCTGGCTGCGGCGCGCGGGGTCAGCGGACGCCGCCATGACCTGCCGATCGATGCGGCGCGCTATGTGAAGAAGAACGAAATGGTGTGGGTCGGTCCCCAGACCATGCCGCCGGCTCTCGGCGCGCTGGCTGCCGATCTGCACGCTGCGCTTCGCGCGGCCGGATTGCGGCTCGAGGAGCGGCCTTTCGCGGCGCACGTGACCCTGGTGCGCAAGGCGCGCTTGCCGAAGTCCATCCCGCAGCTGCCGCGTGTCGCGTGGCCGGTGGACGAATTCGTGCTGGTGCGCTCACGCACCTCGCCGAAAGGCTCGACGTACGAATCGATCGAGCGATTTCCGCTCGCGTAAATCGGACTGCGCGGTAATCGACCCGAGGCGGAGAGCGCTAGAGTGCCTCCGGGGAGGGGCGCATGGCCGAACGGATGACTTTCGCCGAGTTCCGGCGCCGGCTGGAACGGCGCAGGCTCTCGGACGAGCAGGTGGCGGACTATGTCGAGAAAGACCCGCTGTCGGTACCCGTGCGCGTGCGTTTCCGGCCGGGCACGCTGGTGGACGAGCCGCCGCCCGGCTACGACCTGGACGATGCCCTCAATCGGTATCGGAACGACATCAACCGTACAGCGGCGCGCCGCGCGGCAAAAGCGGAGAAGCCGCGCGTCGTTGCCGAAGGCGATTCCTGGTTCCGTCTTCCGTTTCCTTGGTGGAAGGCGATCGCCACGCGCATCGCGGCCGACGGTCGCTTCGCGGTTCGCAACGTCGCCCGGTGGGGCGATACGCTCGAGAGCATCCTGTCGCGCAAGGAGTACCTGACCGCCATCGAGGAGTTTCGACCCTCCTGGTGCATCCTGAGCGCGGGCGGAAACGACCTCCAGATCATGCTCGCAGACGCCAAATTCCTGCACGATTACGACCCGCAGCGCCCCCTGGATCAGTCGCTCACTCCGGATGGCGAGGCGCTGATGCAGCGGATCACCGCGGGCTATCGCCAGCTCCTCGGCGAAATTGCCCAGCTCGACCCGCGGGTGCGCATCCTCTGCTACGGCTACGACTATCCGCGCCCAGAGGTCGCCGATGGTCAATTCATCGGCCGTTTCATCGCTGGGCAGGGGTATCCCCGAGACCGGTGGCCCGCACTCGTCCAGGTCATGCTCAATCGTCTGAACCAGGCCATCGAAGCGGCGATGCCGGCGGCAGCAAACGCCGTCTTCATGAGCTGCCTGCACGCCACCGATGACTACACGTGGTACGACGACATGCATCCGGCCGACGACGGCTTCAAGGCCCTCGCGAAAAAGTTCGAAGCCAAAATGCGCACCGCTCGCAAGCGGCGGGCGAAAAGAAAAAGAACCCGATAGCCGCCAGCGGGCACGA
>DASQAW010000308.1:0-2344 GCA_035635495.1 Burkholderiales bacterium
TCGCGCTCGATCGGCGCGCGGCTCTCGGAAGTATGGAATCAACCTGTCATCGTCGAAAATCGGCCAGGTGCCACGCAGATCATCGGCGGCGAGTACGTGGCGAAGTCGCCGCCCGACGGCTACACGCTGATCGTGTCGGACGCGGCGACGTTCATCATGAACCCGATCCTGCACAAGACGCTGCCGTACGACGGCCTGCGCGCGTTCACGCCGATCACGCTGCTCGTCCGCTTCCCGTGGGTGGTGGTGGTCCATCCATCGGTGCCGGCGAATAACTTCCAGGAGCTCGTCGCCTATGCGCGCACCAAGCCCGGTGCGATGTCTTATGGCTCGTTCGGCACCGGCTCGTCGGGCCACATCAGCGTCGACTACATGAAGAAGCTGCTCGGCATCGACATCGTCCACATCCCGTACAAGGGAGCGGGGCCGGCGGTGACCGACCTCCTCGCCGGCCAGATCCAGATGATGATGGTGACGCCGCTGCTGGTCGAGCCGCACGCGCGCGCGGGGAAGCTGCGCCTCATCGCCGCCGCGACGCCGAATCGCATCCCGCGCCTGTCCGAGCTGCCGACGATCGCCGAGTCCGGCGTCCCGGGCTACGAGGCCGGCACCTGGTTCGCGCTAGCGGGTCCGGCCGGCATGCCGCGCGACGTGACCCACGCGATCTACAACGACGTGAAGAAGGTGCTGAACGAGCCGGCGTTCCGCGAGCGCAACATCAACAAGCAATGGTTCGAGGTCGTGGCGAACCCGCCGGACGAGTTCGCGGCGTTCCTGCAGAAGGACTACGAGCGCTGGGAGAAGCTGATCCGGCTCTCCGGAATCAGGGCCGAGTGACGCACAGGATCAACTGGCTGGCGCGACCGGACGCGCACAACTACTCGGCAGCCCGGTCGTACCTGAGCCTCATCTACGACTCGCCGACGACGGTCCGGCTCGTGCGGAAGCTCCGCGCGGCGCCGATGTCCTCGTTCATGTCGAGGGACATCTTCCGCGCCTCGGGCCTTTCGTTTCGTGGCGTGAGCAACAGCCGCCTGAAAAGCGACCAGAAGAGGATTCGCGGGGGCAAGAAGCTCGCGCCGCTGCTGCTCGTGCGCGACACGGCGAACGGCAAGGTCGTCATCGCCGACGGCTACCATCGGCTGTGCGCGGTGTTCACTTACGACGAGGATGCCGACATCCCGTGCAAGATCGTCTGATTAGAATAGCGCTCCAAGGGAGGGGACAATGCAAGTCAGAAACAGCATCGCCATCGCTGCGGCGGGCCTCGCCGCGTGCGCCCAGCAGCCACAGCAGGTCGACAGCACGCCGGAGAACCCGACCGCCGTCATGGAGACGCTCGTCGTCAACGGCGGCATCGCCGGCATGTTCCCGTTCGAGATGACCGAGAGGCACTGGGTGCGGTCCAACATGCGCCGCGACGAGAACAACCTGAAGGGCACCGGGACGTTCAGCGGGTTCCTGGTGACGCGGCTCGCCGGCGGCGGCGACGCCGCGATCACGCGCCTCGACCAGGACAAGCTCTGGACGATGAACCTCCGCCGCAAGGAGTACATGGAATGTCCGGCGCACGGCTGCCCGTTGCCGCCGGCCGCTGCGCAGGAGGAGAAGAAGCGCGAGGAGGAACAGGCGAAGCAGGAGCCGAAGCAGCAGACCGAGGAGGGCTGCACCGCGCGCGTCACGAGCAACAACTTCGACGTCAAGTCCACCGGGCAGAAGAAAAACATCAACGGCTTCGACTCGAGCCAGTACACCGTAGCCTGGATCCTCAAGTTCCAGGACCAGCAGAGGCGCACCACCACGAGCACGGTCAGCTTCGACGTCTGGACCACGCCGCTCTCCGCGCCGATGCGCGAAGCCTTCGGCGTCGAGCAGACCTATTACAGGGCCTATGTCGCCGGCGCGCGGCGCGCCGCCGGTTTGCCCGACCGCGCGCAGGTCATGCCGGAGGAAGTGACGAAGATGATGACCGCCTACCTCACCAGCCTGCGCCCCGCCGACCGCGCCGCGCTGATGAACGCCGGCAAGCAGCTCGGCAAGATCCAGGGCCACCCGGTGTACACGCACATCGAGTGGCGCATGGAGGGCGACGCCTGCGGCGACAAGGGCGCGGCCGAGCAGTCGAGCGGCAAGCCTGACCTCGGCGGAATGCTCGGCAGCGTCGGCAGCCTGTTCGGCAAGAAGGAAGAGAAGCCCGCCGGCCCGAAGCCGCTCCTTTCCTTCACCATCGAGGTAAAGGCGCTCGGCGTCCAGCCGGTGAGGGACAGCGTCTTCTCCGTCCCGGCCGGCTACAAGAAGACCAACTAGAAATTCGGGGCCAGGACCGCAATTCTTCGCCCTGGCC
>DASQAW010000309.1:0-8086 GCA_035635495.1 Burkholderiales bacterium
GAATTCCACCATGCCGAGCGAGCAGTTGTCGGCGACCTCCAGGCGCACCGCGTCGCCGAAGTGCCGGTGCAGCAGCTCTCCCTGCAGCGCGGTATGCAGGTTCTTGATCTCCTCCTCGTCGACGAAGAGGTCCGAGTTGCGTGTGACGCGGAACTGGTAGCAGCCGACGACGTTCATGCCGGAGAACAGCTCGCCAACATGGGCGTGGAGGATCGACGACAGGAAGACGAAGGCATACTCGGCGCCCGCGTGCGCCTGCGGCAGGCGGATGAGGCGCGGCAGCGCGCGCGGCGCCTGCACGATCGCCGCGCGCGAGCTGCGGCCGAAAGCATCGCGCCCTTCGAGCTCGACGGCGAAATTCAGGCTCTTGTTCAGCACGCGCGGGAAGGGATGCGCCGGGTCGAGCCCGATCGGCGTGAGCACCGGCAGCAGCTCGCGGAAGAAATAGTCGCGGATCCACTGCTTCTGCGGCCCGGTCCACTCCTCGCGCCGCGGGAACACGATGCCTTCGCGCGCGAGCGAGGGCAGCACCGTCTCGTTCAGCAGCTTGTACTGCTCGGCGACGAGCGCGTGCGTCTCCTTGCTCACCGCCTCGAACACCTCGGCCGCGCTGCGCGCATCCGGGCCCGAATCGTGCAGCCCGAGCTTGATGCTTTCTTTCAGTCCCGCGATGCGGATCTCGAAGAACTCGTCGAGGTTCGAGGAAACGATGGTGATGAATTTCAGCCGCTCGAGCAGCGGCACGGACTCGTCGGCCGCCTGCGCCAGCACGCGCCGGTTGAACGCGAGCTGGCCGAGCTCGCGGTTCACGAACTGGGCCGGCGTCGGGATCCTGCGGTTCATGGGGAAGCGGGATTCTAATCCGGGGTATGCTGCGGTCCGGCGAGGTTAAGGAATATGACAGCGGTGTTACGGTAGTCCACATGGCGCGGCAAGAGACCCTGGCGGCGGTCGATCTCGGTTCGAACAGCTTCCACTTGGAGATCGGGCGGGTGGTCGATCGCCAGATCTATCCGCTCGACGCCGTGCGCGAAGTCGTGCGCCTCGGCGGCGGGCTCACCGCCGAGAAGCGCATCGACCGTGCGACGCAGGCCGCGGCGCTCGAGGCGCTGGCGAAATTCGCCGAGCGCCTGCGCGGCTTCCCGCGCCAGGGGGTGCGCGCCGTCGGCACCAACGCCCTGCGCGTAGCGAAGAATGCGCCGCAGTTTCTGCGCGAGGCGCGTGCGGTGCTCGGCTTCCCGATCGAGGTGATCTCGGGCCGCGAGGAAGCGCGCCTCATCTACCTCGGAGTCGCGCATTCGCTGCCGGTGTCGGCGCAGCGCCGCCTGGTGGTCGACGTCGGCGGCGGCTCGACCGAGTTCATCATCGGCACGGGTCTCGAGCCGCAACTCACCGAATCGCTCTACATGGGCTGCCTCAGCTACAGCCTGAAGTTCTTCCCGGACGGCAAGATCGACAAGTCGCGCATGAAGGCCGCCGAGCTCGCCGCGCGCCAGGAGCTCGCCGGCATCGTGCATGCCTACCGCGCCGCGGGCTGGGAAGAAGCGGTCGGCTCCTCGGGCACCGTGCGCTCCATGGAGAACATCCTGCGCGAGAACGGCTTCGCGGAGGAAGGGCTCACGCGCGAAGGCCTCGAGCGGCTGCGCTCAGCGCTCATCAAGCACGAGAAGGCGGATCCGGATCGCATCGCCGGACTGCGCCCGAACCGCGCCCCCGTGCTGCCCGGCGGGCTCGCCATCATGAACGCCGTGATGGAGGAACTCGGTATCGAGGCGCTGAAGGTGTCGGAAGGCGCGCTGCGGCACGGCGTGCTCTACGACCTGCTCGGGCGCGTCGAGCATCGCGACATGCGCGACGTGACCGTCGCGCAGTTCATGCGCCGCTACCACGTCGACGCCCCGCAGGCCGAGCGCATGCGGAACCTCTCGCTCACCATCTACGACGCGCTCACGCCGGGCGCGGACCGCGCCGAAGACGCCGATCGCGAGATGCTCGACTGGGCCGCGCGCCTCGCCGAGATCGGCCTGTCGATCGAGCACGCGCAGTACCACAAGCACTCGGCCTACGTGCTGTCGAACGCCGACATGCCCGGCTTCTCGCGCATGGAGCAGGCGCGGCTCGCGCGCATCGTGCTCGCGCACCGCGGCAAGCTGCGCAAGATGCAGGACGCAGGGCTCGAGGGCGCGGACTGGAAGCTGGTCTTCGCGCTGCGTACCGCGGCGCTGATTCTCAGGAGCCGCACCGACGCGAAGCTGCCCTTCCTGCGCGTCGCTGCCGACGCCGGCGGCTTCGCCATCGACCTGCCTCAGTCGTGGCTCGACGAGAACGCGCTGTCGGCCGCGGCGCTCGACTCCGAGACCGACCACTGGAAGGCGGTCGGCATGAAGCTCAGCGTGAGCGGCCTTTCCGACAAGAAGGTTTCCGTCCTACAGCAAGTCCGGTGACACGACCGCGCGCACCACGACCTGCGCGTCGCCGTCGCGCACGCGGTTCGAGATCCACCAGAACGCCCCCTTCTTCACGCTCCACGGGCCTTGCCCGCCGGTGACCAGCTGCGCCAGCGCGCGGCCGAGGTCGGGCTGGTGCCCGACAATCACCACGGCGCCCTTGTAGTCCGGCCAGCCCGCCGCCTCGATGATCGCCTTCGGCACGGCGCCGGGCGCGAGCTTTTCCTCGACCTTGATCGGCGTGCCGAGCGCCTGCGCGGTCTGGTGCGCGCGCACCGCCGGGCTCGAGATCAGCGTGAAGCGGGCCGGCAACCGGTGCAGCAGCCACTCCGCGCCTCGCTGCGCCTGCTTGCGCCCCTTGGTCGTGAGGCGCCGCCGCATGTCGTCGGCATGCTCTTCGGCTTCGGCATGGCGCCAAAGGATGAGATCCATCGGGGGCGCGGATTCTACCGGGCGAATGCTACGGCCGAGCTACAGCAGCTCGGGCGAGACCACCGCCTTGATGCGCGCCGGCGCCGCGCCCGCGAGCCACCAGATCGCGCCCTTCTCGATGGGCCATTCCGCGCGCGCGTTGGCGACGAGCTGCGCCGCGGCGCGGCCGAGATCCGGCTGGTGGCCGACGATCAGCACCACGCCTTTGTGCTTCTCGGCCGCTTTCACGATCGCGGACGCCGAGGCCCCCGGTGCCAGCGTCTTATCGGTGGTGATCCCGGCGCCGAGCGCCGCCGCGGTCTGCTGCGCGCGCACCGCGGGGCTCGCGAGCACGGTGTAGTGGTTCGGCAGGTGCGAGCGCAGCCACTGGGCCATCGCCGCCGCCTGCTGCTCGCCTCTCGGCGTGAGGCGCCGCGCCATGTCGTCGGCGCCGTCTTGCGCGTCGGCGTGCCGCCAGAGGATCAGCTCCATGCGCGTAGTATAAAATTCGGCCCTTCCAGGCGCGTAGCTCAGCTGGTTAGAGCACTACCTTGACATGGTAGGGGTCGTTGGTTCGAGTCCAATCGCGCCTACCAGCTTCCGCCGAGGAAGGACGGTGTAGCCATGGGCCAAACTCAAATTCCGCAATCCGACACTGCGGCAGACGCGACCCGCATCGTGAGCGAGCAACTGGCGAAGGAAGCCATCGAGCGGCGCTTCGACCTGGAATCCTGGCGCAAGCGGGAGATTGCAAAAGGCATTGCGCAGGACGACACCGGGAAGCTCCTGCTAGCCAACCTGGTGATGAAGCGCGCGCGGCGGCTGCTGCTGCAGCACGCTGCCAAGAAGACGCGTTGAATTGACTCGCCGGGCGTCAAAGACCGCTTCCTGAGATGAAGCTGCGCGCTCTTTTGTTTCTGGCGTGCTGCCTGGCCGCGAGCGCCTTTGCGCAATATCCGTCGCGGCCGATCCACATCCTCGTCACCATCCCGCCGGGCGGCGCGCCCGACATCGTCGCGCGCGTGATCGGCGAGAAGATCTCGCCGAGCCTCGGCCAGCCGGTGGTCATCGACAACAAGCCCGCGGCCAACGGCAACGCCGCCGCCGCCGAGGTCGGGCGCGCTGCGCCCGACGGCCACACACTGCTGCTCGCGGCCGACAGCCTGATCACCATCAACCCGCACGTGTATTCGAGCATGCCGGTCGACACGCTCAAGGACCTGGCGCCGGTCTCGAGCCTCGTGTCGAACCAGTTCGTGCTGTCGATCAATCCGGCGCTGCCGCCGAAGACCTTTCCGGAGTTCATCGAGTACGCGAAGAAGGCGAATCCGCCACTCGCCTACGCCTCCGGCGGCAACGGCAGCCAGCACCAGCTGACCATGGAAATGCTGAAAGCACGCGCCGGCATCGATCTCATCCACGTGCCGTACAAGGGCGGCGCGCCGGCGACCACCGCGACCATGGCGGGCGAGGTGGCGGCGATGTTCTCGGGCACTTCATCGGCGCCCCAGATCAAGGCCGGCCGCCTGCGCGCGCTGGCGGTGGCGGGCGCCAAGCGCTCGCCGACTTTTCCAGACCTGCCAACCATCGGCGAGTTCTATCCGGGGTTCGAGAACTCGATCTGGCTAGGGCTCTTCGGGCCCGCGGGCATGCCGCAGGAGGTGCTGAACCGCCTGCGCACCGAGGTGCGCCGCGCGCTCGAGGAGCCGACCGTAAAGGCGAGCCTCCTCGGCAAGGGCAGCCTCGAGACGCTGATTCTTTCGCCCGAGGACTTCAGCAAGCTGATCCGCCGCGACTATGACCGTTTTGGCAAGCTGATCCGCGACCTCGGCGTGAAAGCCGACTAGATCCTGAACTGCTCGCGCGTCTCCGGCGCGAACACATCTTCCATCCGCAGGCGCTTCTTGGCGACGCCTTGCTCGTGCGCGTACTGGAAGAAGGCCTCGAGCGTCGCCCGGTTCGGCTCTACGCCGTACGGCCAGAATTCTTCGCCCGCAAGCTCGCGCCAGTGCTGCACATGGTTTGGCAGCCAGGGAACAGGCAGGTGCGAGACGCCGAACTCCTTCACGCGCTCGACGCTGCGGCGCCGCGCCTCGTCCAAGGCCTTGAACAGATTCATCGCGATCCAGCGATTCGCCTCGTACACGTCGCGCTTCAGCACCAGCACGTGCATGATCGGGAAGATGCGCGTCTTCTTCCAGTACTCGGCTTCGACCGTGCGGTAGTCCTTGAACAGGCGCGCTGCCGCGAGCTCGCGCGCCGACATGACGGCGTCGAGCTCGCCAGCGGCGAGCATGCCGACGAGCGTCTTGTCCGCCAGGCGCTGGATCTTTACGCCCGCGGGCAGCTGCAGCTCGACCTTCTCGATGCGTCCCGGCTCGCGCACGCCGGCCTGGATCCACTGGATCCTGGCGAGATCGACGCCGTACTCGTGCGCGAGCATGCCGCGCACGTAGATGCCGGCCGTCTGCGACCACTCGGGAATGCCGACGCGCCGGCCCTCGAGGTCCTTCGGCTGCTTGATCGGCGAGCCCTCGGGCAGGTAGATCGCGGAATGGCGGAACACGCGCGAGACGAACACCGGCAGCGCGACGATCGGAGGCGGCTCCGTAGACCGCTGCTCGGACATTATCGCCACCACCTTGCCGAAGGACATCTCCGACAACTGCCACTCGCGGAAGCGGGTGAAGCGGTAGAAGATCTCCTCGATCGGCAGCTCGAGCGGCACGAGCTCGATGCCCTGCGCGCGCACCTCGCCGGACAGCAGGTCGCGCACGTGGTCGTAGTTGGTGAGCGCGACGGAGAGCGGGAGAGTCATCATGCTAGTATGCGGCCAACGCTTGCGATGCCCAATATCCGTCTCCCCGACGGCTCTTCGAAGTCGTTTCCAGGACCGATCACCGTAGCCGAAATCGCCCAGGCGATCGGCCCGGGACTCGCGCGCGCGGCGCTTGCCGGCAAGGTGAATGGCAAGCTGGTCGACACCGGCTATCGCGTGGAGTCGGACGCCGACGTGGCGATCGTCACCGACAAGGATCCGGAGGCGAACGATCTCCTGCGGCACTCGACGGCGCACCTGCTCGCGCACGCGGTGAAGGAGCTTTTCCCTGATGCGCAGGTCACCATCGGCCCGGTGATCGAGAACGGCTTCTACTACGATTTCTCGTACAAGCGCCCCTTCACGCCGGAAGACCTCGCGGCCATCGAGGAGCGCATGGGTGAGATCGCGAAGCGCGACATCAAGGTCGAGCGGCGTGAAATGCCGCGCGACGATGCGGTGAAGTTCTTCCGCGACCAGGGCGAGAAGTACAAGGCCGAGATCATCGCTTCGATCCCCGAGAAGGAGACGATCTCGCTCTACGGCCAAGGCAACTGGATCGATCTCTGCCGCGGGCCGCACGTCCCTTCGACAGGCAAGCTCAAGAACTTCAAGCTGATGCGTGTCGCCGGCGCCTATTGGCGCGGCGATTCGAAGAACGAGATGCTCCAGCGCATCTACGGCACCGCGTGGGCGAAGAAGGAAGACCAGGACGCCTATCTCAAGATGCTCGAGGAGGCGGAGAAGCGCGACCATCGGCGCCTCGGCACGCAGCTCGATCTGTTCCACATGCAGGAGGAGGCGCCGGGGCTGGTCTTCTGGCATCCGAAGGGCTGGGTGCTCTGGCAGCAAGTCGAGCAGTACATGCGCCGCGTGTACCGCGACAACGGCTACCACGAGGTGCGCGGCCCGCAGATCATCGACTTGAGCCTGTGGCAGAAGACCGGCCACTGGGACAACTTCAAGGAAAGCATGTTCACCACTTCATCGGAGAACCGCGAATACGCGATCAAGCCGATGAATTGTCCTGGGCACATCCTGATCTACAACAAGGGCGTGCGCAGCTACCGCGACCTGCCGCTGCGCTACGGCGAGTTCGGCGCCTGCCACCGCAACGAGCCTTCGGGTGCGCTGCACGGCCTCATGCGCGTGCGCGGCTTCACGCAGGACGACGGCCACATCTTCTGCACCGAGCACCAGATCCTGCCGGAATGCGTCGCCTACACGGCGCTGCTGCAGAAGGTCTACCGCGACTTCGGCTTCACCGACATCGTCTACAAGATCGCGACGCGGCCCGCCAAGCGCATCGGCTCCGACGAGATCTGGGACAAGGCGGAAAAGGCCCTCATCCAGTCCCTCGAGCGCTCGGGCGTGCCGTTCGTCACGCTGCCCGGCGAAGGGGCGTTCTACGGCCCGAAGATCGAGTACCACCTCAAGGACAGCATCGGCCGCTCATGGCAGTGCGGCACGATGCAGGTGGACTTCAGCATGCCCGGGCGCCTAGGCGCCGAATACGTGGCGGAAGACAACACGCGGCGCACCCCCGTGATGCTGCACCGGGCGATCGTCGGGTCGCTCGAGCGCTTTCTCGGCATCCTGATCGAGCACTACGCCGGGGCGTTTCCGCTCTGGCTCGCCCCGGTTCAAGCCGTGGTGCTCAGCATCACCGAGCGCCAGGCGGCCTACGCCGGCGAGCTGGCCGAGCGGCTGCGCGCCCGGGGATTCCGCGCGGTGGCGGATCTGCGCAACGAGAAGATCAACTACAAGATCCGGGAGCACAGCCTGCAAAAGCTGCCCTACCAGCTGGTAGCGGGCGACAGGGAAATGCAGGCCGGCACGGTGGCGGTGCGCACCCGGGGGGGCGAAGATCTGGGCGCGATGCCCGTCGATGCGTTCCTGGACCGCCTTCAGTCGGAGGCGCGCATCGACCATAGCCGCGAGCCCGGAAAATCGATAAAATTCTGAAGCATAGGTGGCCGTGCCCCGCGCCGTGAGGAACCTGACGAGGCATCCTCGATGAGCGCAGCAGCACGGCTGTTTTTTTCAACGTACTGAGGAGCTTTTCACTCATCGCACTCGAAAGATCGCAGCGCATCAACCGGGAAATCACCGCCCCGGAGGTGCGACTGGTAGCGGAAAACGGTGACCAGTTGGGCATCAAGCCGGTTCTGGAGGCGCTCCGGCTGGCCGAAGAGGCAAACGTGGATCTGGTGGAGATTGCGCCGCTCGCGGTGCCGCCGGTCTGCAAGCTGATGGACTACGGCAAGTTCCGCTACCGCGAGCAGAAAAAAGCGCACGAGGCGAAGCTCAAGCAGAAGCAGATCCAGGTCAAGGAAATCAAGTTCCGCCCGGGCACCGACGAGGGCGACTACAAGATCAAGCTCGGCAAGCTGATCCAGTTCCTGGAAGA
>DASQAW010000310.1:0-7605 GCA_035635495.1 Burkholderiales bacterium
GTGGCGGAGAGAGAGGGATTCGAACCCCCGGTACCCTCACGGGTACAACAGATTTCGAGTCTGCCGCAATCGACCACTCTGCCATCTCTCCGCGGTCGAAACGAAGGCGTGATTTTACTTGGTAATGCGCTCCTGGCCGCCCAGGTAGCTGCGCAACGCGGCAGGGATCATCACTGACCCGTCGCGCTGCTGGAAGTTCTCGAGGATCGCCACCAGCGTGCGCCCGATGGCGAGGCCTGAGCCGTTCAGCGTATGGACATGCTCGGTCTTGCCCTTCTCGTTCCTGAAACGCGCCTGCATGCGCCGCGCCTGGAAGGCCTCGAAGTTCGAGCACGAGGAGATCTCGCGGTACATGTTCTGCGCCGGCAGCCAGACCTCGAGGTCGTACGTTTTGGCGGCCGAGAAGCCCAGGTCGCCGGTGGCGAGCGCGACCACGCGGTAGGGCAGCTCCAGCTTCCTCAGGATCGCCTCCGCATGGCCGGTCAATTCCTCGTGAGCGGCATATGACTTCTCGGGATGAACGATCTGCACCAGCTCCACCTTGTCGAACTGGTGGACGCGGATCATCCCGCGCGTGTCCTTGCCCGCCGAGCCGGCCTCGGAACGGAAGCACGGCGAGTGGCACGCGAACTTCAGCGGCAGCCGCTCGAGCGCCAGGATCTCCTCGCGCGCGTAGTTCGTCACCGGGTATTCGGCGGTCGGAATGAGATAGAGGTCGCGTCCCTCGATCTTGAAAAGCTGGTCCTCGAACTTCGCCAGGCTGGAGACGCCATCGGCGCATGCGGCGGTGACCATGTAGGGCGCGTAGGTCTCGGTGTAGCCGTGCTCGCGCGTGTGCACATCGAGCATGAACTGCCCGAGCGCGCGGTGCAGGCGGGCGATGCCGCCGTACATGACGACGAAGCGGCTGCCCGCGATCTTCGCGGCGGTCGCGAAATCCAGGCCGCCGAGGCCTTCGCCGATGTCGACATGGTCCTTCACCGGGAAGTCGAAGCGCCGCGGCTCGCCCCAGCGGCGCTCCTCGCGGTTCTGCTCGGCGCTCTCGCCGACCGGCACCGACTCGTGCGGGATGTTCGGAATCCGCCCCAGAAACTCCTGGAACGCGCTCTGCAGCTTCGCGAGTTGCTGTTCCGACTCTTCGAGCAGCACCTTGAGCTTCTCGCCCTGCGCGAGCAGCTCGGTCACGTCGTGACCCTTGGCCTTGGCCTGGCCGATGTCCTTGGCGATGCGGTTGCGCGAAGCCTGCGCCTGCTCGACCGCCGTCTGCAGGTTCTTGCGCGCCGATTCGAAGCCCTGGAACTGCCCGGCGTCGAACGTGCCGGGGCCGCGCGCCGCCAGGCGACGGGCGACCTCCGTTGGGTCTTTACGCAGGAGCTGGATGTCGATCATTTTTTCTTCCCTGCCTCGGCATCGAGCCGCCGCAGCTCGGCGAGGCGCTCGCGGACCTTCGCCTCGCGGCCGCGCTCGGTCGGCCGGTACCACTCGACCGGCGGCATGCCCTCGGGAAAATAATTCTCGCCGGCCGCGTACGCGCCCTCCTCCCCGTGCGCGTAGCGATACTCCTTGCCGTAGCCAAGCTGCTTCATGAGCGGTGTCGGGGCGTTCCGGATGTGCAGCGGCACGGGACGCGTGCCGTCCTTGGTGATGAAATCGCGCGCCGCATTATAGGCTTCGTACACCGCGTTCGATTTGGGCGCCACCGCGAGATAGATCACCGCCTCGGCGAGCGCGAGCTCGCCCTCCGGGCTGCCGAGGCGCTCGTAGGTCTCGCAGGCATCGAGCGCGAGGCGCAATCCCTGCGGATCGGCGAGGCCGATGTCCTCCACCGCCATGCGCACCACGCGCCGGCCGATGTAGAGCGGATCGGCGCCGCCGTCGAGCATGCGCACCATCCAGTAGAGCGATGCGTCCGGATCCGAGCCGCGCACCGCCTTGTGCAGCGCCGAGATCTGGTCGTAGAACTGCTCGCCGCCCTTGTCGAAGCGGCGCAGGTTCTTGGCCAGCGTCTGCTCGACGAAGGCGCCGTCGATGGGCCGGTGGCCGGTGTTGTTCAGTATTTCGACGGCGTTGAGCAGGCGCCGCGCGTCACCGTCAGCAAAGCCGACTAGCCTTGCGCGCGCGGCGTCATCCATGGCGAGCCCGGTCCGATCGAGGAGCATGGCCAGATGCGCGGCGCTCAAAGGCTCCAGAACGTAAACCGTGGCGCGCGACAGCAACGCGCTGTTGACCTCGAACGACGGATTCTCGGTGGTCGCGCCGACGAAGGTGATCAGGCCCTGCTCGACGAAGGGCAGGAAGGCGTCCTGCTGGACCTTGTTGAAACGGTGCACTTCGTCGACGAACAGGATGGTGCGGCGGCCGAACTGCTCGAGGCGCGCCTGGGCGGCGGCCACGGCGTCACGGATGTCCTTGACGCCCGAGAAGACCGCGGAGAGGGCGACAAACTCGGCGCGAAACGCGCTCGCCATCAGCCGGGCGATGGTCGTCTTGCCCGAGCCCGGCGGGCCCCACAGGATCATCGAGTGCGGACGGCCGGACTCGAAGGCGAGCCGCAGCGGCTTGCCCGGACCGATCAGGTGCTCCTGGCCGACGACCTCGTCGAGCGACTTCGGGCGCAGCGCGTCGGCGAGCGGCGCGACGGGGGCGGCCTTACCGAACAGATCGGCGGTCACTTGTCCCCTAGGACGTCGGCGCCTTTCGGTGGGTCGAAGCGGAACTCGTTGGAATTGACGTGCGGGTTGCGCACGAGCCTCGAGAAGCGCAGCACCGTCGTCTGGCCGAAGTTGTCGGTGAGCTCCATCGCCTGCAGGCCGTCCTTGTTGAACCCCATCCGCACGCGCTCGAAGCCCGCCTCGCGCTCGCGCGGCTTGGCGTCGATCCATTCGAGGCCGTCCTTCTCGCCGGCGTCCGACAGCTCGAACGCCTTGTCGATGCCGCTGGCGCCCGCCAGCAGCGCCGCCGGCGTCGAGCCGAGCGCGGTCTCGAGCTTGCGCACCGTGACCTGGTTCAGCTGCCGGTCGTAGATCCAGACCCGCTGGCCGTCGCCGACGATCACCTGGTCGGCGGGCTTGTCGTACACCCAGCGGAAGCGGCCGGGCCGCTGGAAGACGAAGCTGCCGCGCGATTCCTGCGTGAGCTTGCCGCTGCGGTCGTACACCTTCTGCTCGAACTGCGCGCGCGCCGACTGCGTGCCGTTGAGGAAGGCCTTGTAGCGCTCGAGGCTCGCGGCCCCGGCGGAAAATGCAATGAGCAGGGCGATGGCGCCCAGTAGGGTTCTCATAAGGGCGAAGCTACTCTGCTTTGGCCGGGACCAACACCTCGCGGTTCCCGTTCGCCTGCATCGCCGAGACCATGCCGGCGCGCTCCATGTCCTCGATCAGGCGCGCGGCGCGGTTGTAGCCGATGCGCAGGTGCCGCTGCACGAGCGAGATCGACGGGCGGCGGGTGCGCAGGACGATCTCGACCGCCTGGTCGTAGAGTGGGTCCTTCTCGCCGGTGGGCACGCCGTCGGGGCCGGGAGCGGCCTCTTCCGGCGCCGCCGGCTCGAGCACCTCGCCCAAGTACTCGGGCTTGGCCAGCGTCTTGAGATGCTCGACCACCTTGTGCACCTCGTGGTCGGCGACGAAGGCGCCGTGCACGCGCTGCGGCAGGCCGCTGCCGGGCGGCAGGTACAGCATATCGCCCGCGCCGAGCAGGGCTTCAGCGCCCGACTGGTCGAGGATGGTGCGCGAATCGACCTTGGATGAAACCTGGAAAGCGATGCGCGTCGGGATGTTCGCCTTGATGAGGCCGGTGATCACGTCCACCGACGGCCGCTGCGTGGCGAGGATCAGGTGGATGCCGGCCGCGCGCGCCTTTTGCGCGAGCCGCGCGATCAGCTCCTCCACCTTCTTGCCGACCACCATCATGAGGTCGGCCAGCTCGTCGATCACCACGACCACCTGCGGCAGCGGCGTCAGCTTCTCGGCCTTGCCCGCGTCGAGAGCGAAGGGGTCCTCGAACTCCTGCTCGGTCACGCGGTGGTTGTAGCCCGAAAGGTTGCGCGCGCCGATCCAGTTCATGAGCTTGTAGCGCCGGTCCATCTCGGCGACGCACCAGGTGAGCGCGTTCACCGCCTGCTTCATGTCGATGACGACCGGCGCGAGCAGATGCGGGATGTCCTGGTAGACCGAGAGCTCGAGCATCTTCGGATCGATCAGGATCAGCCGCAGCGCGCGCGGCTCGGCCTTGTAGAGCAGCGCGAGGATCATCGCGTTCAGCGCGACCGACTTGCCCGAGCCGGTCGTGCCGGCGACCAGAAGGTGCGGCATCCTCGCCAGGTCGGCGACCACCGGGTTGCCGGCGATGTCCTTGCCGAGCGCGATGGCGAGCGGGGAATTCAGCGCGTGGTAGGCCTCCGAGCCGAGGATCTCCGACAGGCGCACGATCTGCCGGTGCGGGTTCGGGATCTCCAGGCCCATGCACGACTTGCCGGGGATGGTTTCCACCACCCGGATGGAAACCACCGACAGCGCGCGGGCCAGGTCCTTCACCAGGCTGACGACCTGGCTGCCTTTCACGCCGACCGCGGGCTCGACCTCGTAGCGCGTGATCACCGGGCCGGGATAGGCGGCGAGCACCTTCACCGCGACGCCGAAGTCGGACAGCTTCTTCTCGATCAGGCGCGAGGTGAATTCCAGCGTCTCGGCGCTGACCTGCTCGCCTTCCTTCTTCGCCTCGTCCAGCAGCTTGAGCGGCGGCAGCGGCGTGTCGGGCAGCTCCTCGAAGAGCTTCGCCTGCTTTTCCTTCTGCACGCGCACCGACTTCCTGATCTCGACCACGGGCGGCTCGATGCGCAGCGGCGGATGGTTCTCCTCGCGCTTCTTCTCGGCCTCGACCACCAGCTCGCGCTCCTCGCGCGCGAGCTCGCCGGCGCGCCGGTCCTGCCGGCGCTCCCAGGCGCGCTTGGCGGCGATCAGGCCGGACTCGAGCGCGAAACCGACGAGCTCGGAGATGATGAGCCACGAGAACCCGCTAAAGAGGCTGAAGCCGACGGCGGCGAGCGCCACCAGCGCGAGCGTGGCGCCGGTGAAGCCGAGCACGACGGCGAGCGCGCCGCCGAGGACGTTGCCGACAAGGCCGCCCGGCGTGAGCGGCAGCTCGACCGCCAGGCTATGCAGCCTCAGCCCCTCGAGCGACGCGCTGGAAAGGAGGAGGAGCGCGAAGCCGCCCAAGGCCAGCCCGACCGAGCGCCTATCCAGCCGGCGGTAGCCCCAGACGACGGCGAAGGCGCAAAGCGCCACCAGCCAGTAGGCCGAGAGCCCGAAGAGGTAAAGCACGAAGTCGGCGAGCCAGGCGCCGAACGCGCCGCCGGCGTTGCGTACCGCCTCGTTGCCGGTGTGCGACCAGCCGGGATCGCCGCGCTGGTAGGTGGCGAAGACGAGCAGCAGGTACAGCGCCAGCGCACCGAGGAGCAGCCACTTCGCTTCGCGTACCAGACCTGCGAGCCTTGCTGGAAGCGGCGTCTGACCGCTCGCAGTCTTGCCCATTTTCGCGGCCGGCAAGTTACTCCGGCAGCATGATGGTGTCGCGTAGCACGATGTTCGAGCCGCGCATCTCGATGTAGCCGCCGGTCTGCAGGTCCTTCATCACGCGGCTCACCATCTCGCGCGAGGCGCCGATCATCTTGGCGATATCCTGCTTCGGCAGGCGCTTGGTGACGACCTTCTCGCCGTTGACGTTCTCGGCCATGTCGAGGAGCAGCCGCGCCACGCGACCGTAGACGTCGAGCAGCGCCAGGCTGCCGATCTTGCGGTCGGCCTCGCGCAGCCGCTTCACCAGGCCGCGCATCACCGCCATCGACATCTCGGCGTTGTCCTGGAGGCACTTCTTGAAGTCGCGCTTGGAGATCGAGAGCAGCTCGCAGGGCTCGATCGTCACCACGCTCGCCGAGCGCGGCTCGTCGTCGATCAGGCCCATCTCGCCGAAGAACTCGCCCGGGCCCAGGATCGAGAGGATCACTTCCTTGCCGTCGGAGTCGCTCATCATGACCTTGAGGCGGCCCGAGAGCACGATGTATAGGGAGTCCGTGGCGTCGCCGCCCGCCATGATGGTCGTGTTGCGCGTCGCGCTGCGGCGCGTGACCATCGTGGTGAGCATGCGCAGCTGATCTTCGGGAAAACTCGCGAACAGCGGGACCGCTTTCAGGACCGCCGTCGAGACCGTCGTCGCCATAGCAGAAAAGCCCCTTCCCTTTGCAAATCTATCTTAGCAGAATCGCGGCCTTATAATTTTTGCTCCATGGCAGCGCGCCCGACGCGTCACTCCCGGCTTCTGATTCTCGGCTCCGGCCCCGCAGGGTACACGGCCGCGGTCTATGCCGCTCGCGCCAACCTGAAGCCCGTGCTGATCGCCGGCATCGCAATGGGCGGCCAGCTCATGACCACCACCGACGTCGACAACTGGCCGGCCGACGCCGAGGGCGTCCAGGGCCCCGACCTGATGGAGCGCTTCCGCCGCCACGCCGAGCGCTTCGAAACCGAGATCGTTCACGACCATGTCCACGTCGCCCACCTCGCCCGGCGGCCGTTCCTCCTGGAAGGCGACATCGCCAGCTATACCTGCGACGCGCTGATCATCGCCACCGGCGCCTCGGCCAAGTACCTCGGGCTCCCCTCGGAGCAGAAATTCATGGGCCGCGGGGTCTCGGCCTGCGCCACCTGCGACGGGTTTTTCTACAAGAACCAGGACGTGGTGGTCGTCGGCGGCGGCAACACGGCGGTCGAGGAAGCGCTCTACCTGGCCAACATCTCGCGAAACGTGCAGCTCGTGCACCGCCGCGACAAGTTCCGCGCCGAGAAGATCATGCAGGACAAGCTGATGAAGCGCGTCTCCGACGGCAAGATCGGGCTGGTGCTCGACGCCGTGGTGGACGAGGTGCTCGGCGACAACAGCGGCGTCACGGGGGTGCGCACCCAGGACCTGAAGACCGGCGCCAAGAGGGACCTCGCGGCGAAGGGCCTTTTCGTCGCCATCGGCCACACGCCCAATACCCAGATCTTTGCCGGCCAGCTCGACATGCGCGAGGGCTACATCATTACCCGCGGCGGCGCCGAGGGCATGGCCACGGCGACCAGCGTCAAAGGTGTGTTCGCCGCAGGCGACGTGCAGGATCACGTCTATCGCCAGGCGGTCACCAGCGCCGGCAGCGGCTGCATGGCGGCGCTCGACGCGGAGAAGTACCTCGATGGCCTCGCCTCCTGAAGATGACGAATTCCGCCGGGCGGTCGCCGACGCCAAGCCGCTGGTCCATCGGCGGAAGCTCGTCCGCGGCAAGCGCCCCGCGCCGATAGCACGGCAACGGTTGCTGGACGAGCGCGCCGCGCTCGCCGAATCCCTGGGACCGGCCAGCCTCGACGATGCCGTGGATTCGGGCGACGAGCTCGCCTACCTCGCCGAGGGCCTGAACCGCGACGTGCTGCGGAAGCTCCGCCGCGGGCACTGGGTGGTGGAGGACGAGCTGGATCTGCACGGCATGAACCGCCACACCGCGGCCATCAGCGTTACCGACTTCCTGCGGCAGTGCCGGCACCGGCGTTTGGGTTGCGTGCGCATCGTCCACGGCAA
>DASQAW010000311.1:0-2488 GCA_035635495.1 Burkholderiales bacterium
TTTCAGGTCTTCGATCCGCTTCGCCGCGTCGCCCATCAGCACGCGCAGCTCGCAGCCGAGGATTTCCGCCGCCTGCCTCGCCTCGACCATGCGCTGCTGGTAGTCGCCGGGCAGCGAGACCACCACCATCACCACGCGCGCGCCGCCGCGGCGCAGGCGCGCGATCGTGCCGCCGGCGGCCAGCTCGACGTCGTCCGCGTGCGCGCCGACCGCGAGCACGGTCTTGCCGGCATAGCGCGCGGCGAGCCTCATCCTTCTCCCTGCAGCTGTTCCTGCTCCCACGGCGGCCTGCGGTAGAGGCACAGCGTGAAATCGTTCGGCAGGTAGGTGTGCTCGAGGCGCACCGCCGGCGTGAGCTTGAGCGCGAACTGCAGCACGTCGGCCGGATGCAGGTACAGGCGCCCCGGGCTGCGCGTCGTGGCGCAGCGCGAGAGGAAGTTCACCGCCAGGCCGATGCGCGTGAGGTCGAAGAGGCGCTCGAGCGTCGGCTGCACGCGCTTCCTCGTGTCCTTCGCGTTGTAGCCGAAAATGCCGCTGGCCACGACGTAGTCGTAGGGCTCGTCGGTGACGAAGGTGAGCGCGTCGCCGATGAGAAAGCGCGCGCCGGTACCCTTGAATCGCTTGCGGCAGCGCTCGACCATCGGGCGGCAGATGTCCATGCCGGTGTAGCGCGGCTCGACGCCGCGCGCGTTGAGCCAGGCGAGCAGATCGCCGAAGCCGCAGCCGACGTCGAGCAGGCGCTTGCCATGCAAGTCGCCGAGCTGCGCCGCGGTCTGGAAGCGCTTCTCCTGCGAGGAGCGCCGGCCGAAGCCGAGGGCGCGGAAGCCGTAACCGAAGCGGCGGATGTGGCTCTCATAGAACCGGGTGGTTTCGAGGTTGGGCTGCGATTCAGGTGGCAACGCTCAGCTCTTCTTCGGTTTGGCCCGTCAGCACACTCCGGCTGCGCGGACCGCAGTTGAACAACAGATCCAGCGCCGACAGACCGCCGATGAACGGCATCGGGCCGCGCTGCGGATAGATTGGGTGGTTGAATTCCTGGAGCACGAGCTCGACGCCCGCGCGCGCGAAGGCCGCGCGATCGAGGTAGCGGCGCGAGCCGCCCAGGCCGACGAGCAGCGCTCGCGCGCCGACCGCCTCGCAGAGATTCAGCACCAGCTCGCTCTTCGCGCCTTCGACATCCAGCTCCGAGCTGTTCACCAGCGGCGTGCGAATGCCGAACGCGGCGCGCAGGAATTCCAGCAGCGCCGCGTCGAGATCGGCGAGGCGCTCCCACGGCGTCTCGTAGATGCTTTTGAGCGGTGCGGCCGCCGCAGCGCCATAGCCACGGCGCAGCGTCTCGAGGTGCGCCGCCGCCCAGTCCTGAGCCGTGTCGATCGTCTTGTCGACGATGCGCTCCTTCTGCGAGCGCTGCAGCACCGGCACGGTGAGCCAGTGCGCCGCGCCGTTCACGCGCACCTGCGTGCGGTTCTGGTAGTTGCCGCGCTCGAACTGCACATGGTCGAGGACGATGAAGAGATCGGCCTGCGCCATGCGGTGCAGATAGCCGAGCCACGGCAAGTAATGCGGTTGATGAATCGCGACGAGCACGCTTTCCCCCGAAGCCCAGAGGGTAGGCGCCGGATGGAGCAAATTCGATCTTGGCGCCTTAGCCCGCCCGGGCCGTCGCCCTGCACAGACGTTGCGCGACCGATTCGGCGGCGATGCGATGCGCCTCGGGCGTCCAGTGGCCGGAGGAGCGATAGCTCTCGCGCTTCAGCGCATCGGCGAGGGTGAGCACCGCGATGCCGGATTGTTTGCCGAACGCGGTCAAACGCTGATCCGGGTAGCCCATGCCCTGCCCCGCCTGGCGCGGGTGTGGAATGGCGACCAGGGCGAGCTGTGCGCCATTGCGCAGGGTGAAGGAGTTCATCCTCGCCATCACGTGGAGAACGGCGAGGTCGCCGCCGGCGTGGGCCTCGCCGACGAAGGCGAGCTCCGCCATCTGCCGCGCGAGCTGCCAGCTCCTCGAGTGATCGGCGATCTCCTCGGCCAGCCGATAGCGGGTCTGCATGCGGCTGTCGAACGAGGGCGCGGTGGCGAAGGAATCGTCGATGCGCGCGGCGAGCTCGGGCGAGTTGTCCATCACGTCGCCGGGCGAGAACTGCAGCAGGACGAGATCGGGCTGGTAGCGGATCGCCTTGGCCTCGAGCAGCACGTACTCCTGCGCCGTGCCGTAGCCGCCGACGCCGAAGTTCAGCACCTCGAGGAGCTTGTCGGGCTGGAAGCCGCAGCGCTGCAGCTCGCGGCAGCTGCCACCACCGGCGATGGTCCAGCCGTGGCGATGCGGATGGAGCTGCCAGCCGAGCTGGCGATCGAGCTGGTACCACTGCGGCGCGGCGTAGCCGATGGCGCGCAGGGCGAGCTCCAAGAGCAGCACGACTGCCGCCGCGGCCAGGGCCGCGCGCTTCATGGCTTGGCGCAGAGCGCCGCGGCGATCAGCTCGGCGGCG
>DASQAW010000312.1:0-2031 GCA_035635495.1 Burkholderiales bacterium
GCCGCGCTCGGCGCGCGTGGCGATCAGCGCCAAGGTGGTGGCGAACATGCTGGCGTCGGTCGGCGTGGCGCGCGTGCTGACGATGGACCTGCATGCCGACCAGATCCAGGGGTTCTTCGACATCCCCGTGGACAACATCTACGCCGCGCCGGTGCTGCTGGGCGACGTGTGGAAGCAGCGCTACGAGGACCTGATCGTCGTCTCGCCGGACGTCGGCGGCGTGGTGCGGGCGAGGGCGCTGGCGAAGCGGCTGGAGTCCGACCTGGCGATCATCGACAAGCGGCGGCCGAAGGCGAACGTAGCCGAGGTGATGAACGTGATCGGCGAGGTGAGCGGGCGGACCTGCGTCATCATGGACGACATGGTGGACACCGCCGGCACCCTGGTGAAGGCGGCGCAGGTGCTGAAGAACGAGGGCGCGACCAAGGTGGTCGCCTATTGCACGCACCCGGTGCTCTCGGGCGGCGCGGTGGAACGCATCGCGAGCTCGCCTCTCGACGAGCTGGTGGTGACCGACACCATCCCGCTGCGCGACGAGGCCCGCCAGTGCAAGAAAATCCGGCAGCTGTCGGTGGCCGGCCTGCTCGCCGAGACGATTTTGCGGATCTACACCGAGGAATCGGTGAGCTCCCTTTTCATTGAATAGACTTCCCAATCCAGGAGCAACGCGATGGCAATTGAAATCACGGCGCGCAAGCGCGAAGCGCAGGGCACGGGTCCGAGCCGCCGCCTGCGCATCGCCGGCAAGGTGCCGGGCATTCTCTACGGCGGCGACCAGGCCCCGGTCAACATCGAGCTCGACCACAAGGACCTGTTCATCAACCTGAAGAACGAGAGGTTTCACGCCTCGATCCTGACGCTCGAGCTGGCCGGAACCAAGGAGCAGGTGCTGCTGCGCGCGGTCAACATGCATCCGTTCAAGCTGCAGGTGCAGCACGTCGACTTCCAGCGCGTCGTCAAGGACAGGAAGATCCACATGAAGGTGCCGCTGCACTTCGTGAACGCAGAGAAGTCGCCCGGCGTGAAGGAGCAGGGCGGGGTCGTCAGCCACGTGCTGAACGAGCTCGACGTCCTCTGCCTGCCGGATGACCTGCCTGAATACATCGAGGTCGACCTCGGCAACCTCGCGGTCGGCCACTCGATGCACGTGCGCGACCTCGCGCTGTCCAAGGGCGTCGAGCTGGCGCTGCACAAGAACGAGAACCCGGTCGTCGCGACCGTGATCGTGCCGGCATTGATCACCGAGGAAGAGGAAGCGGCCGCGGAGGTGGTGGCGCCGTCCGAAGTGCCGACGACCGAGCAGGCCGCTCCGTTGAAGGAGGGCGAGGCCGCGGCGCAGGGCGAGAAGCCTGCGGCGAAAGGCGCGGAGAAGACCGCCGAGAAGGCCGAAAAGCCGGAAAAACCCGAGAAAAAAGAGAAGAAGTAACCCACCTTGATCCGTCTCGTCGTCGGCCTGGGCAACCCGGGCAAGGAGCACGAGCGCACGCGCCACAACGCGGGGTTCTGGCTCGTCGAGCGCTTCGCCTCGGCCAACGGCATCGTGCTGCGCAAGGACAAAAAGTTCCAGGCGCTGGTCGGCCGCCACGAGCCGAGCGGCGCCTGGCTGCTCATGCCGCAGAGCTTCATGAACGCGAGCGGCCGCGCGGTGCAGATGCTCGCCGGGTTCTTCAAGATCAAGCCCGAGGAAATCCTGGTGGTGCACGACGAGCTCGATTTCCCCCCCGGCACCGCCAGGATCAAGCAGGGCGGCGGCATCGCCGGCCACAACGGCCTGAAGGACATCTCGCAGCGCCTCGCCACGCACGACTATTGGCGCCTGCGCCTGGGGGTCGGCAAGCCCCCGGCTGGAATGGAAGGCGCCGACTACGTGCTGCAAAAGCCCCCGGCCGAGGAGCGCGCGGCGATCGATGCGGCCATAGAAAGAGCCCTGGCCGTGCTGCCGCAGTGCCTGTCGGGCGATATCCAGACCGCCATGCAGAAGCTGCACACCGACGATAAAAAGCAGGAAGACAAAAAGCCGGAACCGAAGAA
>DASQAW010000313.1:0-5646 GCA_035635495.1 Burkholderiales bacterium
CCGACCTTCAGACCACCCCCGGCAAGCGGCTCGATCTTGTCGAGCCCGAGGCGGTTGATGTCGACGACCCGCTCCGGGCGCTCGACGTTCAGCTTCATCAGATCCAGCAAGGTGGTGCCGCCGGCCACGAAGCGCACGCCGGACCTCGCCCCGGCGGCGATCGCGGCGAGCGCGTCCTGCGCCCGATGGAATTCAAACGGTTTCATGAGCCCTTCCTCCGCGCCTGCTGGACGGCTGCGACAATGCCGGGGTAGGCGCCGCAGCGGCAGATGTTGCCGCTCATGGACTCGCGCACGTCGGCGTCGTTCGGGCCGCAGGGTTCCTCGAGCAGCGCGACCGCGGACATGATCTGGCCGGAGGTGCAATAGCCGCACTGGTAGGCGTCGTGCTCGACGAACGCCGCCTGCACGGGATGCAGCGCTCCCGGCTGGCCGATGCCCTCAATCGTCGTGATCTCGTCGCCCTCGTGCATCACGGCGAGGGTCAGGCAGGAGTTCACCCGCTTGCCGTTGATGTGCACGGTGCAGGCGCCGCACTGGCCGTGGTCGCAGCCTTTCTTCGTGCCGGTCAGGGCCAGGGCCTCGCGCAGGCAATCCAAGAGCGTGGTGCGCGGGTCGAGGCGCAGCCGGTGCTCGCCGGCATTGATCCGCAAAGTCAGCGGCACCTCTTTCTGATCGACCGAGTCCGACCTGGCGAGCGCCGCCGTTCCGAGCTTAGCCATGGGCTTGTCCTTTCGGTGAGTTGACGGCAGGCGTGGGCAGCAGATGACCCTGCAGCAAGAGGCGCAGAGTCGCCAGCGCGATGAGCCCGACCACGATGTTGGCGGCCAGGAAAGCGTACGGGGCTATCGAAGCGACGGCGCCCGTGGCGCCGCGCTCGATCATGTCAAGCAGCAGCGTGGCAAGCGCGGCAGCACCGAAGGTGAACGCCCAATAGGAGGCGGCGAACGGCTGCTGCCGTATCCACGGCAGTAGCCGTAGCAGCAGAAGCGCCTGGAGCAATCCGTACCCGAGCATGGCATACGCGAGCTCGCCGGGTGCGCCGGTAGTCAGGCTGAGATACGCGACACCTCCGAGTACCGGCGGCGCGAGCTGAATACCGAGCGTCGGCCGCAGCGGCGCAGGCACGCTCGCCACGGTGTACAGCCGATGCAGCAGCACCGATTCGATCGCCAGCCAGGAAAAGAAGCCCGCGCCGAAGGCGAGCTGTCCCCAATCGCCGTGGCCCAGGGCAGCGGCGACTATTGCGGTGACGAAGGCGCCGCCGACCAAAGGCAGATAGAGGACGGGCGTCGTGTCGGCGGGATCGCGGCCGCCGTGCCACAGGATCCCGGTTCGCCATACGGCGAATCCGAGCGTAAAGGCCGCCCCGGCGGCGAACGCGACCTCCGACGCCAGCCGTGAATAGGGCAGGACCGCGATGGCGATGAGCATGGTCGCGACGCCGATCAGTCCCACGAAGCAACACTGGACCGGATGCTCAAGCTCCCGCCGCGCCTCTTCGCGCGCGAAGATCCACTTGGCGGCATACAGGGCCAACAGGACGGCCCAAACGATGCCGGCGATGAGCATCAGGGCTTCGCCAATGACGGCGGGCAGCTGCCAGACGCGGGCGGCGACGCGCCATGCGCCGCCCAGCGCGGCGAGGCCGAGCACCATGCCGAAAAACGAGGCGGGCACGCGCGACTTCCTACTGGTGGACTTCGGCGCAATCGGTAACGGCAACGGTCATGCTCATCCTTTCTCGGAACGCCTACATCGTGCGCGAGGGCGGTTGGGCGCAGATTTCAGCCGCGTTACGGCCGTAAGCATTCAGTCGGCCGCAGCGTGGGCGCCGCCCGCGCTGAACGGCGGGCGCGCGAACCAGACCACCGCGATCAGCGCGAGGAAGGTCCAGCCCCAAAGCCAGAACAGATCGTTGGTGGCGAGCATGTACGCCTGCTGGATGATCGAGCGTTCCAGTGTGGCGAGCGCCGCCTCGCCGTGAGCCGGCAGATTGAACAGCGTGATGCTTTCCGTCAGCCGCGACTGGTGCAGCGCCTCGCGCCGGTCCCACCACGTCGTGGTCAGCGAGGTGGCGAAGCTGCCGGCGAGCGTGCGCAGGGTGTTCGCCAGCCCCGCGGCGCTCGCCAGGCGCGCGGGCGGCAGCCCCGAGAGGAGGATCGACATCAGCGGCACGAAGAAGAGCGCGAGGCCCACGCCCTGCGCGAAGCGCGACCAGGCGAGCATCGGAAAGCTCACCTCGGTATTGAAGCCGGCGAACCAGAACGACGCAAATCCGAAAGCGCACATGCTGGCCGTGGTGATCCAGCGCAGGTCGACGCCGCTCGAGTACCGTGCGACGAGCGCGACCAGCGCGATGGGCAGCAGCCCGACCGGCGCCGAGGCAAGCCCGGCCCAGGTCGCGGTGTAGCCCATCTGCGTCTGCAGCCACAGCGGCAGCAGCACGATGTTGCCGAAATAGGCGCAGAAGCCGAGGCACAGCGCCGCCGTGCCCACCGTGAAGTTGCGCCGCGCGAAGAGCGTGAGGTCCACCGCCGGGCGCTCCTCGGTCAGCTCCCAGACGACGAAGAAGGAGAGCGCGACGAGCGCGACGGCAGCGAGCGCCACGATGCTGCCCGAGCCGAACCAGTCGAGGTCCTTGCCGCGGTCGAGCATGATCTGCAGGCTGCCGATGCCGAGCGCGAGGAGGCCGATGCCGACGAAGTCGACCGGCACGCGCGCGGTGGGCGTCTCGCGGCCGCGCAGGAGCGCCGCGGTGACCAGCGTCGCCGCAATCCCGACCGGCAGGTTGATATAGAAGATCCACGCCCAGTTCCAGTTGTCGGTGATCCAGCCGCCGAGGATCGGGCCGAGCACCGGCGCGACGATCGTCACCATCATCAGCAGCGCCATCGCCAGGCTCTTGCGGTCCTCGGGATAGTTGTTGAGCAGCAGGCTCTGCGACAACGGGATCATCGGGCCGCCGAACACGCCCTGGATCGTGCGCATCGCGATCAGCATGGCGAGGCTGGAGGAGAGGCCGCAGGCGAGCGACGCGATGGTGAACATCGCGGTGCAGACGAGGAACACGCGCACCTCGCCGAAGCGCCGGCCGAGCCAGCCGGTGAGCGGCATGGCGATCGCCGCGCTGACCGCGAAGGAGGTGATCACCCAGGTGCCCTGGTCGGCGCTCGTGCCGAGTTCGCCGGCGAGGTCGGGGATCGCGACGTTCGCAATCGCGAGATCCAGCACGTTCATGAAGACCGCAAGCGACAACGCGACCGTGAGCCCTGCGCGCTGGCGGGCGCTGAGCGGCGGCATGCCTACTGCCCCGCGACGACGGTCCCGGCGCCGCCCGGCCCGAGGTTGGCGTGCACGATCTCGCGTTCGAGCCGCGCGGCGTCGGCGAGGGCGTGCTCGTACGCTTTCGTCTCGAGGGCCGCCTCGAGCGAAGGCGCGTTGGCGAGCACCGGGCCGCTGCGGTCGTGGGTGTCGATCGAGACGTTCATCGACAGGCCGGCGCGCAGCGGGTGCGCCGCCAGCTCCCGCGGGTCGAGCCGGATGCGCACCGGCAGCCGCTGCACGATCTTGATCCAGTTGCCGGTCGCGTTCTGCGGCGGCAGCAGCGCGAACGCGCTGCCGGTTCCCGAGCCGAGCCCGATCACCGTGCCGTGATAGGTGACCGCGCCGCCGTAGAGGTCGCTCCTGAGCGCCACCGGCTGGCCGATGCGCACGTGCTGGAGCTGCGTCTCCTTGAAGTTGGCGTCGACCCAGACCTGCTCGAGCGGCACGATCGCGAGCAGCGGCGCACCAGGCGCGACCTGCTGGCCGAGCTGCACGCTGCGCTTCGCCACGTAGCCCGTGACCGGCGCGATGACCGAGGTGCGGTGCGCGGCAAGGTAGGCCTCGCCGAGCTTCGCCGCCGCCTGCTTGACGTCGGGATGCGTCGCAACCGTGGTGCGCGAGACGAGGGCCCGGGAGGCGGCGAGCTCGCGCTCGGCGACTCTCAGCGCGGCCGCCGCGGTCTCGACCTGCGCCTGCGCGTGCTTCAGGTCCTCTTCGGCCAGTGCCCGCGCGTCCGGCAGTCCGGTGCGCCGCTGCAGGTCTTCCTGCGCGCGGCGCCACTCGGCGCGGCGCTGCTCGACGGTGGCGCGCAGCGCATCGCTGTTGGCATAGAGCTGGCGCACGCGGCGCACGGTCTGCGCGAGCGCGGCCTTCGCCTCGTCGAGGGCGGTCTCGGTGTCGGCGGGGTCGAGCACGACGACCGGGTCGCCCGCGCGCACCAGCGCCGTGTCGTCGGCATTGATGCGAACGACGATGCCGCCGACCTGGGGCGTGAGCTGCACGAGATTCGCTTGCGCGTAGGCGTCGTCGGTCGACTCGTGCCACCGCCCGTCGAGCCGCCACCAGGCCGCGGCGGCGGCGCCCGCGACGAGGAACACCGCGGCGAGCGCGGCGAGCACAATGCTTCTTTTCTGTACCTTCATGCTTGGCCTTCCAAGCGGTAACCGCCACCAAGAGCGCGCATCGTGCCGACGGCGAGGGCGCGGCTGCGGCCTTCGAGGCGGACGAGGCTCAGGCGCTCGGCGAGCAGGCGCTCTTCATTCACGAGCACGTCGAGATAGCTCGTCAGCCCGGCGCGATAGCGATCGAGCGTGAGCTGGTAGGCGTCCTCGGCGGCCGCGAGCGCGTTCGCCTGGTCGGCGAGCTGGCGCTGCGCGGCTCGCAGGCTGGTGACCTGGTCGGCGACCTGGGTGAGCGCCTCGACCAGCGTCTGGTTGTATTGCTCCACGGCGGCGTCGTATTCGCCGTAGCGGCCGCGCAGCTCTGCGCGGAGACGCCCGGCGTCGAAGATCGGCAGATGCAGCGCGGGCCCGACGCCGGCGACGCCGCTGCCGGCGCCGAGATGCAGACCCTGCAGGCTGGTCGCGCCGACGCCGGCGAATGCGGCGAGATTCACGTTGGGAAAAAAATCGGCCTTGGCCGCGCCGATCTGCGCGGCGGCGGCCTCGACACGGAAACGCTGGGCCGCGAGATCGGGGCGGCGCGCGAGGAGATCGGCCGGCAGGTTCGCGGGAAGGAGCAGCGCTTCGCTGTACGGATGCAGAGCTGGCTCGATGCCGAGCGCCGCATCCGGCCCCGCGCCGAGCAGCGCGCCGAGCTGGTGCCGGTCGAGCTCCACCGCAGCCTCGGCGGCGGAGAGCTCGACGCGCGAGGCGGCGATCTGCTGGTCCGACTGGCGCACGGCGATCTGCGCCTCCAGGCCGCGGCTCGCGCGCACGCGGTTCAGCTCGGAGAGCGACTCGCGCCGGGCGAGCGTTTGCCGCGCGAGCGCGAGCGCGCCGAGATCGGTCTGCGCCTGGAAATAGCTCTGCGCGACCGCGGCTGCGAGCACGAGCCGCGCCTGCGCCGCGTCGGCCGACGCCGCGCGTGCCTCGCCGAGCGCCGCCGCGAGCTCCGAGCGATGCTTGCCCCAGAAATCGAATTCGTAATTGAAATCGAGCGCGATGCGGCCCTGGTTGACCCAGCTCCCGCCGAAGGGCGGCGGATAGATGTCGTTCGCGCTCAGGCGCTGGCGCGTCGCGCTGGCGTCGAGGTCGAGCGTCGGGTAGAGCGACGAGCGCGCCCCATCGGCAAGCGCGCTCACCGTGCGCACGCGAGCCTG
>DASQAW010000314.1:0-7031 GCA_035635495.1 Burkholderiales bacterium
CCCGCTGTCAACGTTTGTGATCCGAAGCAAACGCAACCGCTTTCGGCACCCTGCGCAGATAGCCTCGGAGCCCATGGTTGCGACATGACGACGACCGCCCTTGCCGACAGCTTGCTGGACAACACCCAGGTCATTGCCGGGCGCTACATCGCGCACGTCGCGGTGCCTTGCCGCTCGCTCGAGGAGGCCGCTCGCTGGTACGCCGAAGTGCTGGGCGCGCAGCCGGTTCGGATCCTCAAAGACCGCGTCACCTTCAGCTTCGGCGGAGTGCTGCAGCTGGTCTGCCACCTCGAAAGGCGGGCCGTTGAGGTCAATCCACGCGCATATCCCCGCCACTTCGGGCTCACATTTCTGCAGAGCGCCGATTTCTCGCGAATGCGCGAACACGTCGAGAGCCTCGGCATCAAGTTCGTCGTGCGACCGATGATCCGATTTGCCGCCACGCCCCACCAGCATGAAAGCTTCATGATCGCCGACCCATCCGGCAACGTGGTGGAGTTCAAGTGCTACGTCAGGCCGGAGAACAGCTACTAGAGCAACGCCATACAAACGTTGTCCTCGTAGCTGCCGTCCAGCTTTCGCGCCTTCCGCTTAATCCCTTCCGTCGCAAAGCCGAGCGCGCGATAAAGCGCGATCGCCGGCTCGTTCGAAGCGAACACCTCGAGCTCGATCCGCTCGATGCCCGCCTCGCGGGCGGCCCGGATCGCTTCGGTGGCTAATTGGCGGCCCAAGCCCTGTCCACGGTATTCCGGCAGCAGCCCCATGCCGAGCCGGCCAACGTGCCGGAATCCCTCGAGCGGGTTGCGGATGATGTCGCACCAGCCCGCGACGCGATCGTCCGGCGTCACCGCCAGGAGCTGGATGCCGCCGCCAGCCAGCACACGCCGCACGAAGTCTCGCGTGCTTTCGAGCGAGGGCCCCTCGACGAAGCCGATGTAGCGCCGCTCGCGCGCAACCTTGTCGACTACCGCATTGAACCGGTCTGCATACTCCTCGCGCATGGCGAGGATGCGAACGTCGGTCATGGCCGTCAGGCCACTCCGGCCTCGATCAGCGTGCGCGTGTACTCCGACTTCGGGCGGCCAATGACTTCCTCGAGCGGCCCGCTTTCGACGATGCGGCTGTCCTTCATCACCATCACGCGATGCGCCATGGCGCGCACGACGTCGATGTCGTGGGTGACCAGCAGGTAGCTCAGGCGGTACTTCTTCTGCAGGTCGGCAAGGAGCTCGAGCACCTGCTTCTGGATGGTGACGTCGAGGGCGCTCGTGGGCTCGTCGAGCACCACGACTTTCGGCTTGACGATGAGCGCGCGCGCGATGGCGATGCGCTGGCGCTGGCCGCCGGAGAACTCGTGCGGGTAGCGGTCGAGCAGCGGCTCGGCGCGTCCGCCCTCCGTGAGGCCGACGTCGAGCAGCGCGGCCAGGATGCGCTCGCGCCGGGCGGCAGCGTCGAGGTCCGGTTCGTGGATCTCAAGGCCTTCGCCGACGATCTCCTCGATGGTGAGGCGCGGCGAGAGCGACGACAGCGGGTCCTGGAAGACGACCTGGATCTGGCGCCGCAGGCGGCGGCGCTCCGCGCGGTCGGCCTCCGTCCAGCGCTTGCCTTCGATGCGGACCTCGCCTTGCGCCGCGACCAGCCCGAGGATGGCGAGCGCGAGCGTGGTCTTGCCGGAACCCGATTCGCCGATGATGCCGAGCGTCTCGCCGGGGGCCAGATCGAAGCTCACGTCCTTCACCGCCGTGAACTTGCCGCTCCTGAACCAGCCGCGGATGCCGGGCAAGTGCGTCGGATAGTCGACCCGCACGTCACTGGCCTGGACGACCACGCCGCTCGCCGGCGGGAATACGCGACGGTCCGGGCGGCTGTTGACCAGCTTGCGCGTATAGGGGTGCTGCGGCCGCTCGATCACCTCGCGGGTGCGCCCCTGCTCCACCATCACGCCCTTCTCCATGACCGCCACACGGTCGGCGAAGCGGCGCACCAGGTTCAGGTCGTGCGTGATGAGCAGAAGCGCCATGCCGGCCTGAGCACGCAGATCTTCCAGCAGCTCGAGTATCTGCAGGCGAATCGCCACATCCAGCGCCGTGGTCGGCTCATCGGCGATGAGCAGCCTGGGATTGCAGGCGAGCGCCATCGCGATCGTCGCGCGCTGGCGCTGCCCGCCCGAAAGCTGGTGCGGATAGCTGCGCGCCCGGCGCTCGGGATCGTCGATGCCGACCCTGCGCATCGCGGCGATCGCCTCGGCCCAGGCCCCGGCGCCGCGCAGCGGGGTGTGCAGCTCGATCGACTCGACGATCTGCTGCCCGACGGTGTAGATCGGGTTCAGCGCCGTCATCGGTTCCTGGAACACCACGGCGATGTCGCGCCCACGCATTTCTCGCAGCTGCTCCTCCGGCATCGTCAGCACTTCGCGGCCCTCGAAGCGGATGCCGCCGCTGAGCCGCGCGTTCTCGATGAGGCGCAATGTGGAGAGCGCCGTAACCGTTTTACCGGACGCCGATTCGCCCACGAGCGCAAACTTCTCGCCCGCATCGATGGAGAAGGAAACGCTGTCGACCACCTTGCGCGGGCCGAAATGGATGCTCAGGTCCTTGACTTCGAGCAGGCTCATCGGCTTTCGCCTGCCAGCACCTTGCGCGGGTCGAGCGCGTCGCGCAGCGCGTCGCCGATGAGGATCAGGAGGAGCAGCGTGACGACGAGGACGCCGAAGGTGGAGAGCGAGATCCACCAGGCGTCGAGGTTCTCCTTGCCCTGGTTCAGGAGCTCGCCGAGGCTCGGCGTGCCGGGCGGGACGCCCAAGCCCAGGAAGTCGAGGCTGGTGAGCGCGCCGATCGAGGCGGCCATCTCGAAGGGCACCAGCGTCACCACCGGCGTGAGGCTGTTCGGCAGAATGTGACGGCGCATGATCTTCCAGTTGCTCTGGCCCAGCGCGCGCGCGGCACGCACGTAGTCGAGCGTGCGGTTCTTGAGGAACTCCGCGCGTACATAGGCGGCGATGCCGAGCCAGCCGAACACCGTGAGCAGGACCACCAGCAGCCAGAAGCTCGCCGAGAAGAGCGAGGAGAAGATGATCAGCATGTACAGCGTCGGCATCGCGCCCCACATCTCCTTGAAGCGCTCCATCGCGATGTCGATCCAGCCGGCGAAGTAGCCCTGCACCGCGCCGAAGAGAATGCCGAAGGCGGTCGAGGCGATGGTGACGATGAGGGCGAACAGCACCGACAGGCGAAAGCCGTAGAGCAGCCTCGCGAGCAGGTCGCGCCCGCGGTCGTCGGTGCCGAGAAGGTTCTCCCGATCGGGGCGTGAGGGGCTCGGGTTCTTCGAGAAGTAGTTGATCGTGCTGTAGTGGTAGTGGTTGAGCGGGTAGAGCGCGAAGTTGCCGGGCCTGGAGAGCTGCTCGCGGATGAACGGGTCTAGGTAGTCGGCGGGCGTGGGAAAGTCGCCGCCGAACTGCGTCTCGGGCAACGTCTGCAGCACCGGAAAGTACCAGTGGCCCTCGTAGCGCACGACCAGCGGCTTGTCGTTCGAAAGCACTTCCGCGAGCAGGCTCAAGATGAAGAGAACGGCGAAGATCAGCAGGCTGACGTAGCCGAGCCGGTTCGCGCGGAAGCGCCGCCAGGCGCGGCGCGCCGGGCTCGCATGGAGCGGGATGTCGAGCGGTTCCGCCGGAGCGAGGATCGCAGCCATGTCAGTCGAAGAACTTCACCCGTGGATCGACCCACACGTAGGTGAGGTCGCGGATCAGGTTGGTGGCGAGGCCGATGATCGTGTAGACGAAGAGGCTGCCGAAGACCACCGGATAGTCGCGGCGGATCACCGACTCGTAGGAGAGGAGCCCGAGGCCGTCGAGCGAGAACAGCGTCTCGATCAGCAGCGACCCGGTGAAGAACGCGGCGACGAAGGCCGCGGGGAAGCCGGTCATGATCGGGATCATCGCGTTGCGGAACACGTGGCGCCAAAGCACCTTGCGCTCGTCGACGCCTTTCGCGCGCGCGGTCATCACATACTGCTTGCGGATCTCCTCCAGCACCGAATTCTTGGTGAGGATGGTGATGACGGCGAAGCCGCCGATCACCATGGCCGTGATCGGCAGCGTGATGTGCCAGAAGTAATCGGTGATCTTGTGGAACAGATCGAGCTCGTGCCAGTTCGACGAGACGATGCCGCGCAGCGGGAACCACTGCAGGAAAGTGCCGCCGCCGAAATAGACGAGCAGCACCACGCCGAGCACGAAGCTAGGAATGGCGTAGCCGAGGAGCACGATGAAGGTGGTGACCGCATCGAACGCAGTGCCCGCCCGCACCGCCTTGGCGATGCCGAGCGGCACGGAGATCAGGTAGGTGAGCAGGAAGGTCCACAGGCCCAGGCTGATCGACACCGGCAGCTTTTCCTTGATCAGCTGCCAGACGTCCTTGTTGTGGAAGAAGCTGCGGCCGAGGTCGAAGGTCGTGAACTGGCCGAGCATGCGCACGAAGCGCTCGTGCGGCGGCTTGTCGAAGCCGTAGAGCCTCTTGATCTCCTCGACCTGCTTCGCGTCCACGCCCTGGCGGCCGCGGTAGCCGCCCGGTCCGAGTGTCGCGCGCCCGCCGGCCTCGCCGCCGGCCATGTCGCGCCCCTGGAGCTGCGCCACCATCTGCTCGACCGGGCCGCCGGGAACGAACTGGATCACGACGAAGGTGATGAGCAGGATCCCGAAGAGCGTCGGAATCATGAGCAGCAGCCGCTTGAGGATGTACGACCACATCGTTACTGCTTCCTCCACCAGGTGCTGACCAGCCAGTCGTCGGGGACATAGTAGGACGGCTTCACCTGCGGCTGCTCGAACTTGCCGCCGCGCCAGGCGACGCGGAAGGTGTTCGAAAACCACTGCGGCACGACGTAATGGCCGTGGCGCAGCACGCGGTCCAGCGCCTTCAGGCGCGCGACGAGCTCCGGGCGTGTCTTTGCCTCGATGATCCGCTCGAGCAGCGGATCCACCGCCGGATCCTTGATGCCGATGATGTTGCTCGAGCCTTCCACATCGGCCTGGTCGGAGGCGAAGCGGGCGACGAGATCGGCGCCCGGCGCGTCGTTGCCCGGCACGCGGATGGTGAAGAGGTCGAAGTCGAAGACGTCGAGGCGCTTCTGGATGAGCGCGAAGTCGGCGCGACGGTATTGCCCTTCGATGCCCAGGCGCGCGAGCGCTTGGAACCAAGGCGTGATGACGCGCTCGCCGCCGCCGCTGTCCAGGTACTCGACGGTGAAGCGCTCGCCCTTGGCGTTGCGCAGCGCGCCGTCGCGATAGGTCCAACCCGCGGCGGCGAGAAGGTCCTTCGCCTTGCGCAGGTTGTCGCGCAGGCTGCCGGGGGAATCGGTTGACGGGGGCAGCGGCACCGGCTCATCGAACACCTTCGCCGGCAGCTTCGCGCGCAGCGGCTTCAGCTCGGCGAGCTCGTCGCCCTCGGGCAGTCCCTCGGCCTCGAAATCGCTGCCGTTGAACCAGCTGTAGCAGCGCACGTAGGAGTTGTACATCAGGCGCCGGTTCATCCATTCGTAGTCGAAGGCGAGATCGAGCGCCTGGCGCACGCGCACGTCCTTGAACTTCTCGCGCCGGATGTTGATCCAGTAACTCTGGAAGTCGCCCGCGTTCTTGGTGGGCAGCTCCGCCTTGACCAGCTCGCCGGAGTCGAATTTCTTGCCCGTGTAGACGCGCGCCCACTCCCGCGCGGAGAAAGTGCGGATGTAGTCGAACTCGCCCGCCTTGAACGCCTCGGTCTGGGCGGTGTTGTCCTTGTAGATCTTGTAGGTGACGCGGTCGAAGTTGTACATGCCGCGCCGCACGCCGAGCTCGCGCGCCCAGTAGTTCGGGTCGCGCTCGTAGGTGACGTCGCGGTCGCTCACGCGGCCTATGCGGTAAGGGCCGCTCGCGATCGGCGTGTCCATGATCACCTGGTCGAAGGGCTTGCCCGCTCCCCAGTCGCGGCTGAAGACGGGCAGTTGGGCGACGAGGAGCGGCAGCTCGGCGCTCGCGCGCGCGAGCTCGAAGCGGATCGTGCGCGGCCCGGTGATCACGGCGCGCTTCACGTCGCCGTAGACCACGCGGTACTGCGGCGCCGCCTCCTTGCTCATCAGCTTGTCGAAGCTGTACTTCACGTCGGCCGCCATCACCGGCTTGCCGTCGTGGAAGCGGGCCGCCGGATTCAGGCGGAAGGTGACGGCGAGCGCATCGGGCGCCACCTCGATGTCCTCGGCCAGCAGGCCGTAGGCCGTGGTGGGCTCGTCCAGCGTACCGGCGAGTAGCGTCTCGAACACCAGGCCGTTGCCCGGTGGCGCGGTGCCCTTGAGAGTGAAGGGATTGAGCTTGTCGATGTTTGTGATGCGCAGCGGCGGCACGAGGGAGAGCTCGCCGCCCTTGGGCGCATTGGGGTTGACCCACTCGAAGTGGGCGAAACCCTTGGGGTACTTGATGTCGCCGAACTGGGCATAGGCGTGGGCCGCCCATGAATTGGGAGCCGCGGCGAGCGCCGCCAGCAACGCCAGAAACCTCACTGCACGCGTCCGGGGATCGACGACAGAAGGAGCCGGGTGTAGGGGTGCTTCGGGTTGGCGTAGAGCTCGTCGGGGCCGGCGATCTCGACCACCTCCCCGTCTTTCATGACCATGACCTCGTCCGCCATGTAGCGCACGACCGCCAGGTCGTGCGAGATGAAGAGGTAGCTCATGGCGTATTCGTCCTGCAAATCCTGCAGGAGATTCAATAGCTGGGCCTGCACCGAGACATCCAGCGCCGATACCGATTCATCGCAGATCAGCAGCTCCGGCCGCAAGGTGAGTGCCCGGGCGATGGCGATGCGCTGTCTCTGGCCGCCCGAGAACTCGTGGGGATACTTCTCCAGCGACATGGGCGCCAGCCCCACCTTGCTCAGCAGCTCGCTCGCCATGGCGCGGCGCTCGCCGTCGTCGGCGCCGATGCCATGGATCAGCATCGGCTCGGTCAGGATCTGCCCGACGGTGAAGCGCGGATTGAGCGACGCGTACGGGTTCTGGAA
>DASQAW010000315.1:0-6051 GCA_035635495.1 Burkholderiales bacterium
CTCGTCGAACTCGCGCTGCGGGATCGGCTGGTAGACGAAGCGCTCGCCGCGGGTGAATTTGCCGTAATCCCACTTGCGCATCGCCTGGAACTCGGGCGGGACGCACTTTTCCCATAGCGGCAGGTAGCGGCGCAGGTTGGACTGCAGCGCCTTCTCTGCGCGATCGAGCCCGCGCAGATAGGCGCGCACGTCCTCGAGCGGCGCGTTCTCCGGCACCCACCAGAGCGTGTGGAACTCGTCGGCGACGATCTCGCGCAAGCCGAGCTCGCGCGCCATGTCGATCTGCGGCGGCAGCAGGCTCGCCGCCTCGACCTCGCCGTCGAGCAGCGCCTTCAGGCGCGCGCCGAAGCCGCCGGTGTTCACGGTCTTGATGTGCTCCAGCGGCAGATACTTCTCCAGCCGGAACGGCACGTTGAAGTGGCTGCCAGCGCGCAGGCCGACTGAAATCGGCACGTCTTTGAGGTCTTCGGGGCGCCGGATCCTGGACTCGGGGCGCACGAAGATCGCCCACGGCGACACGCCGTAGCAATCGCCGACGAAGCGTCCCATCCCGGCGCTCGCATTGGAGATCGTGCCCCAGACGCACGCGCACTGGATCACGCTCTTGTCGCCTTCGGTGTAGGGCTTGTCCTGCGGCCGCTGGAAATAATCGGAGCCCTTCCAGCTCGACTGCGTGCCGCGGAACGTCTTGATGTCCCACTCCACCTCGATGCCTTCGGCGGCGAAGAAGCCTTCGGCTTCGGCGACGAAATCGTTGAGGCCCATGCCCTTGGGCGCGACGCGGACTTTTCTCATCGCTCCTCCTGTTAGCAGTAGTGCTTGACTATACAACGGCGCTACTCTCTGCAGATGGCCTGGCGCGCGGCAGCGGCACTTGCGACGGTTGTGATCCTCGCCGCCTGCGCCTCCCGCGAAACCATCGGGCTGGACCCGGTGCCGAAAACCTTCCCGCGCGAGCAGGTGGCGAAGGGCGCGGAGCTTGCGCATCTGGGCAACTGCCTGAGCTGCCACACGGCCGAGGGCGGCAAGCCCTACGCCGGCGGCACGCCGCTCAAGACGCCGTTCGGCACCATCTACGGCACCAACATCACGCCGGACGCCGAAACCGGCATCGGCGCCTGGCCGCTCGCGGCGTTCTCGCGCGCGATGCGCGAAGGCGTCGACCGCGAAGGCCGGCATCTCTACCCGGTGTTTCCGTACGACCATTTCACCAAGCTGACGGACGACGACGTCGCCGCGCTCTATGCGTTCATCATGACGCGCGAGCCCGTCCGGCAGGAGAACCGGCGCAACAGCGTACCCATCCCGCGGCCGCTCGTCGGTTTCTGGAAATCGCGCTACCTGGAGCAAGTCCGCTACCAGCCCGACCCCGCGCGCAGCGCCGAATGGAACCGCGGCGCCTACCTCGTCGAGGGACTGGCGCATTGCGGTGCCTGCCATACCCCGCGTAACTCGCTAGGGGCGGAGAGGAAGGACCAGGCCTTCGCCGGCGGCGAAGTCGAGGGCTGGCACGCGCCCGCGCTCAACTCGGCGTCGCCTTCGCCCCTGCCGTGGACGGTCGAGGCGCTGCGCGCCTACCTGCGCCACGGCATCGCCGATCGGCACGCGATCAGCGCCGGGCCGATGGTGGATGTCACGCACGGCCTTTCGGAGGTGAGCGACGAGGCGCTGCGCGCGATCGCCGTGTACACGGTCTCGCTCGACAAGCGCAGCGACGATGAGCGCCGCCGCGCAGGAGAAGCCGCACTGGCGCGCGCCCGCGCCTCGGTGGCGGTGAAGGGGAACGCGGTCTATGACGGCGCGTGCGCCGACTGCCACAACCGCGGCCGCGCGCAGGAGGGCGGCGCGCTGGAGCTGCCGCTCGGCACCGCGCTCACCATCCCGACACCGCGCAACCTCGCCTATATCATCCGCGACGGCATCGTGCCGCGCGAAGGCGACCGCGGCGGCTGGATGCCCGGCTATGCGGGCGCGCTGACCGACGAACAGATGACCGACCTGCTCACTTACCTTCGGGCGCTCGGCGGGCAGCCGGCCTGGCGCGATGTCGCAAGCGAGGTGCGCAGGATTGCGAAGGAGCAACGATGACCAAGCTCGACGTGAACGGGCGCGTGCACGAGGTCGACGCCGACCCGGCAACACCGCTCCTCTACGTGCTGCGCGAGAACCTCGGCCTGAACGCCGCCAAGTTCGGCTGCGGCCTCGGCCAGTGCGGCGCGTGCGTGGTGATGGCCGACGGCGAGGCGGTTTACTCCTGCCTGACGCCGATCTCGGTGCTGGAGAAGCGCAAGATCCGCACGCTCGAGGGCCTCGGCAGCGCCGAGAAGCCCGGACCCCTGCAGCGCGCGTTCATCGAGGAGCAGGCGGCGCAGTGCGGCTACTGCATCCCCGGCGTGATGATGCGCGCGCAGGCCCTGCTCGAGCGCAACCCGAACGCGTCGGAGGCCGACATCCGCGCCGCGCTGCAGCCTCATCTCTGCCGCTGCGGCACGCACATGCGCATCATCCGCGCCGTCGCGCGCGCCGGCCAGTACATGCGGGGGAAATCGTGAAGCGCCGCGCCTTTCTCCAAAGCGGCGGCGCGCTCATCGTCGCGTTCGCGTTGCCCGCCTGGGCGCAGAAACTCCCCGGCGCGCTCGACCGCTACCCGCAGCTCGACGCGTGGCTGCGCGTCGGCGCCGACGGCCGCATCACCGTCTTCACCGGCAAGGCCGAGCTCGGCCAGGGCATCAAGACCGCCATCCTGCAGGTGGCGTCCGAGCAGCTCGCCGTGGATATGAAGTCGATCGACCTGGTGACCGCGGACACGGCGCAGACGCCCAACGAGGGCTACACCGCCGGCAGCAATTCGATGAAGGACAGCGCCACCGCCGTGCTCAACGCCGCGGCGCAAGCGCGCGAGTTGCTCATCGCCGAAGCCGCCAAACGATTTGCCGTTGCTGCGGAAACCCTTACTGCACAGGGCGGCGAAGTGCGCACCGCCGACGGCCGCCGCGTCAGCTATGGCGCGCTGGTCGACGGCAAGACGCTCAGCGTGAAGGCCGCGCCGCAATCGAAGCTGAGCCGCACCCGCAACGTGATGGGCAAGTCGGTGCCGCGGGTCGACATCCCGGCGAAGGTCACCGGCGGCGCCGCGTATGTGCACGATCTTCGCCTGCCGGACATGCTGCACGCCCGCGTCGTGCGGCCGCCGAGCTATGGCGCGCGGCTGAAATCGGTGGATACGGAGCCGGAAAGCAAGATGCCAGGCGTGACGGTCGTGCGCGACGGCAGCTTCCTCGCGGTCGTCGCCGGCCGCGAATGGGTGGCGGTGCAGGCGATGCGCGAGCTCCGCGCGAAGGCGGTGTGGGACGAGCCGCGCAAACTGCCGCAGGATATCTACGCGACGCTGGCGAAGCTGCGGACCGAGGACATCGTGATCGCCGAGGCGCAGCCGGCTTTCGGTGGCAAGGTATTCGAAGCGGCTTACACACGCCCCTACCAGTTGCACGGCGCGATCGGCCCGGCCTGCGCGGTCGCGCGCTACGAAAACGGCGCGCTCACCATCTGGTCGCATGCGCAGGGCATGTACCCGCTGCGCGGCGCGGTGGCGGAGCTGGTCGGCCTGCCCGTCGAGCGCGTGCGCTGCATCCATATGGAAGGCGCGGGCTGCTATGGGCACAACGGCGCCGACGATGTCGCCGGCGACGCTGCGCTCATCGCCCGCGCGCTGCCCGGCAAGCCGGTGCGCGTCCAGTGGATGCGCGAGGACGAGCACGCCTGGGAGCCCTACGGGCCGGCGATGATCACGCGGATGCGCGCCGGACTGGACGGTTCAGGCAACGTCAGCGGCTGGGATTACGGCGTCTGGAGCAACACGCACTCGACCCGGCCCGGGCGTGCGGGAGACCTGGTCGCCGGGCTGCACGTCGAGAAAGCGTTCCCGCCGTCGCCGCCGCGCCCGCTGCCGCTTCCCGACGGCGGCGGCGACCGCAACGCGATTCCGTACTACAAGTTCCCCGCGGCGCGAGTCACGAACCATTTCATCCCCGAAATGCCGCTGCGCGTCTCGGCGCTGCGGGGCTTGGGCGCGTACATGAACGTCTTCTCGATCGAGAGCTTCATGGACGAGCTCGCCGCGGCGGCGAAGGCCGATCCAGTCGAGTTCCGCCTGCGGCAGCTCGACGACCCGCGCGCGCGCGACGTGATCCGGCTCGCCGCCGAGCGCTTCGGCTGGGCGGCATACCGGAAGGAGAACGGCCGCGGGCGCGGCTTCGCCTTCGCGCGCTACAAGAATCACGCCGGCTACTGCGCGGTGGCGATGGAGGTGCAGGTCGAGCGCGAGCTCGGCGAGCTGCGCGTGCTCCGCGTGGTCGCCGCGATCGACAGCGGCGAGGCGGTCAACCCCGACGGCATCAAGAACCAGATCGAGGGCGGCATCATCCAGTCGATCAGCTGGACGACCTTCGAGTCCGCGACCTGGAACGACACGCGCATCACCAGCCGCGACTGGTCGGGCTACCCGATCCTGCGCTTCTCGCACGTGCCGCAGAGCCTCGAGGTGCACGTCATCGACCGGCCGGGCGAGCCCTTCCTCGGCACCGGCGAAGCCGCCCAGGGCCCCGCCGGCGGCGCGCTCGCCAACGCCCTCGCGCACGCGACCGGCGTGCGCATCCGCGACCTGCCGTTCAACCGGGCCAGGCTCAAGCGCACCTTCGCCGCCTGAGCGCGATTTACCGGCTCGCCGTGCTGAATTTCACGTGGGCTGGCGCCCGGCGCGCGGACAATGAAACGCGGAATGTCCCGCGCTATTTTCGTGTTGGCGAAACGTGGAAGCGCACATCGCTGAACTCATCCCGCGCCTGCGGCGCTACGCGCGGGCGCTGTCGACCTCCGGCATGGAGTCGGACGGCCTCGTGCGCGCGACGCTCGAGCGCGCGGGGCAGGAGCTGCGCCTCGCGCAGCCGCCGAGCGACCTGCGCGTCTGGCTGATCAGCCTGATGCACGAGGCTTACGTGCGCTCGCTGGCCGGAGCCGAGCCCGGGCCGCCGCCCGAGGCGCCGACGCCGGGCAACTTCGAGCAGGCGATCGGGCAGCTGACCCCGGGGCAGCGCGAGGTCTTCCTCCTCGTCACCCTGGAGGACTTGCGCTACGACGAGGTGGCGAAGGCCCTGAACGTCCCCATCGGCACGGTCATGTCGCGCCTGTCGCGCGCCCGCGAGAAGCTGCGCCTCAGCCTCATGAGCCAGGCGCGCCTGCGCATGGTCAAATAGCGCCCATGCCGAGCATGCCGGTCGGGGAGGCCGAGCTCCATGCCTACGCGGACGGCCAGCTCGCGGACAAGCGGCGCGCCGGGGTCGAGGCCTGGCTTGCCGTGCATCCGGAGGACGCGGTCCGCGTCGCCGCGTACCGCCAGCTTGGCAAGCTGTCGCGCGCCGCCTACGCGCCGGTGCTGGCCGAGCCGGTCCCACCGGCGCTCGCCGCGGTGCTCCTCGCGCGCCCGCCATCGCGTCTTCCCCGCCGGGCCGCCATCGTCGCCGTGTTCGCCACGGTCGGCCTGGGTGCGTGGGTGCTTTTCGAGCCGGTTCACGTCCCGAGCGCCGCGGCCGCGGAATTGGTGCGGCGGGCGGCGATCGCGCATGCGGTCTATGCCGCCGAAGTGCAGCACCCCGTCGAGCAACAGGCGGGCGCGAGGACACAGCTCCTCGCCTGGCTCTCCGAGCGCCTCAACATGAAGGTCGAGGCCCCCGACCTCGCCGCCGCCGGGCTCTCGCTCATGGGCGGGCGGCTCCTGCCGGGCGAGAAGGCGGCCGCCGCGCTTCTCATGTACGAAGGCGCGAACGGCCAGCGCGTGACGCTGTACTGGGGCCCCGAATACCGGCAGGCCGAAGAGACGGGCCTGCAGTTCGGGCGCCGCGATGCGCCGCGCGTCTACTACTGGCTGGACGAGGAGTGCGGCTACGCCGTCGCCTCGGCGGATCTCAGCCAGCAGGAGCTGGCACGCGTCGCGCGCATGGCGCACGACCAGCTGGAGAAGTAACTAGAAGCGGTACGCCAGTCCCAGGCTCGCGT
>DASQAW010000316.1:0-3120 GCA_035635495.1 Burkholderiales bacterium
ATCGTGCCCGGCACTGCGGCGATCGGCACCGCGGGCTCGGCATGGGACATCGATTTCTCGCCCGACGCCCGGCAGAAGTTCATGTACGAGTCCGACGGCGGCAACGAGATCCTGTGGATCATGGATCATGCCAAGGCGCTCACCGGCGTCTCTCCCGCCGGCGCACCGAATCCCGCCATCCTCGGCGGATTCGGTCGCCCGGGCCACATGGCCGGGGAGTTCACGTTCCTGCACATGATGGCGATCGACAGCCGCGGCAACCTGTATGCAGGCGAAACCGTCGGCGGCCGGCGTATCCAGAAGTTCGCTCTGGTCAAATGCCGGGGCGATGACGACGACCGGCGCGGCGACTGCCGCGACGAGGATCGCGATCGCTGAGACCGCGGGCATTACGCATCGATAAGAACACAGCGGCCGGGAGTGCATAAGCTCCCGGCCGTTCTGTGTCCATTGGTCCTCGCGGCAGTGCTGCTCGTGCCGCGCAGCGCGCTCGCCAATGGCTCGGACCTGCCGCCCGAAATCATTCTGCAGGGCTACATCAAGCCGGAGGGCGGCCGCCTGCGCCAGCTCGTGCGCATCCCGCTCGTGTTTCTGCAGCCGTTTGCGCTGCCGAAACGCGGCCCCGGATATCTCGATCTGGCCAAGATGGACGAAGTGCTGCTTGTCGCGGCGGCAGCGGCCGCGCGTCAGATCGAGCTGCGCGAAGACGGGGTGCTTCTCGTCCCCACGGCGCGTCAGGCGCGGGTTTCGCTCCTGTCCGACCGCTCATTCCAGAGCTACGATGCCGCGCTCGCGCATCTGCGCGGGCCGCGATTGCCGGCCGAGACCAATCTCTTCTGGAACCAGGGATTCTTCGACGCCGAGCTCGAATACGCGATCCGCTCGGCGGACGGGCCCTTTTCGATCCGCACGAACGTCATGCCGGGCCTAGGGCTGCGCGTCAAGCTGGAGCTCGAGCTCGTGGCCGAGGGAAGATCGGCGCGCCACTATGTGCTCTCGGGCGGCTCGGGTTGGGTAGCGCTCGATCCGCGCTGGTACGACGCGGCGTGGTTCTTCTTGCGCCATGGCTTCATCGATGCCGTTTCCCTGGAGCGCTTCGTATTCCTGCTTTGCCTCCTGGCACCGTTCACGCAGTGGCGCAGCCTCCTCGCGCTCGTCCTCGCATTGAGCGTTCTGCAGGCGCTGACCTTGACCGCAACAGCACTGGGCGCAATGGCGAGTACCCGCTGGCTTGGCGAAATTGCCGACGTCGGCGCAGCCGCCGCGACGCTGCTGCTTGCCATCGCGAACCTCGGCGCGCCGAGCGCTCACCGGCGCTGGCTCCTGGCGGGTGTGGTCGGCTCGTTGAGCGGCTTCGCTCTTGGGATCTCCTTCGCCGAGCTGCGCCAGTTCGCTGGCTCTCACGCGCTTGTCGCAGTCCTTTCGTTCAACCTCGCCGTGGTGCTCGCCCAGGTCGCCGCCGCAGCGCTCGCATGGGCCGCAATGCGCCTCGTCGCGCGCGTGCTTGGCGCGCGGCTCGGGATGGTCGTGATGTCCGCCATCCTCGGACACCAGGCGTGGCACTGGATGCTCGACCGCGGCCATCAATTCGGGCACGAACTCGAGCACGCCGGCCACGCCGGATTGCGCTCCGCCGTGTTCCTCAGCGCCTTGTGGCTGATTCCCGCCCTCATCGTCGGGGCCGCCGCCTGGCTCGCAAAGGAGAAGCCCGCGCGCGACGGTTAAACTGTCGCTTCATGGGTCCGCTGCAGGGCATCCGCATTCTGGAATTCGAGGCCATCGGCCCGGCGCCCTTTGCCGGCATGATGCTCGCCGACATGGGCGCCGACGTGCTGCTTATCGACCGCCCCGGCGCCTCCGACCTCGGGCTCAAGCGCGAGCGCTGGTACGACGTCATGCTGCGCGGCAAGCGCTCGGTCACCCTCGACCTCAAGTCGCCGAGCGGCGCGCAGGCGGCGTTCGAGTTGATCGGCCGCGCGGACGCGCTGATCGAGGGGTTCCGCCCGGGCGTGATGGAGCGGCTCGGCCTCGGCCCGGATGTGGTTTTCAAAAAAAATCCAAAACTAGTCTATGGCCGCATGACGGGCTGGGGCCAGGAAGGCCCGCTCGGGCCGCGCGCCGGCCATGACATCAACTACATCGCGCTCGCCGGGGTGCTGCACGCGTTCGGGCGCAAGGGCCAGGCGCCCGTGCCGCCGCTGAACCTGGTGGGCGACTTCGGTGGCGGCGGCATGCTGCTCGCCTTCGGCGTGGCTTGCGCGCTGCACGAGGCGCAGCGCTCGGGCCGCGGCCAGGTGATCGACGCGGCGATGGTCGACGGCGCGGCGCTCCTCGCCGCGATGTTCCACGGCTTCCTCGCCGCGCAGCAGTGGAGCGAAGAGCGCGGCACCAACATCCTCGACACCGGCGCGCCCTGGTACGACGTGTACGAGACGGCCGATCGCAAGCACATTGCGATCGGCGCGATCGAGGACAAGTTCTTCGCCGAGCTCGTCTCGCGCCTGAAGCTCCCCGACCTGCCGGGCCAGCACGACCGCTCGCGCTGGCCCGAGATGCGGCGGCGCCTCGCCGAGACGTTCCGCACGAAGACGCGTGACGAGTGGTGCCGCGTGTTCGAGGGCGCGGACGCCTGCTTCGCGCCGGTGCTCTCGTGGTCCGAGGCGCGCACCCACCCTCACTCGGCCGCGCGTTCCGCGTATATGAACGTGGCGAACGTGGAGCAGCCGGCGCCGGCGCCGCGCTTCTCGCGCACCGGCACTGCGGTGCCGCAGACGCCGCCCGAGCGCGGGCAGGGCGGGCGGGCGGCGCTCGCCGACTGGGGCTTCAATGCGGCGGAGGCGGAGCGGCTAGAATCCCTCGGCCTCGGAATGAAGAAGGAATAGGAATGCTCGGACGCCTGATGCCCCGCGAGGGCAAGTTCTTCGATCTGTTCAACGCCCACGCCGAGCGCATCGTCGAGGGCAGCCGCGAGCTCGCCGCCATGATCGGCACCTTCAAGGACCTCGACGCGCACGCGCAACGCATCGACGCCGCCGAGCGCGCCGCGGACAAGATCACGCACGAGTGCATCTCGCTCCTGCACACGACCTTCATCACGCCGTTCGACCGCGACCAGATCCA
>DASQAW010000317.1:0-2808 GCA_035635495.1 Burkholderiales bacterium
GCTACAGCTCGCCCGACGACCTGATCATCAAGACGCCGGGCTTCTACGAGTACGTGGCGCGCACGCGCATCCAGAAGAAGCTCGACGGCGCCGACCGCTACGCCGAATCGCACTTCGACGGCCCGAGCCTCTACCAGTCGGCAATCGACCGCAACATGGATTTCCTGCGCGAGACCATCGAGACCGCGAACCTCGAGCGGCTGCGCCGCTACTGCTACTCGCTCTCGGCGCGACCGCAGCGCCATGCCATGACGGCCTGATGTCGCTGGCAGCGGACACTTGTTCGCGTCCGCGAATCATGGCAAAAGTGCCCGGTGAGCTTCACTGACCGGTCGCGGCCCGAAGCCGCGCCCGCCCTTTTTCGCCTGCTCAGCGACTGCGCCATGGCGCGTGCGGCGCTTGGCGCCTGCGGCTTCCCGATCGCGATCCTCGATGCAGCGGCGCTGGCGCGCCCGGTGACCTACGTCAACGCGGCGTTCGAGGCCTTCTTCGGCTGCCGCGCCGACGAGGCGCTCGGCCGGGGCTTGGGCGCGCTGGTCTTCCGCGGCGACGAGGCGCAGGTGCACCGCATGCTCGCCGAGTCGACGCCGCGGCGCACGGTCAAGGCCTGGGCCCGGGACGGCGCGCTGCGCCACGTCGAGCTCACGCTCAGCCCCGTGCGGAACGCCGACGGCGCCATCACGCACTGGGTGCTCGCCTTCTCCGATCGCAGCGAGCTCGAGCGGCTGCGCGCCGAGCTCGAATCGCTGCGCACGCTCGCCGCGGCCGCTTAGGCGACCTTTCGCTCCAACCAACGAGCGGTACGCAGCAAGCGGGCATCGAAGTTGCGCCGGCCGACGAGCTGCACGCCGAGCGGCAGGCCGTTCGCGCCCTGCATGAGCGGCAGCGTCACCGCCGGCATGCCGAGCAGCGTCCACAGCACGCAGAACACCGGATCGCCGGTCGCGCCGAGGCCCTTCGGCGCCGTGCCGAGCGCCGGCGGCGTGAGGATCGCGTCGTAGCGCTCCATGAAGAGCTCGTCGAAGCTCTCGCGAACCTCGGGCAGGCCGCGCAGCACGCGCTGATAGTCCACGGCGCGCGTCTCGCGGCCGCGCTCCATCAGGGCGCGCAGCCGCTCGGAGAGCCGGTCCTTGCCAGCGAGCCACAAGGGTTCGAGGTTCGCCGCCATCTCCGTTTCCATGATGGTGCGCTGCCAGTCCCAGGCCTGTGCAGCCGACGGGAAGAGCTCCACCTCCTCGACGCGCTCGCCGAGCGCTTCGATCAGCTCGCCGTAGGCCTCTTTCGCATCGGCGTCCATCCGCTCCCAGTGCGGCGTCTTGATGAACGCCAGGGTCGGCGGGATCGGCGGATCCTCGTTCGCCACCGCCTGGAACGGCGGCCGAGCCCGCGGGCGCGTGTCCGGATCGCGTTCGTCGTAGCCGACGAGCTGCTCGCCGAGGAGCGCCAGGTCCTCGATGCTGCGCGCGAACATGCCGACGTGGTCGAGCGTGCGCGAGAGCTGCAGCACGCCAGTGCGCGGGATGAGGCCGTGCGTCGGCTTGAAGGCGTACACGCCGCAGAAGGCTGCGGGGCGGATCACCGAGCCGGCGGTCTGGCTGCCGAGCGCGAGCGGCACCATGTGCGCGCCGACCGCGGCCGCCGAGCCGCTGGAGGAGCCGCCTGGCGTGTGCTCCGGATGGTGCGGATTGCGCGTCTTGCCGGGATTGAAGTACGCGCATTCGGTGGTCACCGTCTTGCCGAGGATCACGGCGCCCGCGGCGCGCAACGCAGCCACAACCGCGGCATCCGAGCGCGGCATGCGCCCCTTGTGCAGCACGGTGCCGTTCTCGGTCGGCATGTCCGCCGTGTCGATGATGTCCTTGATGCCGACCGGGATGCCGTTCAGCGCGCCGACCGGCTCGCCGCTGCGCTTTCTCTCATCGGCCGCGCGCGCCTGGGCGAGCGCGTGCTCCTCGTCGAGAAACTGCCAGGCCTGCACCGCCGGCTCCGCCTGGCGGATCCGCTCCAGGCAGGACTGCACCAGCTCCTCGGAGCTCAGCAGCCCTGCACGGATCCTCCGCGCCGCCTCGGCGGCGGTCAGCTGCGCCGGCTGCTCATCTGGCATACAGCATTTGCGGCAGCCACAGCCCGATCTGCGGAAAGACATACAGCAGCACGAGCGCGACTATCTGGATCCCCATGAACGGCATCATGCCGGCAAAAATCTGATTCAGCGTCACGTGCGGCGGCGACACGCCCTTCAGGTAAAACGCGGCCATCGCCACCGGCGGCGAGAGGAAGGCCGTCTGCAGGTTGAGCGCCACCAGCAGCCCGAAGAACAGCGGGTCGATGCCGAAGTGCGGCAGCAGCGGCAGGAAGATCGGCATGAAGATGATGATGATCTCGGTCCATTCGAGCGGCCAGCCGAGGATGAAGATGATGAACTGCGCGAGGATCATGAACTGCACCGGCGTCATGTCGAGCGACAGCACCCATTTCTCGATCAGCTCCTGGCCGCCGAGCAGCGCGAACGCGGCGGAGAAAATTCCGGAGCCGACGAACAGCCAGCACACCATGGCGCTCGTCTTGGCGGTGAGGAATGATGATTCCTTGAGGATGGTCCCGAGGTCCTTGACCGTGGCCCAGATTACCGCAGGCTGGTTGGCGCGCGGCTCGCCCGAGGCGCGCAGGCGAGCAACGTAGCGATAGGCCGCCGCAAGGAGGAATCCGCCGAATCCGCCGACCGCCGCAGCCTCGCTCGGTGTCGCGAGCCCGAACACGATCGAGCCCAGCACCATGAGAATCAGCATCGCCAGCGGGAAGAACGAG
>DASQAW010000318.1:0-3235 GCA_035635495.1 Burkholderiales bacterium
CCCGCGCCGCGATAGGCGTCGGTCGGCACCGTGTTGCTGAACACCCCCGTCACGTCCACGTATACATATGGTGTGCGGTACACGCCGGCGAGGAGCGCGCTGTAGATCGGACCGGCAATCGCGGCGCCGAAGGTCGAGACATAGGCACCCAGATCGGCGGTCGTCTCCACGCGGAGGGCGAGGAAGCGGCCCTGGTCATCGACGCCCAGCTCGGCGCGTGTCACGTGATCGCGGCCTTGCGTGTCCGATAGAAAAGATTCCTGGCGGCGCGCGATCCACTTCACGGGGCGGCGGAGCCTGCGCGCCGCCCAGACGGCGATCGTCTCCTCCGGATAGTGCTTGCCCTTGTAGCCGAAGCCGCCGCCCATGTCCGGCGACACGACGCGCAGGCGCCCTTCGTCGATGCCGAGCTCCTGGCAGACATAGCGCCGGATGTGGTGCGGCGCCTGCGTGCCGCAGTAGAGCGTGTCGCCGGTCGAGATGCAGCCGCGCGTCTCGATCGCCGCGCCGCAGAGCCGGTTGTTCACCAGCTCGAGCCGCACGCGGTGCGCCGCGCTGCGCATTGCTGCTTCCATGCCCGCGCGGTCGCCGCGCGACCATTTGAAGCACTGCTCGCCGTCCAGCAGTGGCAGCGGCTCGTAATCCACCTCCACCTGTTCGGCGGCATCGTCTGCCAGTGTTCGGGATGATGCAAAAACGGCGGCTATCGGATCGCCGACATGCCGCACCGTGCTGCGTGCGAGCGCGTGGCGCGGCGGCTCGACCATGCCTGGCAGCACCCAGCCGCAGCGCATCGCCTGCACGCCGTCGCGCGCCATGTCCTCGCCGGTCAGGATATCCACGCCGGCGGGCGCGCGAATGGCGAGGATGCGGGCGTGCGGGTGCGGCGAGCGCACCATCGCGCAATGCAGCTCGCCAGGGAATGACAGATCATCGATGAAGCGGCCGGCGCCGCTGAGGAATTTCAGGTCCTCGACGCGGAGGACCGGCTTGCCAATCACTGGAACTCTTCGCGCAACAGCCCGAGATTTTCGTAAATGGCGCGGTCGGTGACGATGAACAGCTCCGCGCTCGCGCCGCGAGGCTCATGTGCCGCCCAGGTCCAGTGCGGGATGGTGAAGACGTCGTGCCTGGACCATTCGAAGCGCTTGTCGCCGATGGTCGAGCGGCCGTCGCCGGAGACGACGAGGCAGACCGAATTCCAGGTCGCCCGGGCAAGCCGCGTGCGGGCGTCGATCTGTTTCAGATACAGGTCGAGCGTGGGCATCACCGCCCCGGCGTTCCTCGTGTAGCGGAACGTGCGCGCGCCATCCTTGCCGCGCTCGGCGGCGGCAAGCTGGCGCCGGGCCTCGTCGCCCGGGAAGCGAAACTCCGAGGAGCCTTCGGTGCCGACTTCCCAGAAGCGCTCGTCCTGCCGCGTGCCCGGCTCGAAGAAGCTCGCGTCGAGCGCGCAGATCGCCGGCATGTTGGCGGCATCGAACCAGACCGTGCGCCGGCCCGACTGGTTGACGTGGCCGTGCCAGCACATGGGCGGCGTGAGGACGAGGTCGCCTTCCTTCATCTCGCAGCGCCTGCCGTTCACGATGGTGACGGCGCCTTCGGCGCGGGTGGCAAAGCGGATCGCCGCGGCGGTGTGCCGGTGCGGCACCGCCTTGTCGCCGGGCTCGAGCACGGTAAAGGCGCCGATCAGGTTCTGCGTGGTGACGGTCTCGCCGCCGAACGCCGGGTTGGCGAGGATCAGCGCGCGCCGCTCGACGTCCTCGATGCCGACCTCCTTCGCCGCGCGCTCGGCGAAGGGCTCGATGTCGCGCCAGCGCCAGTGCATGGGCGCGTCCTTCGGCTGCGGCGCAACCGGCGTGATGCGCTTGTAGCGGTCCCAGAGCGGGTGGATGTTGGCCCGCTCGAGGGCCGAGACCAGGGCTGCGTCGGACCGGGCGCTCAACTCTTGTCGACGGAGATCGGGCCCGGGCCGAACGTCGCCACCATCATGAGGCCGCCGATGATGCACAGGTTCTTGAAGAAGTGCGTCATCTGGTTGCCGTACTGCGCGGCGTCGGCGAATTCCCAGTAGCGATGCGCCATGAACATGGCGACTACCGTGAAGAGCGCAAGCAGCCACGCGACCCAGCGGGTCTTCCAGCCGATGGCCAGCAGGATGCCGCCGCCGAGCTCGATGATGATCGCGAGCACCACCATCACCTCCGGCATCGGAAAGCCGAGCTTGGTGAAGTAGCCGGCCGTGCCCGCGAAAGCGAGCACCTTGCGAGCGCCGAAGACCACGAAGATGGCGGCCATCAGCAGCCGTGCGACGAGCGGAACGTAGGGGTTGTAGGCAGTGGGAACGGTTGTCGTATTGTTCATGGTGTCCCTCCTTGTGCGGCGAATTATGTCCCCGCCGCGTCGACCAGCACAAACGCGATGCGGCACGGCGCTGTCCCGCGGTTGACCCAGGCGTGGTTGGTGCCTTGCTGCACCAGCACATCGCCCGCCTCCAGGTGCACCTCCGAGTCGTCCAGCAGCATGTCGACCTCGCCTTCGAGCACCACGGCGTAGTCGACGCTCTTCGTGCGGTGCATCCGCGGATGCCGCGCGCCGCCGTGATCGGCGACCCCCATCTCCTTCAGCACCGCTTCCCGCGAGCGCGTGCCGCTCTCCGGCGGGAAGTCGACCACGCGGAAAATGGTCCCGTTGGGCGGAGGTGGAACGCCGGTGTCCCGAGCCGAGCGATCGGCGGTGCCGGAAATGTCGGCGGGCGTCTCGTCCGTCACCCAGAGGAGGGTCGAGACGAGCCCCGAGGCCTGGCGCAGCTTCTGGTTCGGCGCCGCGCTGTCGAACAGCACCACCGCTTTGCCGTCGCGATGGCCGGTGACGACTCGGCGCACCGGCTTCATTCTGGCTTCACGCCCGCCGAGCGGAGCGCGGCGCCGTACTTGTCGTAGTCGCGGCGCAGGATCGCGGCAAACTCTTCCGGCGTGCCGCCGGTGATCTGCAGGCCGGAGTTAGCGAAGCGCTCGCGCACGTCCGCGCGCTGCAGCACCGCGTTCAGCTCTCGGTTGACGCGCCCGACGAGCGGCCGTGACGTCGCCGGCGACAGCATCACGCCGTGCCAGGTGACGAGCTCGAAGCCCGGAATGGTTTCGCCCATCACCGGGATGTCGCCGAGCGCGCCAACGCCGCGCTTTGGCGCCGTGGACGCGATGGCGCGCACGCGCCCTGACTTGATGTGGCCAATGGC
>DASQAW010000319.1:0-21279 GCA_035635495.1 Burkholderiales bacterium
GTAAGCACGGTGAACTTCTGCCGGATGTCCTCGTCCGCGGTGAGCTCATCCCATGCGAGCGGCGTCGACACGCCCGCACCCGGACGCGCCCGGGCGGAGAAGGCGGCGACGGCGCTCGCGGTTTCCGAGTTGCGCAGGTAGTCGACGAACACCTTCTGCTCGCGGCGCTCCTTGGCGATCTTCGCGGTGAAGAGCTTCGGCTCCGCGCGCACGAGGAATTCGGCGATGAGGCGCGAGAACTCCTTGACCTCCGGCCAGCCGAGCCTCGGGGCGATGGGGATCACGATGTGCAGGCCTTTGCCGCCCGTCGTCTTGAGGAAACAGCGCAGCTTGAGCGCCTCCACTGTGGTGCGCGTCATCTCCGTAGCACGGACCAGCTCGGCCCATGCGAGATCCTCGTCGGGGTCGAGGTCGAGCGTGATGCGGTCGGGATGCTGCACGTCCGGACCTGTCGCGCCCCACGTGTGCAGCTCCACGGCGCCGTTCTGCACCAGCGTGATCAGCGCGCGGTGCGACTCGATGTAGATGTAGTAGCCCTTGCTCGAGCGCTCGCGCCTGAAGGTCTTCACGTCGCCCGGGCTCGCGCCCATGGCGAGGTGGCGCTGGTAGAAGCATTCCTTCTCCGCCCCGTCGGGGCAGCGGACCAGCGTGAGCGGCCGGCGCGCGACGTGCGGCAGCATGAGCTCGCCAACGCCGTCGTAGTAGCGCGCGAGATCCAGCTTCGTGATCCCGAGGCTCGGCCAGATGAGCCGCTCGGGGTGCGAGATCTTGACGCCGTGGACGACATTGCCCTCCTGGCGAGCGGCGGGCTCGGCCTCGGGTGGCCGCTGCGCGCGCTCATCGGTCACGGACTTCGCCGGGAGGTCCTCGCGCAGGCCCATGAACGAAGCCTGCCGCAGGATGCCATCGTCGGTGCGCTCGGCGAAGGCGATCTGCGCGACGAGCTGCGGCTTCACCCACTGGATGCCTTTCTCGCGCGGCGGATCCATGAGCGGCGAGTCGGGGCGCTTCATCGCCGCAAGGCGCTTGGTCAGCGTCTTCAGCCGCTGCTCGTCGAAACCGGTGCCGACCTTGCCGGCGTACTTGAGCTTGCCGCCCGGCGAGTCGTGGACGCCGAGGACGAGCGCGCCGAACCCGCTGCGCGCGCCGCCGGGCGCCGTGTAACCGACGATGACGAAGTCCTGCTCCAGGCGGCACTTGAGCTTGATCCAGGTCTTGGAGCGCCCGGCTTCGTAGAGTGAGTCGGCGCGCTTGCCGATGAGGCCCTCGAGCCCGAGCTTGCACGCCTTCTCCAGCACTTCGCTCGCCTCCCCTTCCAGGTGCTCGCTCAGCCGCACCATCGAGCTCTTCGGCAGCGCACGTGCAAGCGCGGCCTTCCTCTCAGCGAGCGGCAGCCGCGTCTGGTCCACGCCCTTCAGGTACGGAGCATCGAAGACGTAGTACACGATCTCGGCGTCGCGCCCGGCGTCGAAAGCGTTCTGCAGCGCCTGGAAGCTCGAGCGGCCGTCCGCGCGCTGCACCACGATCTCGCCATCGAGCCAGCTTTCGGCGAGCTTGAGGCGCCTCAGCTCGCGCGCCAGATGCGGCAGCCGCTCGGTCCAGTCCTTGCCGCTGCGCGTGAAGAGCCGCGCATCGCGCTTCGCCAGCCGAGCGAGCATGCGGTAGCCGTCGTGCTTCACCTCATAGAGCCACTCGCCCGTCCTTGGCGGCTCGGTGACGAGGGTCGCCAGCTGCGGCGAGATGAACTGGGGCAGCTTCGACTTCCTGCCGTATTTCGCCGGCTTGGGCTTGCCTTTCACGCTTTCGGGGCGTTCGGCCGTGATGTCATAGCCGGGACGCGCTTTCTCGTCGTTGCGCTTGATGAGGAGCCAGGCGGGCGGGTCGTCGTTGCCGCCGCCTCTACTCCCGGTTCGCGTGAGGATCCACGAGCCGTGCAGCTTCTCGCCGTCGAGGCGGAAGTGCAGCCGGCCTTTGCGCAACGCCGCGAGCGGATCGGGGTCCTCCGGAGTCCAGACGCCTTTATCCCACAGCAGGACCTCGCCCGCGCCGTACTGTTTTTCGGGAATGACGCCCTCGAAGTCGCGGTAGTCGAGCGGATGGTCCTCTGTCTCTATAGCGAGGCGCTTGTCGGCCGGATCGAGGCTTGGTCCTTTCGGCACGGCCCAGCTCTTCAGCACGCCGTCGAGCTCGAGGCGGAAGTCGTAGTGCAGGCGCGTCGCCGCGTGGCGCTGAATGCAGTAACGCAGCTGCTTCCGTTGCGACGCGGCTTTCCGACCACGCGGTTCTGATGTGATGCGGAAATCGCGCATCTCGCGATAGCGCTCGAGGCGATCGGACATGCGGCGCATTCAGCAAAGCGCGCGCCCGCGCCCGGTAATTGCTACCGGCTCGCGCGCAAGTCTTACCGGTGAAAAGCGACAGTGTTCGGGCTCCGTCCCCGAACTCATCCTGGCACAGTCTGTGCAGTGATTGCGGACAACGAAAGGAAGGTCAATGGGTCCGGCAATCGCACTACGGCTGCGCCAGCACCTCACGCTCACGCCGCAGGTCCAGCAGGCGCTCAAGCTCCTCCAGATGTCCGCGCTGGAATTCGCGCAGGAGATGGACGAGGCGCTCACCGCCAATCCGTTCCTCGAGGAGAACCCCGAAGCACAGACGCCGCCGCTGCGCGACGCGGCGACGGTAGACGACGTCGTGGTGCCGCAGGAGCAGTCCTCGGGGCCGCCGGTCGAGCGCGACCAGGAGGAATGGGGCGGTGCGAACGACGCGCAGCCCACCCTGCAGCAGCACCTCCGCGAGCAGCTCATGATTTCGCCCATGGGCGAGCGCGACCGCGCGCTCTCACACATGATCATCGACAGCCTCGACGACGACGGCTACTTCAAGATGTCGTTCGACGAGCTCGCCGCGCTGGTGCCGCCGGAGCACGACGTGCGGCCGGAAGACTTCCTCGCGGCGCTGCGCATGGTGCAGAGCCTCGATCCGGCGGGCATCGGCGCGCGCACCCTCGAGGAGTGCCTTTGCCTGCAGCTGCAGGCGCTGCCGGAGCACACGCCCGGACGCGAGGTCGCGCTGAAAATCTGCAATGGCCATCTGCCGCTCCTCGGCAACCGCGAATGGGCGCGGCTGCAGCACGCGGTCGGCTGCGACGAGGCGACGCTGCACACGGCGCGCGCGCTCATCCGCTCGCTCGATCCGCGACCCGGCCACCGCTTCGGTCCGCAGGAGGCGCGCTACGTCGTGCCCGACGTGATCGTCAAGAAAGTGCGCGACCGCTGGGCGGCGATCATCAACCCGGCGTCGCTGCCGCGCGTGCGCCTCAACCGCGCTTATGCCGAGGCCATCCAGCACAAGAACGCCTCGAACCACTCGCTCGCGCGCCATCTGCAGGAAGCGCGCTGGCTCCTGCGCTCGATCGAGCAGCGCTTCGCCACGATCCAGCGCGTCGCCGACGCGATCGTCGCGCGCCAGCGCGGCTTCTTCGAGTACGGTGAGGTGGCGATGAAGCCGCTGACGCTCAAGCTGATCGCGGGCGAGCTCGGCCTGCACGAGTCGACCGTGTGCCGCGTGACCAACAACAAGTACATGGCCACGCCGCGCGGGCTCTTCGAGTTCAAGCATTTCTTCTCCCGCCGGCTCGCCACGGAGAACGGCGGCGCCGCTTCCGCCACCGCAGTGCGCGCCGTGATGAAGGAGCTGATCGCCGCCGAGGATCCGCGCGCGCCGCTTTCCGATGCGGAGCTGGCGCGGCTGCTCGCGCAGCAGGGCCTCAAGGTGGCGCGCAGGACCATCACCAAGTATCGCGCGCTGATGCGTCTGCCGAGCGTGGACGTCCGTCGCGCGGATGTTAGAAGGAGTGCCTAGTGTCCCGCATCGTGGCTGGCCGCTTTGACCGCAGCGTCGACGCCGACGCCGCGCTGGAAGCGCTGAAGCGTAACGGCTTCCTGCGCGACGAGGTCGATGCCTTCTACGTCGGCCCGCCGGGGCAGAATGCTCGCCTGCCGATCGGCGGCGACACCCACAGCGACGCCGGCTCGGCCGGCGCCGGCCGCCATGGCGCGATCGGCGCCGTGATCGGCGCCGCCGTCGGCCTCATCATCGGTTCGCTGATCGGCATGCACGCGGTCCTGCTCGCCTGCGGGCTCGGGGCGCTGGTCGGCGCCTTCGCCGGCGTGATGGTCAGCCTGCACGGCGGCTCGCGCCGCGAAGCCACGCCCGAGCACCCGCTCGAGACGCGCGGCGGGCGCATGATCGCCGTGCGAGTGGACCGCCCCGGGACCGAGCGACTCGCGATCGAGGCGCTGCGCTCGAACAACGCGCGCGACGTCGGCCGCACCGAGGGCCAGTGGCGCGACGGCTGGAGCGACTTCGACCCGCGCACGCCGCTAGCGACGGTTTAGGTTTTCCTCGGCGAAGGCCCAGTTCAGGCGCTTCTCGATCACCGCCTGCACATAGCGCTCGCGCTGGTTGCGGTAGTCGACGTAATAGGCGTGCTCCCAGACATCCAGCGTCAATAGGCAGCGCACGCCGCGGGCCATCGGCGTGTCGGCGTTCGACGTGGCGACGACTTCGAGCTTGCCGTCCTTGTCGACCAGCCACGCCCAGCCGCTGCCGAACTGATCGATGGCGGCGGCGGCGAACCGGTCGACGAAGCTCTCATAGGTGCCGAAGTCGTGCTCCAGGCGCCGGCGGGTGGCGGCCGAGGGCGGCGAGGATTTCGGCGTGAGCGAGTGCCAGTAGAACTCGTGGTTCCAGGCCTGCGCGGCGTTGTTGAAAAGCTTTCCCTGGCTCGAGCGCACCACGTCCTCGAGCGTCGAGCCGCGCACCTCGCTCTTGGCGAGCAGCTCGTTCGTCGTGTCGAGGTACTTCTTGTGATGCTTGCCGTGGTGGAGCTGCAGCGTCTCGGCCGAGATGACCGGGGCGAGCGCGTCCTCGGCGTACGGCAGCGGCGGCAGGCTGAAGTGCAGCCTCGGCGCGGCCTCTTTTGCGGTAGCGGAACTCATGGCGACCCTCCTACGTTCGGTAGGGGGATCGCCGCAAGGAATGGTCCTACGAGGTCTTGAGGCGCAGGTCGTTCTTCACGGTCCTCGCGCCGCTCACCTTTTTCGCCGCTTCAACCGCGCGGGCGGCCATGTCCTTGCTGTCGACGAAGCCGGAGAGCTGCACCACGCCCTTGTAGGTCTCGACGTTGATGTTCGAGGCGGCCCGCGCGCCGACGTCGGTGGCGATGGCCGTCTTCACCTTGGCGGTGAGGGCGGCGTCGTCGGTGAATTCGCCGGCGCTGCGCTTGGTCTCCGGCGAGGACGCGCAGCCGGCGACGCCCAGGGCGGCGGCCAGCGCGATGCTGACAGCGGTAATGACGCTTCTCATGCTTTGCTCCTTTTCGGTTGGGTCTTCCGGGTACCCGCCCCGGTCTGCTTCTGCACCCGCTTCAGCTCCTCCGGCGGCCGGACGGGCTCATGGTCGCCCGGCTGCATCGGATCGAAGGGCCAGCGCGGAGGCTCCTTCGGTTTTACGTCTGCCTGTTTTCCCATTCGCGCACCTGCTTTTCGGCATCGTCCTTCGCGCAGCCGTAGCGTTCCTGGATCTTGCCGACCAGCTTGTCGCGATGGCCGGCGAGCTGGTCGAGCTCGTCGTCCGTGAATTTGCCCCAGCGCTCCTTGAGCGCGCCTTTCATCTGCTTCCAGTTACCGGCGATGCGATCCCAATTCATGTGTAGTCCTGTAGTCCTCGTTAAGGGATATTGATCAGCGGCGTGCTACTTGCAAACTGCGTGCCGGCGACGCTTGCCGACGACCGTGATTCCCCTACACGCGCGCGGGCTGCACCAAGCGAGCGACGGTGGCGAGGAGCGCGACCGGCTCCACCGGCTTCGCCAGCTGCGCGTCGTAGCCGGCCGCCACCGCGCGGCTCGCCGCCTGCGGCTCCTGCTCCGCGGTGAGGGCGGCGGCACGCAGGCACCCCCCGCGCTCGGCGGGGAGCGCGCGCACCGCGCGGATGAGCACATAGCCGTCGTCGCCACGCATGCCCATGTCGGAGAGCATGATGTCCGGGTGCCACTCTTCCAGGGCGCGCAACGCCTCGGCGGAGTTCTCCACGGCGCGCGCTTGCGCGCCGGCGACGCGCAGGATCTTGAGCAGCGCCTCGCGCGCCTCCTGGTCATCCTCCACCACCAGCGCGCGCACACCGGCGAGCAACGGCGCCTCGCACGCAGGCGCCTCGACCTCGCAGCCTGCGGACGCGCGCGCCAGCTCGAGCAGGTTGCCGATGATCCGGGTCTGCGTGCGCGCGCTGCGCACGATCGCCTCGAGCGCTTCGCTCGCCTCGCTGCCCGGCGGCACCTGCTCCCGCAGATGCGCCGACCAGGTGGCAATCGCCTGCGTCGGCGGCTGCAGCTCGGCGAGCACCGAGGCAAGGAAGCCGTCCTTCGCCCGGCTCGATTCTTCCGTAGCGATGCGCAATTTGCGCTCGCGTTCGAGCGCGCGGGCGAGCGCGTCCTGGGCGGTCCTGCGCTCGTGAATGTCGACGCAGGCGCCGACATAGCCGAGGAACAATCCGTCCGGCGCATGCGCCGGCGCCGCACGGTCCAGCACCCAGCGGTACTCGCCGTCGTGGCGGCGCATGCGGTACTCGATCTCGAAGGGCTCGCGCGCGTCGAAGGCGCAAACGCAGCCGTCGAGCCAGCGCGCCAGGTCCTCGGCATGCACGACGCGCGACCAGCCCTCGCCGAGCGCCTGCTCGGCGCTGAAGCCGGTGAACTCGAGCCAGGCGCGGCTGGTGTACTCGCACGACATGTCGGGCCGCGCGCGCCAGAGCATCAGAGGAACGGCATCGTCGGGCTTCACGCCCACTCTCGCTGCAGGAGCCATGCCGGGGACCTGCTGTAGCTGAACTACTACGCGGGCACGGCGGGCGCAGTGCATTCTTACAAGGAGCGCGCAACGCTTACATAGAGCCGCCTGGACGCGCGCGCGCCGAATCTCACTCCACGGGCACGGGCTTTGCTCCCTCCCACTCCAGCTTCACCCACCATTTATCGAAGGAGTCCGTCATGTTGAGCTGGGCGCTTGCGTTTTTCATCATCGCCATCATCGCGGCGATCTTCGGCTTCACCGGCATCGCTGCCGGGGCGGCGGAAATCGCCAAGATCCTGTTCGTCGTGTTTGTCGTGCTCTTCCTGGTCTCGCTCGTCGCGGGGCTGCTGAGAAGGCCTTAGTCCGGAGATTCCCATGCGTACCCCATTACTGACCATCGCCGCAGCCATGGCGCTCGCCTTTGCCGGCGTCGCCCAGGCCCAAACCACCACCCCAGGCGCACGCGCCGACGGCACCGCCGACGCGAAACCGCAGGTCGACCGCAAGGCGCGCAACGCCGAGGAAGACAAGATCGAGGCCGAGTACAAAGCCGCCAAGGCGAAGTGCAGCTCGATGAAGGCCAACGAGAAGGAAGTCTGCGAAGCCGACGCGAAGGGCAAGGAGCAGGTCGCCAAGGCCGAGCTTAAGGCCAAGTACGACCCGAGCCCGGCGAACCAGCGCAAGATCGCAGAAGCCAAGGCCGAGCACGAGTACAAAGTCGCGAAGGAGAAGTGCGACGCCTCGAAAGGCAAGGAAGAGAGCGCCTGCGAGAAGGAAGCCAAGGCCAGGTACGACCGGACCAAGGCCGACATCAAGGCGAAGTACGCCGCAGCCGACAAGCGCGCCGCGCAGGGCGGCAGCAAGTAACGAAAGGAATGCAATGGCCAGCGGAGCTTTCCTCTCCGACATCCAGACGCTGCGCAAGCGCGCCCGGGAGCACATCGCCCAAGGGGCCGTGACTCCCGGGTACCACGCCGACCGCAGCGTCGTGCTGAAGCTCTTGAACGAAGCGCTCGCCACCGAGATCATCTGCACGCTCCGGTACAAGCGCCACTACTTCATGGCGAAGGGCATCCATGCGGAAGGCGTGGCGGCCGAGTTCCTCGAGCACGCGAACGAGGAGCAGCAGCACGCCGACCAGATCGCCGCGCGCATCGTGCAGCTCGGCGGCGCGCCGGACTTCTCGCCCGACGGCCTCGCCTCGCGCAGCCACGCCGAGTACGTCGAGGGCGACTCGCTCGAGGAGATGATCAAGGAAGATCTGGTCGCCGAGCGCATCGCCATCGACAGCTACCGCGAGATGATCGGCTACCTCGGCGAGGACGATCCCACCTCGCGGCGCCTGATGGAGGAAATCCTGGCCAAGGAGGAGGAGCACGCCGACGACCTGGCGAACCTCCTGGAGGATTTAGGGAAGCACTGAGGGGCAAGCGTTAGCAGCCATGCCGCGCGGTCTCTGGAAAGGTGCGATCAGCTTCGGCCTGGTAAATGTGCCGGTCGAGCTGTACTCGGCGCAGAAGCGCTCTGCCGACTTCGACCTGACGATGCTCGACAAGCGCGACCTCGCGCCGGTCGGCTACAAGCGCGTCAACAAGGCGACGGGCCAGGAAGTGCCCTGGGACGACGTGGTCAAGGGCTACGAGTACCAGGACGACAAGTACGTGGTCCTCTCCGAAGAGGATTTCCGGCGCGCCAATCCCGAAGCCACGAAGACGGTCGACATCCTCGCCTTCGTCGACCTCCGCGACATCGCGCCGCTTTATTTCGAGACGCCTTACTACCTCGGCCCCGGCAAGCGCGGCGAAAAGGCGTACGCACTCCTGCGCGACGCCATGGCGAAGGCCGGGAAGGCCGGCATCGCGAGCGTGGTGATCCGCACCAAGCAGTACCTCGCCGCGCTGCTTCCGCACGGCGAGGCGCTCGTGCTGAACACGCTGCGCTACCACAACGAGCTAAGGAGCGCCGAGGACCTCGGCATTCCGGAGAAGCTGAAGGGCGCCAAGGTGGGCTCGAAGGAGATCGACATGGCGCTGCGGCTGATCGAGGACATGGCCGACGAGTGGCAGCCGGAGAAGTACCACGACACCTTCCACGAAGATCTCCTCAAGCGCATCGAGGAGAAGGTGAAGGCGGGCCAGACCGAGGAGATCACCGAGCCCGAGAAAGAGGAGAAGGCGTCGAAGGGCGCCGAGGTGATCGACCTGATGTCGCTCCTTAAGAAGAGCGTTGAGGGCAGCCGGAAACCGAAGCGCGCCGCGCGCAAGAGGCGGGCCGCCTAATGCCCAAGCGCCTCATCCGCTACGCGGTCGTCGGCTGCGGGCACATCGCCCAGGTGGCCGTGCTGCCCGCGTTCGCCAACGCGCGGCGCAACTCGAAGCTCGTGGCCATCGTCTCGGGCGACCCGGAAAAGCGCGCGGCGTTGAAGCAGAAGTACGAGCTCGAGCGCGCGGTGGATTACAGCGAGTACGACGCCCTCCTGAAGAGCGGCGACATCGACGCGGTCTACATCGCGCTGCCGAACAGCATGCACGCGGAGTACAGCGAGCGCGCGGCCCGCGCCGGGGTCCACGTGCTCTGCGAAAAGCCCATGGCGGTGACCGAGGCCGAGTGCGAGCTCATGATCCGCGCCGCGCGCGAGCACCGCGTCCAGCTGATGGTCGCCTACCGGCTGCATTTCGAGCGCGCGAACCTGGAGGCGGTGGAAATTGCGCGCTCCGGGCGGATCGGCGAGCCGCGCCTCTTCACCTCCACGTTCACGATGACGGTGGTGCCCGGCAACATCCGCGTGAAGCGCGCGCTCGGCGGCGGCACGCTCTACGACATCGGCGTCTACTGCATCAACGCCGCGCGCTCGCTTTTCCGCGACGAGCCAGGCGAAGTGCGCGCGGCCGCCGCCGGCGCGATCGGCGACGTCGAGGAATCGGTGAGCGCGATCCTGCGCTTCTCGAACGAGCGCCTCGCCGCCTTCACCTGCAGCTTCGGCGCGACCAAGGTCTCGGAGTACCGGCTGGTGGGCACGAAGGGCGAGCTGGCGGTCGACCCCGCCTATGAATACGCGCAGCCGCTGGAGCACCGGCTGAGCCTGGACGGCAACCTGGTGAGCGAGCGGCGCTTCGCCAAGCGCGACCAGTTCGCGCCGGAGCTCCTCTACTTTTCCGATTGCGTGCTGCAGGACCGCGATCCCGAGCCCTCGGGCGAGGAAGGCCTCGCCGACGAGCGCCTAATCCGCTCGCTCTACAAGTCGATCGAGCGCGGCCAGGCGCTCGCGTTGCCGCCGTACCAGCGGCGCGAGCGGCCGAGTCTCGAGCAGGAGATCCGGCGGCCGCCGATCGAGAAACCGGAAGTTATCCACGCCCAAGCCCCCTCCGGGGGCAGCTAAAAGGAGGTTCTATGAAACGCTCAGCCCTGTTCCTCTGCATCCTGTTCGCCGCGTCGCCGGTGCTCGCGCAGCCGACGGAGAAGACCAACGATCAGGTGACGGACGAAGGCCGCCAGAAGAACAACGAGCTCGCGCAGGACGCGGCGCTCACCACCAAGGTGCACACCGCGCTTGCCAACGACGTCGGCTTGCGCACCCTCAAAGACATCAACGTCGACAGCGACAAGGGCGTCGTCACCCTCCGCGGCCGCGTAGATTCCGAGGACACGAAGCGCCGCGTGGAGGCCGTCGCCAAGCAGGTGAGCGGCGTGACCGCAGTCAAGAACGAGCTCCAGGTGAAGGGCGGCTGATGCAAGCGCCCACGCCGCTCCTCTCCGTCTCGCAGACGCGCGACGGCGTCTGGAGCGTTAACGAGCGCGGTCCGAGCCGCGTCGCCATCGCCTATTTCCCGAGCAAATGGGGCGCGATGAAGCACGCGGTGCGCGTGGCGCTCGCCAAGCCGCGCTGCCGCGTCGCGGTGGTCGAGCGCGACGGCACGGTGCGCGTCGCGCGCAACTACGAGCAGGGAGCCGACACCCACCCCGTCGAGGTCTGATATGAGGACGTCCACCTTCGCGCTTCTCTTCGGCATCGCGTATCTGGTCGCCGGCTTGATGGGACTGCTGCCGGTGCTCCTAGTGCCGCCGCCGATCGACGCGCCGCCGACCCAGTTCACGCTGCTCTATGGCTACCTGCTGGGCCTCTTCCCGGTGAACCTGCTGCACAGCCTGCTGCACATCGTGATTGGCGTATGGGGCCTCTCGGCGTGGTCGGGCCGCACGAGCGGCATCAGCTTCGCGCGCGGCCTCGCGGTCCTCTATGGCGTGCTCGCCGTGATGGGCATGATCCCCATGCTCAACACGACGCTGGGCATGGTCCCGCTCCACGGCAACGACGTCTGGCTGCACGGCCTCACCGCGGTCATCGCCGCCTACTTCGGCTGGCGCCAGCCGGCGGCGATGCGCGAGCGCCGCCACGTCCTCGGCGACCGCCGCCAGCGCGTGTTCTCCGTGGGGCGCGAGCGGCGCCTGGGACTCGCCGATCGGCGGGAAGGCTTCGGCGAGATGCATCCCGCCTAAATTCGCGTCTACTGCGCCTGGCGCACGGCGCTCGGCCGGAAATCCTGCGTCAGGTGGTAGACCAGCGCGGGCACCATCTCGTCGCGCGGGTTGGACTTGCTCACGCTCCCGCTCACGCCGCGCTCGGCCGAGACGCTGACGCTGCCGAGCTGCCGGCGAGCCCAGGCCGAGCTGCTCCAGATGCTGGCGCCGCCCGTGGTCTCCAACAGCCGGCTGGAGATGTCGCCCCGCACCTCGGCGCGCATGCCGCCTTCCAGCTTCTGCACGTCGGCGATCTTGACCTCGGTGCGCGGCTCCGAATAGGCGATGTCGCCGACGAACACCGCGTTGACGCGATACTTCTGGCCGATCTTCCTGAGCGTGTCCGGATCGAGCTGGCTCGCGCCGAACGCCGCGAGCAGCGCCTGCCGATCGCCGAGCTCGACGAAGCGCGTGCCCGGTTGCGCGGCCTGGACCTGCTCCTGGAACTGGCGCGTGGCATGCGAGTTGATGGCGCGCTCGGAATTCGAAGCGAAGTCCACGATGCCGAGCGTGCCGTAGGAGCTGAGATCCACGCGCGGCGGCACGGGCACGACCACCGTGTGAGAGCAGCTCGCCCCGAGCGCCAGCACGAGGAGCAGCGCGAGTCGAACGTGGCTATGCATGGCTTCCTCCCTTTCTGCGTTTTTCCGTTCGTTCAGCATCGTAACTCCTGCCTTGTTGCGAGATTTCCTCGCGCAGGACTTATTTCTCAACCGCCCGCAGACATAGTTCCTCAAGTCCGATAGTTACTGCGCCGCCGCAGGCAATTCTCGTCTAGCGTAACGGGAGAAAGGGGGAATCCATGACCTTCCAATCCTGGATGCTGTGGCCCGACAACGTTGCGGTTTCCGTGCTGCTCCTGGCAATCGTCGCCATGGCCTTCATGTATGCCGCACGCCGTCCGATGCACGAGCTGTTCCGCGCGCTGGGGCACGGTCTGAGCGCCCCGCTGCGCCTCGCCGCCCGGAGCCTCGCGGCCGCGGCAACCGATATCCGCTTTCGCAACCGCGCAGTGCTGCTCGCGCACGGCAAACAGGAGGTCGGGCAGCGCATCGAGCGCGAGTTCGAGCGCCTCGGCGCCATCGTGACGCGCGATTTGCAGGGCTATCCGACCCTGCAGCGCAAGCTCCTCGACGAGATCACCAAGATCGAGGAGGACTACAAGAAGTGCGGCGAGGTGCCGCCGCCGTCGCCCGACTGGACCGAGGCCGTGAAGGCCGTGGCCAACATCAAGTCGACCGGCAACGAGCTGGTGGTCAAGGTGCTCGAGGAGATCAAGCGCTCGGTCGCCAATATCCACGACAAGGCGCTCACCGAGTACCGCAAGGCCTACGAGACGCGCCACCGCATCCTCGAGGGCTTCATGCCTTTCTGGCGCTCGGTGGACAAGAACCTGGCGCAGGTCGAGAAGAACGTGGCGGCGCTGCAGGCCAGCGTCAGCACGGTCGACGCGCACATGGGCAAGTACGAGCAGATCAGCGCCGGCACCGACAAGGCCGAGCATGCGCTCACCGTGTCGGCGTTCACTCAGTTCGCCATCGCGCTTCTCGTCATGACGGTCGCCGCCGGCGGCGCGTTCATCAACTTCAAGCTGATCGCGCTGCCGATGTCGGAGATGGTCGGCGCCGGCGACTACATCACGAGCTCGCTGCGCACCTCGGAGGTCGCCGCGCTGGTGATCATCTTCGTCGAGGCGTCGATGGGCCTGTTCCTCTTGGAAGCGATGCGCGTCACGCACCTCTTCCCGCGCATCGCCAACCTGAACGAGCAGCTGCGCCGCCGCATGCTGTGGGTGGCGTTCGTGCTGCTCGTGACGCTGGCCGGTGTCGAAGCGGCGCTCGCCCTGATGCGCGACATGCTGATCCAGGATAAGCAGGCGCTGCTGCAGTCGCTCGCCACCGTGCAGGCGGCGCCGACCGAAGGCTGGGTCGGCCGCATCCCGACCGCGGGCCAGATGCTGCTCGGTTTCATCCTGCCGTTCGCGCTCGCGTTCATCGCCATCCCGCTCGAATCGCTGATCCACTCGGCGCGCACGGTCGGCGGCGTGTTCCTGATCGCGCTGGTGCGCGGCGCTGCGCTCATCCTGCGCGTCGCCGGCCAGGCGCTGCGGCACGCCTGCCGCATCCTCATCCGCCTGTACGACATCGCCATCGTGCTGCCGCTCCTCGCGGAGCAACTGGTGAAGCGGCCGCGCAAGCGCGCCCGCGCGGATGCGGACGACACCGAAATCCAGCGCACCCACGCCTAGGAGCCGCCATGGACAAGCGCACCTTCCTAGCTTCGCTGCCGGCCCTCGCGCTCGCACCTTGGGGCTGCGGCGACGCGCGCAGCCACGCGCATGGCGTATTCATGCTGGTCGACACCTCGGGGACGTATTCGCAGGAAGCCAGCAAGGCGCTGCTGATCGTGAGCTACCTGCTCGGCACCCTCCAGCCCGGGGATTCGCTCGCGGTGGCGCGGGTGCAGAGCCGCAGCTTCAGTGAAAAGGACATCATCGCCAAGGCGACCTTCGACACGCGCCCCTCGCAGGCCAACGCGCAGAAGCGCGCGTTTCGCGACAAGATCGACGCCGCTTTCAAGAACGTATCGGGGAGCAAGTACACCGACATCACCGGCGGCTTGATCCAGGCGGCGCAGTTCCTGAACGAGGGCGCCGCCGGCACCAGGACCGTCATCATCTTCTCCGACATGCAGGAGGAGCTCGACAAGGTCACGGTGCGCAACTTCCCGATCAGCCTGAAGAACATCCGGGTGATCGCGGTCAACGTGGTCAAGCTCAGGACCGACAACGTCGATCCGCGCCTCTACATGGGGCGGCTCGACCAGTGGAAGGCGCGCGTCGAGAAGGCCGGCGCGTCCGAGTGGGGCGTCGTCAACGACCTCGACCACCTCGACCGCATCCTGGCGCGCAGCTAAGGGAGAGCGAGCGGGGGCTCGGGGCTTTCGGCGGGCGCCACGGTACAAAACGGCGTTCTGCCGTACCAAAAAAGCCCTCCCCCGCTCGCCGCCGTAACCTAGAACACCGCCTCGCTCGCGAGCGCCGCTCCCTCGCTCAGCGCTTTCAGCTTGGCCCATGCAATCTGCGGGTGCGAGCGGCCGCCGAAGCCGCAGTCGCAGCCGGCGATCACGTTCCCTTTGCCCACGCGCTCGGCGAAGCGCCGGATGCGCTGCGAGACCACTTCCGGGTGCTCGACCACGTCGGTCGAATGGGTCACCACGCCCGGGATGAGTATCTTCCCTTCCGGCAGCCGCACGCTGTCCCACAGCGCGTACTCGTGCTCATGGCGGGCATTCGCGCCCTCGATGAGGTACGCCTGCGCATTCACCTGGAGCATGAGGTCGACCGCGTCTTTCAGCTCGAGGTCATACGCGTGCGGCCCGTGCCAGCTTCCCCAGCACAGGTGATAGCGCACCCGGTCCTCGGGCACGTTGCGCAGCGCGTGGTTCAGCGCTTCGATGCGCATCTGCGAGCGCCGGCGAAATGCTGCCATGCCCATCTGGATGCCGATGCGATCCCATAGTGCGACGAGCCACGCGTCGTCGATCTGGAGCACGACGCCGGACTTGACGATGGCCTCGTACTCGACGCGCATCGCCTCGGCGATGGCGTAGACGAACTCCTCCTCGCTCTTGTAGTACTCGTTGCGCCGGTAGACCTCGAGGCTCGCCGGCGCGGTGGAGGTCAGGAACGCGTCCTCGACCGGCACATGGCGCTTCAGCTCCGCGATCTCGCGCTCGAGGGCTGCGCCTCCGGTGTACGTGACCGGCGCGGTGCACACCCAGATCGGCCGCACACGCTTGATCTGCTCGCCGGGCGTGTAGAACAGCGTGCCCTTCTCCGCCGCGTACTTGTAGAAGTCGGCGAAAGCCTCGCGGTCCTTGCCCTGCGCGATGAGCGGGATGCTTCCAGGCGCCGGCGGGCGCGGCTCGAAGCCACCGAAGCGTTCCTCGACGTACGAGAGCCAGTCGCCACCCTTCGTGTACTCGCCCTCGTTGATGAGATCGAGCCCGAGCTCGCGCTGCTTCTTCACCACCGCCTCCACCGAGCCGCCTTCCATCAGCGGGAGGCTTCCCACATGGGTGGTCAGGATCTTTCGCGTGGAACGTTTCATTCTTTGGTATGGTACGGCTTCCTTAGGAGGAGGGATCCATGCAACGCGTCAGTTTGGCAGTGGCCGCCGCGCTCGCTGCCGCATTCTTTGCACCGGCGGCGCAGGCGCAGCAGCCGGTGAAGATCGGCGTGGTGATGACGCTCTCGGGCCAGTTCGCCGACGCCGGCAACCAGATGCACAACGGCATCAAGACCTACATGAAGATCAACGGCGATACCGTCGCGGGGCGCAAGATCGAGCTCATCGTCAAGGACGTCGGCGGCCCGGCGCCCGACGTGGCGAAGCGCCTGGCGCAGGAGCTCGTGGTGCGCGATGGCGTCGACATCCTCGCGGGCTGGGTGCTCACGCCCAACGCCATGGCGGCGGCCGATGTCTCCGCCGAGGCGAAGAAGTTCATGGTGGTGATGAACGCGGCCACGTCGGTGATCATTACAAAGTCGCCGTACATGATCCGCACCTCGGTGACGCTGCCGCAGGTGATGGAGACCTTCGGCACCTGGGCCGCCACCAAGGGCGGCATCAAGCAGTCGTACACCATGGTCACCGACTACGGCCCGGGCCACGACTCCGAGAACGCGTTCACCAGCGCCTTCAAGGCTGCCGGCGGCACGATCGTCGGCTCGGTACGCTTCCCGGTGGCGAACCCCGACTTCGCGGCGTTCGTGCAGCGCGCGAAGGACATCGCCCCCGAGTCGATCTTCATCTTCATCCCGGGCGGCGCGCAGCCCGCGGCGCTTGGCAAGGCGTTCGCCGAGCGCGGCATCGACAAGAAGAAAACCAAGGTGCTGGGCTCGGGCGAGACCACCGCGGAAGCGGCGCTGAAGAGCATGGGCGACACCGCCCTCGACGTCATCACCGCCTGGCACTACGACTACATGTCGAAGAACCCCGAGAACGCGAAGTTCGTGAAGGAGTACCAGGGCGTCTCGGGCGGGCGCAATCCCGACTTCTTCTCGCTCGGCGGCTACGACGGCATGCGCGCCATCTACGAAACGCTCAAGAAAACGAGCGGCAAGACCGACGCCGAGACCATGATCGCCGCAGCCAAGGGCCTCAAGTGGGACAGCCCGCGTGGCCCGATGATGATCGACCCGGAGACGCGCGACGTGGTGCAGAACGTCTATATCCGCCGCGTCGAGAAGGTCGGCGGCGAGCTGGTGAACGTGCCGTTCGACACCATTCCGATGGTGAAGGACCCGGCCGGGGAGCGCCGGAAGCAGAAGTAGGCGATGTTCCTAAGCCGCTAGGCGATGCTGTCCTCGCTCGCGGGCGTGCTCTTCGACGGGTTCGCCTACGGGATGCTGTTGTTCCTGCTGTCGGTGGGGCTGTCGGTGACGCTGGGGATGATGAACTTCGTCAACCTGGCGCACTGCAGCTTCGCCATGGTCGGCGGCTATACCACCGTCTCGCTGGTCAACAAGCTCGGCTGGCCGTTCCTCGCCAGCCTGCCCGCGGCCTTCGTCACCGCGGCGGCTCTCAGCATCGTCTTCGAGCGCGCGCTGTTCAGGCGCCTCTACAAGGCGACCGACCTCGACCAGTGCCTGCTGACCATCGGCGTGGTGTTCATCTCGATCGCCGCCTTCGCCTGGTTCTACACCACCGAGCAGCAGTCGGCGCGCGTGCCGGCATGGCTGCAGGGCTCGCTCCAAGTCGGCGGCATGAGCTTCGCCAATTACCGCATCTTCCTCATCGTCGTCTCGCTGGCGATCACCGGCCTGCTGATCCTCCTGCTCGAGAGGACCCGCTTCGGTGCGCAGGTGCGCGCGGCGGTCGACAACCAGCGCATGGCGCGCGGCCTCGGCATCGACGTCGACCGCGCCTTCATGATCACCTTCGCGCTCGGCGGCGGGCTCGCCGGCTTGGGGGGCGCACTCTCGATCCAGGTGGTCGGCCTCGACCCCACCTTCGCCCTCACCTATCTCGTCTACGTGCTGATCGTGGTCTCGGTCGGCGGTCTCGGCTCGATCGGCGGCTCCTTCGCCGCCGCGGTGGTGCTCGGCATCAGCGACATGGCGGGCAAGTACTACTTCCCGTGGCTCGGCGCCTTTCTCATCTACCTCGTGATGGTCGGCCTGCTGATGTGGCGACCGGTGGGCCTCTTTGGCAAGCGTTGAGTACTTCCGGCGGCAGTCTCGCTGGCGGCCGCTGGAGACCGCCTTCTGGCTGTGCACGCTGCTGCCGTTCGTCGTCACGCCGAACTACCTCTCGCTCGCGAGCCAGATCGCCATCACCGCGCTCTTTGCGCTCTCGCTCGATCTGATCCTCGGCTACGCCGGCATCGTCTCCCTCGGCCATGCCGCCTTCTTCGGCGTCGGCGCGTACACCGCCGGGCTCCTCGCCAAGCACTATCTCGGCGAGCCGCTCGCGGGCCTCGTGGCGGGCGCGGCGGCGGCGGGACTGCTCGGCTACGCCACGAGCCACATCATCGTGCGCTTCAGGCACCTCACGCTGATCATGCTGACCCTGGGGCTCGGCCTCCTGCTGCACGAGGCCGCGAACAGCGCCAGCCCGCTCACCGGCGGCGCCGACGGGCTGCAGGGCGTCAAGGTCGGGACGCTCTTCGGCTTCAGGTTCGACATGTTCGGGCGCACCGCCTACGCCTATTCGCTCGCGGTGCTGTTCATCTGCTTTCTCGCCGCCCGGCGGATCATCCATTCGCCCTTCGGCCTGGCGCTGCGCGGCATCCGCGAGAACCCGACGCGCATGCCCGCGGTCGGCGCGCCGAGCCGCGCGCACCTGCGCAAGGCCTACACCATCGCCGCGGTGATGGCGGGCATCGCCGGCGCGCTCCTCACCCACACCACGTCGACCGTCTCGCTGGAAGTGCTGTCCTTCGGACGCTCCGCCGACGTGCTGGTGATCCTGATCCTGGGCGGCGCGGGCCGCCTCTACGGCGGCATCGTCGGCGCGATCATCTACCTGGTGGCGCGCGACCAGTTCTCCGGCATCAACCCGCAATACTGGTATTTCTGGATCGGACTGCTGCTCGTCGCGGTGGTGATGTTCCTGCCGAACGGCATCCTGGGCGGACTGAGTGCTCGCCACAAGAAACCTGAATAAGTCCTTCGGCTCGCTGGTCGTGGCGCAGGACATCGCGCTCGAGCTGCCGCAAGGCGTGCGCTACGCGCTGATCGGGCCGAACGGCGCGGGGAAGACGACGCTCATCAACCTGCTGACCGGCATGGTGCGCCCCGACTCGGGCGAGATCCGGCTCGCCGGCGAGGACATCGCGGGGCTCACGCCGGATGCGCGGGTCAGGCGGGGACTGGCACGGACCTTCCAGATCAACACCCTCTTCCCGCAGCTGACGGCCCTCGAGTCGGTGACGATCGCCGTGCTCGAGCGCGAGCGCCATGCGCACAACTGGTGGCGCAACCTCGCGCGCTTTGACGCCGCGATCGAGGAGGCATCGGCAATCCTCGCCTCCCTCAGGCTGGGCGATGTCGCCCATCGCGCGAGCCGCGCGCTCGCCTACGGCCAGCAGCGCCTGCTCGAGATCGCGCTCGCGCTCGCCACGCGCCCGCGCGTGCTCCTGCTGGACGAGCCGGCAGCCGGCGTGCCGCAGGACGAGAGCGCGGAGCTGTTCGCCGTGATCTCGGGCCTGTCGCAGGAGCTGACCGTGCTCTTCATCGAGCACGACATGAACGTGGTGTTCCGGTTCGCCAGCCGCATCATCGTGATGGTGGGAGGTCGCATCCTCGTGGAGGGCACGCCCGAGGAGGTCGGGCGCGACGCGCGCGTGCGCGAGGTCTACCTTGGAAAACATGCTCGAGCTGCGTGACGTGCGCTCGGGCTACGGCGAGGCGATCGTGCTCGACGGCATCTCGCTCGCGCTCGGCGCGGGGGGCAGCCTGGCCGTCCTCGGCCGCAACGGCGTCGGCAAGAGCACGCTGCTCCTGACGATCATGGGCTATACGCGCCTGCACAGAGGCGAGTTGCGGTGGAACGGCAGAAGCATAGCGCGCCTCGCGCCGCACCAGCGCGCGCGCCTGGGCATCGGCTGGGTGGCGCAGGAGCGCGAGATCTTCCCGTCGCTCACGCTCGAGGAGAACCTGTGCGTCGCCGCGCGGCCGGGGGCGTGGAGCCTGGAGCGCGTCTACGCGCTCTTCCCGCGCCTGAAGGAGCGCCGCGCGAACCTGGGCCACCAGCTCTCCGGCGGCGAGCAGCAGATGCTCGCCATCGCGCGCGCGCTGATGACCAACCCGGCGCTGCTGCTGCTGGATGAGCCGCTCGAGGGCCTCGCGCCGATCATCGTCGAGGAGCTGGTGGACGCGCTGCGCCACCTCGAAGGGATGGCGCTGATCCTCGTCGAGCAGCACGCCGAGATCGCCCTCTCGCTGACCCGGCAGGCGCTGCTCATCGAGCGCGGGCGCCTCGCCCATGCCGGCGCCTCGGCCGAGCTCCTGCGCGACGAGCGGCTGCTGGAGCGCTACGTCGGCGTGCAGGCCGGGGACAGACCCTAGGGAGTACTGCGCGTCGGAATGACGCAGTCGCGCTCGCCGCCTTCGGTCGACCAGCGCACGATCCGCCGGGTCAAGGGCTCGACCTCGAAGCTAAGCTCGCAGCGGCCGGCGCGGCCGGCGGCGTACTGCTGCCGGAGGTTGCCGTTCGGCAACGGCTTCGTGTTGGTCTGGCGCAGCTTGTAGAACACCGGATAGGCGTCGGCATCGTCGATCAGCTTGCCGACCTGGCGCTCCATCACGCGCTTGAAGTTCTCGTGCTCAGGGTTCGCGGCGCACGCGGCGAGGAGGAGAGCCGCGACCGCGCCCGCTGCCCGCATCCCGCTCAGTAGGCCTGGGCGCGGACGACCAGGGCGTTGGCCTCGACCCGGAACGGCTCGGCGCCGCCCGCGGCGGCCAGCCGCTCGGCCACCTTGTCGATCACCTGCTCGACGTTGCCGCCCTTCTTCTCGATCAGCAGCGAGCGCGGCGTGCCGCGGATCTGGCCGGTGGCGAAAGTGCGCGCGCTCGGGCAATCGACCTTGATCTTCACCTTGGCGATCTCGATGCCGCGAAAGCGGGCGCCGTCGAGCAGGCTGCGGATCACGGCCTCGTCATTGAAGCTGTAGGGAATCTTCGAGAAGTCCATCTCGGGATCGCCGGGGAACAGCTCCTGCATCACTTGGCTCGCTCCCTGGGCGTGCGGATTGAGCTCGAGGCGGTCCCAGGTATTGAAAAGCAGCATGCCGCCTTCGGTCAGGACGCGCCTGATCTCGGCGAACAGCTTGGGCTTTTCCGGGACGAACATGACGCCCAGCGCGCATGCCACGGCGCCGAAGGTTTCGTCCTTGAACGGCAGCGCCGCCGCATCGGCGAGGCGCCAGTCGATCTTGCCTTTCACCTTGTCGCGGGCGTAGGCGAGCATGGCTTCGCTGACGTCCGTGGCGACGAGGCGGAAGTTCGAATCGATCCGCTCGCGCAGGCGCTCGGTGACGATGCCGGTGCCGCAGGCGAGCTCGAGCACGTCGCCCTTGGGCCGCACCGGCATGCGCTTCACGAGGTCGGCCGCCAGCGCGTGAAGCTGCGCTGGACCCAGAATGCTGTCGTAAAACTCCGGAATGGAGCCGCTGAAGTCGCGGGCCGTATCGACCATTTGCTTCCCTCCTAACGCGGAGACTTTCTACGCCCCGCCTTCCGCTTTGGCAACTCCAAACGCAGCATGTTCACGGCGTTGCCGAAATATATTTTGCGGCGGTCGGCCGGCTTGAGCGTCATCTTGTCGAGGGTCTTGATGGTCTCACGGATAAACAGCGGGCCACCCTCCGGGTCGAAGGGGCAATCGGTGCCGAAGAGCAC
>DASQAW010000320.1:0-10957 GCA_035635495.1 Burkholderiales bacterium
TGGAGAATGCGCCGGCGGCTCAATGAGGCACCATTCGTTGTTGCACTTGCGGCAGCGAACCTGCGATTGAGAGATCAGCCGGAAGCGGGCGTAAGCACCGCAGGCGCCGCAGGTCGCGTGCTCGCCGAGCAGTTCGGCCTCCGTCAGGATCTTCTGGTAGCGCACAAGGCCGTAGACGCAAATTGCTGCCGCGGCCGCGATGACGGTGACGTAAAGGAGCAGGCGCCCGAACGAGCCCCGGAAACTCAGTTCCTCCGCGCAGGCTGCAATCGCGACAATGCATATGAACGCGCTGATGAACCAGGCGTGTCCCTCGATAAGGCGGCGTTCGTACCAGCGGGCAAAACCGAGGCGGCCGATGCTGTCGGCGGGCTCCATACGGCGATAGTCGGGGCATCGGCGGTCTATTTCAATGGCCGAGCGGCTTAAGGCGCACGCTTGGAAAGCGTGTAAGCGTTAACAGCGCTTCGTGGGTTCGAATCCCACTCTCTCCGCCAGAACCCTTCCCCAGTCATCCAAGCCCATCGCAGCACCGGCCGCGACCAAGACCATCGAGCTTCGTCGTGACGGCAAGCCGGATCTTCGAATCGAACAAGGCCGCCACATTCTCACAGTCGAAAGTCGAGACCATCTCGATGAAAGCACGTGACATACGCTGCGCGATGCCGGACGAAGGCACGCTCCGGCAGCCGGTACGAGCATCTGGCCTATGTGTTGCTGCGGGGGGCCGGTTCGTGGACGCGGCGGCGGGGTACCAGCGGGCGCTCGCGTTTCCTGAGAACGCGGCCTCGGCGGAGGTGCACAACGCATATGGCGTGGCGCTGGATCCCGCGTTCCAGGATGCCAGAATCAACCTGGCACGGATTGGCGGAAAATAACCTGCGATGTCGCCGCGTCACACACGACCCGCACGACGGGACCATGGGGAGTCAGCGGCGATTGGCCTGAAGCGGCGGCGAGATCAGACGCGTGTCTGGGCCCTGGTGATCGGTGTCTTCGTAATCATGGCGGTCTGGCCGCTCTGGTCCGCCCGCTTCCCGCCGATGCAGGACTACCCGATGCATCTGCTCGAGGCGCAGGTGCTGAGCGCCTACGACGACCCGGCATTTGATTACAAAACGAACTTCGATATCCAGCTCCAGCCGGTCTATTCGAGCTTCTATCTGGGCACCGCGTTCCTCGCGAAGCTGTTCCAGATCGAGACCGCCGGAAAGATCTCGCTCTCTGTCTATCCGCTCCTGATTGCAGTCATCGTCTGGCGGCTGGGCCGCCGGCTCGGCCAGGACATTCCTCCGTGGGGCGCCGTCCTCTTCTTTCCACTGGCGTTCAACCAGCAATACTTTCTCGGCAATGTGAACTACCTTCTGGCATTGCCCATCCTCGTCCTCGGCCTGCTCGACTTCGAGGATCTGCTCGGTGACGCTTCGGGCGTCTGGCCCCTCGTCAGGCAGACGCTTTGGCAGGTGGCGCTGTTCGTGACACACCCGTTCATGCTTGGGGTGTACGTGGCTCTGGCGGTCATTGCCGCGATGATGACGCTGCGAGCGACGCGTGGCTTCAGAATCAGGGTGTTCGCGTCGATTGGCCTGGCCACGCTGCTCTTCCTCGCATCGTCGGTGATGAGTCGGGAGACGCCGACGCCAGCGGATCCCGGTGCCGCCGAGCTGGTCTGGCTGCCAATCAAGACGACGGCCGAGTTCGTCGCGTTGATGTTCGGCGGCATGCAGCGGCCGCGAAACGTCGATGGCCTGGCGCTGCTGTCGTGGGGCGCCGTGTTCGCGGTGGTGTGCGGGGCGCTGATCGTCGGCGGGAAGGCACGAAGCCGTTTCCCCCGGCTGCATGTGGCGCTGCTCGCGACAGCGGCGCTGGGCCTCTTCAGTCTGCCATTCCGAATCGGGACCTATTCCTACGTCAATCTGCGCACGTCGGTCATCGTCTACTTCCTGGCCGCGCTCCTGGTGGCACACGTGCGGTTCCAGGGATGGTGGCGATACGCCCTGGTGGGACTCGCGGGCCTGTGCATGGTGCAGTCGATCGTCAAACAGGCGCGCATCTCGGCCGAGATCAACGACATCGCGCCGATTATCAGCGCCATCCCGCCCAACTCGCGCATTCTGCCGCTCGTCTTCGACAGCTATTCACCGGAACTGGATCGCGCGGCGTTCGATATTCACCTGCACGATCACAACTACTATCACCTCATCGTCGGCGGTGGATACAACCCGTACCTGCCCCAGGCGCCGATTCATCCGGTGCGTTATCGAAACGCGCTAGCGCACCCCGCCCCGGACGAATACGAGCCCGAACGGTTCTCGTGGGAAAGTTACGCGGCGGACTATCAGTACTTCTTGATTCGAGGGCGGCCCGAGCATCAGGATGAGTACATGGCACGAGGCGCCAACAAGGTACGCGTTTCAGGGGCATGGACCCTCTACCAGCGGAGACCTTGACGGTCCGGAGGAAAGATAAGAATTGTTCGCCATATGCCGGGACGACGACTTTACTTTCGGTGTGCTTTCATCGCGAATCCACGCTGTATGGGCTCCAGCAGCTGGACCGCGGCACAGCGCGCGGCGCCTCAATGAGCCGCGAGAAAATTGGCTTAACCCCCCAGATTGGACTGAACGGATACCCGGAAACAATCTCCATGCATCCACCCCAGATCGTGGACACTCTCCGCCATCACTCGACCTTGCCGAGCTTCCCCTTCGCGATCATCCAGGAGAGCGCGCCGAAGACGGCGGCGATCAGCGCGAGGAAGCTCCAGAACCAGGCATAGCCGATGGAAGCCTCGCGCTCCGCGGCGTCGGCCACCGAGGGGGCGGCGGAGAAGCCGCTGATCGCCACGCCGAGGCAGACGAGGCCGAACGCGAGGCAAAGCCAGATGGCGAGCTGGGCGCTGACTTTCATCGCCGCAGTCTACAAAAGAAAACGCCCGGCGGCTTTGCAGCCCCGGGCGCGTTAACCATCGCGTGGTTAGCGCGATGGAGGAGGATCCGTTATCCGCACATTAGCCTGAGGCGCATTCCGGGGCCTGACTTCCGACTGACGGCAGCCTGACTCGCCATCGTGATGACATACAATGGAGGTGGCGGGCCTCCCCGCATTGCAGTCTGGTGAACCTGGTCAGGTCCGGAAGGAAGCAGCCACAGCCGGTCGCTGCAAGTGCCGGGGGTCAGGCTCGCCTCTCACCTCTCTCGACGCGATGAGCTATCAAGTACTTGCGCGCAAGTGGCGGCCGAAGGATTTCACGAGCCTGGTCGGCCAGGAGCACGTGGTGCGCGCGCTGAAGCACGCGCTCGAGGCAAAGCGCCTGCACCACGCCTATCTCTTCACCGGCACGCGCGGCGTCGGCAAGACGACGCTCGCGCGCATCCTCGCGAAGTGCCTGAACTGCGAGACGGGCGTCACGGCGCAGCCCTGCGGCAAGTGCTCGGCGTGCGTCGAGATCGACGCGGGGCGTTTCGTCGACCTGCTGGAGGTCGACGCGGCGACAAACACGCGCGTCGACGAGATGCGGCAGCTTCTCGAGACCGCGCAGTACGCGCCGGCCAAGGGCCGCTACAAGGTCTACGTGATCGACGAAGTGCACCAGCTCTCCGGGCATGCGTTCAACGCGATGCTGAAGACGCTGGAAGAGCCGCCCGAACACATGAAGTTCGTCCTCGCCACCACCGATCCGCAGAAGATCCCGGTGACGGTGCTCTCGCGCTGCCTGCAGTTCAACCTGAAGCAGATGCCGCCGGCGGCCATCGTCGCGCACCTCGAGCACATCCTGCGCGAGGAGCAAGTCCCCGCCGAGCCCGAGGCGCTGGCCCTCATCGCGCGCGCGGCCTCCGGCAGCATGCGCGACGCGCTCTCGCTCCTCGACCAGGCGATCGCGCACGGGGCAGGGCGCCTCACCGCGCGCAGCGCGGCCGACATGTTGGGCGCGATCGACCGCGGCTTCCTCCTGGACCTGATTGCGGCGATTGCGCGCGGCGATGCCGCCGCGGCGGCGAAGATCGCCGACGACATGCAGTCGCGCAGCCTCTCGTTCGACGCGGCGCTCGGCGATCTCGCCGCGCTCGTTCTGCAGCTCGCGCTCGCGCAGACGCTGCCGGCCACGCTCGCCGAGGATCCTGAGCACGCGCGCCTCGCCGAGCTCGCCGCCGCGCTCGACGCCGAGTCGCTCCAGCTCTACTACCAGATCGCGCTGCAGGGCCGCGAGGATCTGCCCCTCGCACCCGACGAGCACGGCGGCTTCCTGATGACGCTGCTGCGCATGCTGGCTTTTCGTCCGGAAGGCGCGAGCGAAAAGCTGCCGCCGGCCGCGCCGCAGCGCGCGACGTCCAGAGGAGAGGCGCCGAAGGCGGCGGCCGGCTGGCCCGAGCTCGTCCAGCAGCTGCCGGTCGCCGGCGCCGCGCGCGAGCTCGCGCGCAACGCGGAGTTGCAGCGGCGCGAGGGCAACGCGTTCGAGCTCGTCGTGCCGAAAGCGAAGGCTTATCTCGCCGAGCGCAGCTACACCGACAAATTGAAGGGCGCGCTGGAGCAGCACCTCGGCGCAGCCGTCAGCGTGAAAGTCACCGCCGGTGAAACCGCTGGCAACAGCGCGGCGGCGCTCGAGGCCGGCGAGCGCGAAGCGCGCCGCGCCGCGGCGGCGCAATCGGTGCAGTCCGACGGGTTCGTGAAGGACCTCGTGAATCTCTTCGACGCCAAGGTCGTCGACTCGACAATCAAGGAAGAGCGCAAATGAAGGGCAACATCGGGCAGCTGATGAAGCAGGCGCAGATGATGCAGGAGAACATGCGCCGCATGCAGGAGAGCCTCGCCACCCTCGAGGTCGAAGGCCAGTCGGGCGCGGGGATGGTCAAGGTGCAGATGACCTGCAAGTACGACGTGAAGCGGGTGAGCATCGACCCCTCGCTCGTCGGCGACGACAAGGAAATGCTGGAAGACCTGGTCGCCGCGGCGTTCAATGACGCCGCGCGCAAGGTCGAGGCGACGATCGCCGAGAAGATGAGCGGCATGACCGCCGGCCTCGGGCTGCCCGCCGGGTTCAAGCTGCCGTTTTGAACCGGAACGGCGTTCCCGCGGCCAAGGGGCTGGAGCGGCTCATCGAAGCGCTGCGCGCACTGCCCGGCGTCGGTCCGCGCTCGGCGCAGCGCATGGCCTACCATCTCCTGCAGCACGACCGCGCCGGCGCCGACCAGCTCGCGCAGGCGCTGGCCGAAGCGCTCGCCACGGTGCGCCGCTGCACCCAGTGCAACAACTTCACCGAGGACGAGGTCTGCGCGCTGTGCCGCTCGCCGCGGCGAGACGGCGCCTTGCTTTGCGTCGTGGAGACGCCCGCAGATCTGGCCATGGTGGAGCAGACGTTGTCCTATTCCGGCATGTACTTCGTCCTGATGGGCCGCCTCTCGCCGCTCGACGGGGTCGGGCCGCGCGACATCGGCCTCGACCGGCTGCAGGCGCGCGCGGCGAACGGCACGGTGCAGGAGGTGATCCTCGCCACGAACTTCACCAACGAGGGCGAGGCGACCGCGCATTACATAGCGGAGATGCTGCGCCCGCGCGGCATCAAGGTGAGCCGCATCGCCCGCGGCGTGCCGCTCGGCGGCGAGCTCGAGTATGTCGACGCGGGCACCATTTCACAGGCGCTGCTCGAGCGGCGCGAGATATAGGAGGAGTGATGAGGACGCTGCTGTTCACCATTGCGCTCGCCGCCGTCACCACCGCGGCGCCGCTGGCTCGCGCGCAGGTCGAGAAGCCCGACGTGCACATCGCGGTCGGCGGGAAGACCGCGCTCTATTACCTGCCGCTCACCATCACCGAGCGCCTCGGCTACTTCAAGGACGAGGGCCTGAACGTGCGGATCAGCGACTTCCCGGGCGGTACGCGCTCGCTCGAGGCGGTGGTCGGCGGCAGCGCCGACGTGGTCGCGGGCGCCTACGAGCACACGATCAACATGCAGGCGCGCAAGCAGAACTTCCAGGCGTTCGTGCTAACGGGCGCCGCACCGCAGATCAGCGTCGCGATCGCGAGCAAGCTGGCGGACAAGTACAAGTCGCCGAAGGACCTGAAAGGTCTCAAGGTCGGGATCAGTGCGCCGGGCTCGAGCACCAACATGGTCATCAACTATCTCCTCGCGCAGGGCGGGCTGAAGCCGACCGACGTGGCGGTCATCGGCATCGGCGCCGGCGCGACGGTCGTGGCGGCGGTGGACCAGGGCAGGGTGGACGTCATCTCGCAGACCGATCCCGCGGTGACCATGCTGGAGAAATCGGGGAAAGTTAAGGTGATCGCCGAGACACGCACGCCGGAAGGCACCGCCAGGCTGTTCGGCGGGCCGATGCCGGCGGCGAGCTTCTACGCGCCGATCGAGTTCGTGCGCAAGAATCCGAACACCGCCCAGGCGCTCACCAACGCAACGGTGCGCGCGCTGAAGTGGATGCAGGAGGCTACTCCGCAGCAGATCCTCGCGACCGTGCCCGAGGAGTATCTGCTCGGCGACAAGGCGATGTACCTCTTCGCGTACAACAACGTGCGGCCGGCCTACTCGAAGGACGGCTACTTCAGCGAGGCGGGCGCGAAGACCACGCTCAAGGCGCTGGCGTCGTTCAACCCGGCGGTCAAGCCCGAGGCGATCAATCTCGCGCAGACCTATACGAACGAATTCGTGAAGAAGGCGCACGCCAAGCTCGACAAGCAGAAATAGCCGGATGTCCGCGGCGGCCCCGGCGCTCGCGCTCGAGAAGGTCACGGTCACCTTCGTCTCGCCCGACGGCGGGCGCTTCACTGCCGTGCGCGACACGACGCTGCGCGTGCAGCCGGGCGAGTTCGTCTCGGTGGTCGGCCCGACCGGCTGCGGCAAGTCGACGTTGCTCAACGTCGCCGTCGGGCTGCTCGAGCCCTCCGCGGGACGCGTCGAGGTGCTCGGCGAGCCGCTCACCGGCCTCAACGCAAAGGCCGGCTACCTCTTCCAGACAGAAGCGCTGATGCCCTGGCGCACCGCGCGCGCCAACGTCGCCGCGGGGCTCGAGTTCCGCGGGATCGAGCGCGCAGAGGCGAACGCGCGCGCCGATGCATGGCTGCAGCGCGTCGGCCTGCGCGGCTTCGGCAGCCGCTACCCGCACCAGCTCTCGGGCGGCATGCGCAAGCGCGTGGCGCTGGCGCAGACGCTGATCCTCGATCCGCAGATCATCCTCATGGACGAGCCGTTTTCCGCGCTCGACATCCAGACGCGGCAGCTGATGGAGAACCAGCTGCTCGAGCTCTGGTCGGCGAACCGCAAGTCGGTCCTGTTCATCACGCACGACCTCGAGGAGGCGATCTCGCTCTCGGACCGGGTGGTGGTGCTTTCCGCCGGGCCCGAGTCGCATCCGATCGGCGAGTTCGCCATCGACCTGCCGCGGCCGCGCGACGTCGCCGAGATCCGGCTCACCCCGCGCTTCGTCGAGCTGCACACGCGCATCTGGCATGCGATGAAGGAAGAGGTGCTGAAGAGCTATGCCCAGCAGCTCCACTAGATGGCTGCGCGCGTGGCAGCTCGCGCTGCTCATCGCATTCCTCGCCTTCTGGCACCTCGCGACGAGCCCGACGTTGCTGCCGCCGATCTATTTCGATGATCCGAACAAGGCCGCATTTTTCTTCGGCGAGCCGCTCAAGGTGTTCGAGCGGACCTGGGACTGGTTCACTTCCGGCACGATCTACCCGCACCTGTGGGTCACGCTGCTCGAGACGCTGCTCGCGTTCGTCATCGGCACGGCGTTGGGCCTAGGGATGGGGCTGTGGCTCGCCCTCGCGCCGACCGCCTCGGCGCTGCTCGATCCGTACATCAAGGCGCTGAACTCGATGCCGCGCGTGATCCTGGCGCCGATCTTCGCCGTGTGGTTCGGCCTCGACATCGCCTCCAAGGTGGCGCTCGGCGTTACGCTGGTCTTCTTCATCGTGTTTTTCAACGTCTACCAGGGCGTGCGGGAAGTGAGCTTCACGGTAGTGGCCAACGCCCGCATCCTCGGCGCGAGCGACCGGCAGCTCCTGCGCCATGTTTACGTGCCGAGCGCGATGAGCTGGGTGTTCGCGAGCCTGCACAATTCCGTCGGGCTCGCCTTCGTCGGCGCCGTGGTCGGCGAATACCTCGGCTCCTCGCGCGGCGTGGGCTATCTCATCCTGCAGGCCGAAGGCACGTTCGACATCAACGCCGTCTTTGCCGGCATCCTCGTGCTCACCGTCTTCGCGCTGCTCCTCGACTGGGCGGTGACGCTGGCCGAGCGGCGCCTTCTGGTCTGGCAGCCGCGCGGCGGCGAAACGGAAAAAATCTGATGCGCTGGGCCCTGCTCGCGCTGTTCTTCGCCAGCTTGGCTGCGACGGCGCAGTCGTATCCCTTGCGGCCGGTGAGGCTCGTCGTGCCGTTTCCGCCCGGCTCGACGCCGGATATCGTCGGCCGCACGCTCGGCTCGTCGCTGCAGGAGGCGCTGGGTCAGCCGGTCGTGGTGGAGAACCGCACCGGCGCGGGCGGCAACATCGGCACGGAAGTGGTGGCGAAGGCGCCGGCGGATGGGTACACCCTCCTCATCGGCATCAACGGGCCCATCGCGACCAATAAGTACCTGTACTCCTCGCTGCCCTACGACGCCGAGAAGGACCTCGCACCGATCTCGCTCCTGGCGTCTGCGCCGCAGATGCTGGTCGTGGTGCCGGAGCTCAAGCTGGAAACGTTTCGCGCGTTCGTCGACTACGCGCGCGAGCATCCGGGTCGGATTTCCTACGCGTCGGTCGGCAGCGGCAGCGCCTCGCATCTCACCATGGAGCTGCTGAAGGCCGAGGCGAAGATCTACGCCGTGCACATTCCCTACCGCGGCTTTCCGCCCGCGGTCACGGACATGCTGGCGGGGAACATCCACGCCATGTTCGCGATCATCCCGGGCGTGCTGCCGCACGTGAAGGCCGGCAGGATGAAGGCGCTCGCCGTCACCGCGCTCAAGCGCAGCGCGCTCGCGCCGGAGGTGCCGAGCGTGGCCGAGCTCGGCTACCCGCAGCTCGAATCGCTCGCCTGGATCGGGCTCCTCGCGCCGGCGGCGACGCCGCCGGACGTGCTCGCGCGGCTGAGCGCCGAGACGATGCGCGGCATGCGCTCGCCCGACACGCGCGAGCTGCTCGGCCGGCAGGGATTCGACGTCGTCGCCAGCACGCCCGCGGATTTCCAGCGCTGGATCCGCGCCGAGTCGACCAAATGGGCGCGCGTGATCCGGGCGAGCGGGGCGACCGCGGACTAACGCAGGCCGGCTTCGATCAGCCGGTCGTAGTCTTCCGGGCCGTTGTAGACCTGCGCGGAGATCCGCGCCCAGAGAACGCCGTCGATCGCCATGATCGCCACCGCGATGCGGTGGCGGTCCATGAATTCCGACTGTAGCCGGCGAGCCGTGTCCCGCGTCGCCCCGGCCTGCTGGCACGCGTCCGGCAGCCGGATAGCCATCATCGAGGCGTGCAGGGCCGGCGGACCGGCGAGCGGCTGACGCCATGCCTGCGCGATCTTGTCTGCAGCGCTCGCCGCGAGCTCTCGGCAGTACCGGCGGACAGCGTCGGCGCCGAGCTCCTGCAGGAAGCGGATGCCCGCCCCTGCGGCGAGCCACGGCGAGAAGTCGCGAGTTCCTGGCCAGTCGAATTCCTGGATATATCCGCTGCCGTAGCCGTGCGAGATCGGGAGCGGGTGCACCAGCGACTGGTGCTCGCGATCGGACCAGAGGAATGCGCAGCCCCTCGGCGCATAGAGCCACTTGTGACAGTTGCCCGTATACCAATCGGCGCCGAGCGCCGGCACGTCGAGATCGAGTTGGCCCGGCGCGTGAGCGCCGTCGACGAGCACCCGCACGCCGCGCTCGCGGGCCGCGGCGACGATCTCCTTGACCGGCCAGACCAGGCCGGTCGGCGACGAGATGTGGTCGACGATCAGCAGCCGGGTGCGCCCGGTGATCGCAGGAAGGAGTTGCGGCGAACCGCTGACCGGAATGGCGACGTGCGGCTCGATCGCCTTGGCGCCGCTGCGCTCGCAGACGTAGCGCACGGCCTGGCGCACCGCGCCGTAGCTTTGGCTGTTGATGAGAATCTCGTCGCCCGGGGTGAACTCCAGCGAACGCAGCACCGCGTTGACAGCCGAAGTCGCGTTCTCCACGAAGACCAGGTCGTCGCCACTGGCGTGGACGAAGCGTGCGAGCTCGCGCGCCGCGTTCCGCAGCGCGTCCGGCAGCGCTTGGCGAAGGAACCGGTCCGGATTCGCCTCCATCTGCTCGCGCCAGCGGGCGGCCGCGTCTAGGACTTCGAGTGGCGCGGCGCCAAAGGAGCCGTGGTTGAGGAAGTCAACCCCCGGCTCGAGCCGGAATCTGGCTCGCCACGCGCGGCCGAATTCGTGCATCGCGGCAGTCTAGCGACTCGCTCGGAGCGAAAGATGCAGGGAACCTTCGGAAAACGCGCGGTTCCAATCGCTTCCGCTGGTTTCGGGCGTCCACTTTCGTTGACACCATGTTGCAGCGCCCGCTATAATCTTTGTCTCTTCGGGCGCGGGGTGGAGCAGTCTGGCAGCTCGTCGGGCTCATAACCCGAAGGTCAGAGGTTCAAATCCTCTCCCCGCAACCAACTGTTTGTTGTGCCGCACCCTCGGGTGCTCGCTCTTTAAAAATTCGCAGCCGATAGGTGTGGGCGCTTGAGCTTAGGCGTAACCGCAACGTGGGTCTTCGGACTTACGAAGCGGCGCAAAGCATCAAGTGCCTCACAAAGAAGTAAACCTCGTTTACTTTGAGTGAAGCATCGGTAATTGCAGTAATGCAGGTTCAAAATCAATTGAAGAGTTTGATCCTGGCTCAGATTGAACGCTGGCGGCATGCCTTACACATGCAAGTCGAGCGGCAGCGCGGGGGCAACCCTGGCGGCGAGCGGCGCACGGGTGAGTAATGCATCGGAACGTGTCCTCTTGTGGGGG
>DASQAW010000321.1:0-5362 GCA_035635495.1 Burkholderiales bacterium
GTACTTGCGCAGGTTCTCGTCGTAGCGGCGCGCCTCGAAGTCCTCGTTGCCGAAGTACTTGACCGTCTCGTAGTTGAGCAGGCTGTCTATTGCCCGCGTGTTCGCTTTGGAGTCCAGCTCGTTCGCCTGGCGCCGGATCGCCATGCGCCACTCGGTGATGGTCACGGTGAAGGCGATATAGACGATCACTGCGCCGAAGGTGACCGCGGCGAAGCGCCAGTCGAACTTGGCGAGCAATACCGCCGCGACCAGCGCGAACTCGAGGATCACCGGGATGATCGAGAAGATGAGGTACGAGAGCAGCGTCGAGATGCCGCGCGTGCCGCGCTCGATGTCGCGCGTCATGCCACCGGTCTGGCGCTCGAGATGGAAGCGCAGGCTCAGGCTGTGCAGATGCCGGAACACGCCTAGCGCAACCCGCCGGATCGCGCGCTGCGTCACCGGCACGAACACCACGTCGCGCAGCTCGGCGAACATGGTCGCTGAGAAGCGCAAGATGCCGTAGATCGCGAGCAGCGCCACCGGCACGGCGAGCAGCGCGGTCTGCGCATCGAGCCGGTCGACCACCGTCTTCATGACGAGCGGCACGCCGACGTTGGCGAGCTTGGCCGTGATCAGGCACGCGAGCGCGAGCAGGACGCGCCACTTGTACTCGAGCAGGTACGGAACCAGCAGCCGTACGGCGTGCCATTCGTTGCCGTGGAGCTTTTGCGTCGATGCGGCGTTATGCGCCATGCGAGCGGCGAATTCTATTTGTTGCGTCGGGTGAGCAGCACCAGCCAGGGGTCCAGGGCGAGGGGTAGCAATATCCATAGCCACGGCCAGGACACCTCGACGCCGTATTTCGCGAGCGCGGCCAGGCTGAAGAACACCGTCAGCGAGCCCAGGAGGCCGGGCCTGATAGTTGGCCGCCAGGCCGCCGAGGAAGAACAGCCAGCCCCATGGAGAGGAGCACGAGGCTGAGGAGCGCGCCGCCGGTCATGAAATCGAGCTTGACGCGCCGCGCTGCCCGCGGCTAGCATTCAAACGTTCGTTTGAATTCCCATTCCAAACCATGAACCTGCGCGCCGTCAAACCCCAGCACGAAACCCGCACCCGCATCCTCGATGCCGCCGAAGAGCTTTTCATGCAGCAGGGCTTCGAAGGCACGTCGATGCGCCTGCTCACCGCAAAGGCGGGCGTCAACCTCGCCGCCGTGAACTACCACTTCGGCTCCAAGGACGCCATGGTCGAAGCCGTGTTCCGCCGCCGCCTCGATCCGATGAATGCGGCGCGGCTCGCCGAGCTCGACAAGCTCGAGGCCGCCGAGCGCGCTCCCCAGCCGGAAGCGATCATCCGCGCGTTCATCGCGCCGGGCCTGCGCCTCATGGCGGACGCCAAAGGCGGCGGCCGCAACTTCGCGCGCTTGCTCGGCCGCACCTACAGCGAACCGAACAAGGCAGTGCGGGCGCTCATCGGCCAGATGTACGCACCCACCATGCAGCGCTACAAGGCGGCGCTCGAGCGCGCGCTGCCGCAGATGCCGCGCGAGGAGCTCGTCTGGCGCATGCACTTCATGTTCGGCACCCTCGCCTACACGCTCGCCGCCACCGACACGGTGCAGCTCATCGCCGGCTGCAAGCCCGAGGACCGCTACGACGCGGAGCTGCTCGAGGAGCGCCTGACCGCCTTCCTCGCCGCGGGGCTGAATGCGCCGCTCGAGAACGTCATCCGCAAGGCCGCTTAGGAGCTGCCATGACCCTCTTCTTCGCCGTCGCGATCGCCGCCTTTCTCGTGCTCGCCTACTTCGGCGCGCCGCTCCTTGCCTGGACCATCGCCGGCGGCGCGCTGCTCTGGTACCTCAGCGTCGCTGCCGGTTTCGGCGCCACGACCAATGCCGTGCTCGCCGCAGTGTTCGTCTTGCTGGCAGCGCTCAACATCCCGTGGCTGCGGCGCGCGGCGTTCACCAACCGCGTGCTCGCGGTCTATCGGCGCATCCTGCCCGACATGTCGCAGACCGAGAAAGAAGCGATCGACGCCGGCACGGTGTGGTGGGACGCGGATCTTTTCTCCGGCAAGCCCGACTGGGACAAGCTCCTTGCGGTGCGCGCGCCGCGCCTTTCGCCCGAAGAGCAGGCATTCCTCGCCGGGCCGGTGGAGGAGCTCTGCGCGATGTGCGACGACTGGCAGATCACGCACGAGCTGCAGGACCTGCCGCCGCACGTCTGGCAGTACATCAAGGACAAGGGCTTCCTCGGCATGATCATCCCGAAGAAGTACGGCGGCCTGGGCTTCAGCGCGCTCGCGCATTCGGCGGTGGTGATGAAGCTGGCGACGCGCTCGAGCACCGCGGCGATCTCGGTGATGGTGCCGAACTCGCTCGGGCCGGCGGAGCTGCTCCTGCACTACGGCACCGACGAGCAGAAGGAGTACTACCTGCCGCGCCTGGCGAAGGGCCAGGAGATTCCCTGCTTCGCGCTGACCAATCCGGAAGCCGGCTCCGATGCGGCATCGATCCCCGATTACGGCATCGTCTGCAAAGGCATCTGGCAGGGCGAAGAAGTGCTCGGCATGCGCGTCACCTGGGACAAGCGTTACATCACGCTCGGACCGGTGGCCACGCTCCTGGGCCTCGCCTTCCGCTTGTATGACCCCGAGCATCTCCTTGGCAACAAGGAAGACCTCGGCATTACTTGCGCGCTCGTGCCGACGAACACGCCCGGCGTCAACATCGGCCGGCGCCATCTACCGCTGAACGCCGCATTCCAGAACGGCCCGAACAACGGCAAGGACGTGTTCATGCCGCTCGACTGGATCATCGGCGGCAAGGAGTACGCCGGCAAAGGCTGGATGATGCTGATGGGCTGCCTCGCGGCGGGACGCGCCATCTCGCTCCCCACCTCGTCCGTCGGCGGCGTCAAGGCGCTCACCCGCTTCACCGGTGCCTATGCGCGCGTCCGCGCGCAGTTCAAGACGCCGATCGGCAAGCTCGAAGGCGTCGAGGAAGCGCTCGGCCGCATCGCCGCGCACTGCTACATGATGGACGCGACGCGCATCATGACCGCGGGCGCGGTCGACCTCGGCGAGAAGCCGGCGGTGCTCTCCGCCATCGCCAAGTACCACATGACCGAGCGCGCGCGCCTGTGCGTCAACGACGCAATGGACATCCACGGCGGCAAGGGCATCTGCCTCGGGCCGAACAACTGGGTCGGGCGCGGCTACCAGATGACGCCGATCGCCATCACCGTCGAAGGCGCGAACATCCTGACCCGCACGCTGATCATCTTCGGCCAGGGCGCGATCCGCGCGCACCCGTACGTGCTGCGCGAGATGCGCGCCGCCAAGGAGATGACCGGCGCGGAGGCGTCGCGCGAGTTCGATGGCGCGTTCACCTCGCACATCGGGCACGTGATCCGCAACGGCGTGCGCACCTTCATCTACGGCCTGACGCACGCGGCCTTCGCGCCGGTGCCGCGCGCGGCATCGCCGGAGCTCGCGCACTATTACCGCAACGTCTCGCGCCTGTCGGCCGCGTTCGCCTTCCTTGCGGATATTTCGATGCTCGCCATGGGCGGCGCGCTCAAGCGCAAGGAGAAGATCTCCGGCCGGCTCGGCGACGTGCTGTCGATGATGTACCTCGTCTCCGCGACGCTGAAGCACTACGAGGACCTGCGGGTGCGCGAGGACCTGCCGCTCGTGCGCTGGTCGGTGCGCGACGCGCTGTATCACGCGCAGCAGGCGATCGACCAGGTCCTGTCGAATTTCCCGCTGAAGTGGATGGCGACCCTGCTGCGCTGGACCATCTTCCCGCTCGGCATGCCGTGGCGTCCGCCGCTCGACTCGCGCAACCGTGAATGCGCGGCTATGGCGCTCGAGCCCGGCAATGCGCGCGACCGCCTGACCGCCGGCATGTACATCCCCAAGGGCGACGACGCGACCGGCCGGCTCGAGCAGGCGTTCGTCGCGTCGATCGCCTGCGAGGCGATCGACGAGAAGCTGCGCAAGGCGGTGAAGAAGGGCAAGATCCAGCCGCAGCCTGGCGCTGACGTGGGCTTGCTCGCCAAGGAGAAAGGGCTCATCAACGCCGACGAGTATGCGCAGTGGCAGAAGAAGGAAGCGCTGCGCAAGAGCGTCATCAAGGTCGACGACTTTCCGCAGGACTTCGGCCGCGCCGAAATGGTTGAAAGCGCCGACGCGAAACCCATGGTGCGTGCGGCATGAAGCCGGTCTACATCGTCGATGGCGCTCGCACGCCATTCCTGAAGTCGAAGAACCGCCCCGGTCCCTTTGCCGCCAGCGATCTCGCGACGCAGGCCGGACGTACCCTGCTCGTGCGCCAGCCGTTCGCGCCGAGCGAGCTCGATGAAGTGATCCTCGGCTGCGCCGCGCCTTCGGTCGATGAAGTGAACATCGGCCGCGTCGCCGCGCTGCGCATGGGCTGCGGCCAGAAGGTCCCGGGCTGGACGGTGATGCGCAACTGCGCTTCCGGCATGCAGGCCGTCGATTCCGGCATCAACAACATCCTCGCCGGCCGCTCGAAGCTGGTGCTCGCCGGCGGCGTCGATGCGCTCTCGCGCGCGCCGCTGCTCTACGGCGACAGGATGGTGCTGTGGTTCTCCGACATGGCCGCCGCCAGGACGACCGGGCAGCGCATGGGGCTCTTCGCGCGGTTCCCCGTGGCCGCCGCGCTCAAGCCGGTGATCGGGATCATGAAAGGCCTCACCGACCCGATGGTCGGGCTCCTGATGGGCCAGACCGCGGAGAACCTCGCGCACCGCTTCGGCATTACGCGGGAGCAGATGGATGCGTTCGCCGTGCGCTCGCACCACCGCGTCGCCGCGGCGCAGGCTGCGGGGCATCTTGCGCCCGGCGGCGGCGAAGTCGAGGCGCTCTACGACGCGGGCGGCAAGGCCTACGCGCTCGACGACGGCGTGAGAAGCGACGCGTCGCCCGAGTCGCTCGCCAAGCTCAAGCCATTCTTCGACCGCAAGTACGGCAACGTCACCGCGGGCAACAGCTCGCAGATCACCGACGGCGGCGCGTGGTTGCTGCTCGCATCCGAGGAAGCGTTGAACCAGCATGGTCTGCAGCCCATCGGGCGCATCGTCGATTCCGAATGGGCCGGCCTCGATCCGGCGCAGATGGGCCTCGGCCCGGTGCACGCCGCGACGCCGATCTTGAAGCGCCACGGCCTCGGCCTCGACGATCTCGACTACTGGGAAATCAACGAGGCCTTCGCCGCCCAGGTGCTCGGCTGCCTCGCGGCGTGGCAGGACGAGAAGTACTGCCGCGAAGAGCTCGGCCTGGATGGCGCCCTCGGCGAGCTCGATGACAGCAAGCTCAATGTCGACGGCGGCGCCATCGCGCTTGGCCATCCGGTCGG
>DASQAW010000322.1:0-2507 GCA_035635495.1 Burkholderiales bacterium
AGCGGGCCGGTCGGGGTCATCGGCTTCATGAAGGCGGCATTTGGCTTGCGCTTCTTCCCACCCGCCTTCTTCGCTTTCTTCTTCGCCATCTAGTTTCTCCTCTGAACGTTCGCTGATTTGTTCGATCGATTCGACCGGGAATCCGCCGCCGTCGAGCAGCGGTGGACGGAAAGATGCCGATTTCCAGAGGGCGTGTCAACGACTTTCAGAGGGAAAACGCGTGGATTTCCCTCTGGCGTTGTATTTCGCACCTTAAAATCCCGGCATGAACATCGCTGATCTGCGCCAGGAGTACGTGCGCGCGGGGCTCTCGGAAGCCGACGCAGATCGCGATCCCATGCGGCAATTCGAGCGCTGGTTCGAAGACGCCCTGCGCGCGCGGATCCCGCTGCCGAACGCGATGATGCTCGCCACCGTGGCCGCCGATGGTGCGCCCAGCGCCCGGGCGGTGCTGCTGAAGGGCATCGAGGACGGCGGCTTCGTCTTCTATACGAACTATCGCAGCCGCAAGGCGCGCGAGCTCGACGCGCACCGCGCCGCCTGCCTGGCCTTCCTGTGGTCGGACCTCGAGCGGCAAGTGCGCATCGACGGCACGGTGGAGCGGGTGGACGGCAGCGCCTCCGATGCTTATTACGCCAGCCGCCCGCTCGGGGCGCGCCTCTCCGCCTGGGCGTCGCCGCAGAGCGACGGTGTGCCCGACCGTGGAGCGCTCGAGCGGGCGATGGAGGAAGCGAGCAAGCGCTACGGCGACTCCCCGCCGCGGCCGCCGCACTGGGGTGGCTACCGTGTGATGCCACGCGCGATCGAGTTCTGGCAGGGGCGCGCCGACCGGCTGCATGACCGGCTGCGCTATACGCGCAAAGGCGCGGGTGTGGACAGTTCCTGGCGCATCGAGCGGCTTGCGCCCTAGCGAAGCAGCGGCGCGGGAGGCGATCGTGCTCCTCGCGCTGGCGGCGTTCAACTCGGGGATTTCGCTGCGCTGCGTGGAGCCGATGCTGCCGCAGCTGGCGTCGGACTTCGGCACCAGCGTCTCGGCGGCTTCCTTCATCGTCACCTCCTTCGCCCTCGCCTATGCCGCGGCAGTGCTGCTGCAGGGGCCGCTCGGCGACCGCTTCGGCAAGCTCCGCGTGGTGACGATCGGCACGGCGCTCGCCGGCGCGGCGTCGCTCGGCTGCGCCGCCGCCTGGGACGTGAGCTCGCTCGCCGCGGCGCGTTTTCTGATGGCGATCTTCGCCTCGGCGCCCATGGCGCTCGGCATGGCTTATATCGGCGACGTGGTGGCGATGGAACAGCGCCAGGCGACCATCGCCCGCTTCGTCGCCGGCTCGATCTTCGGCCAGACGCTCGGCCCGCTCTTCGGCGGCGTCTTCGCCGACTGGGCGGGCTGGCGCAGCTCGTTCGTCGCGCTGGGCGCCGTCTTCATCCTCGGCGCCGCCGTTCTGTTCGTCCGCACGCGCCGCGACTGGCCGCCGCTCGGACCCGGACGCTTCTCGCCGCTAGCGATCCACGCGAGGCTGCTCGCACGGGCACCGGTGCGCTGGCTCCTCGGCATCGGCATAGCCGAGACCTTCTGCTTCTTCGGCGCGTACGTCTTCCTCGGCGCCTTCCTCCACGTGCGCTTCGATCTCAGCCTCACCGTGATCGGCCTGCTGCTGGCCGGCTACGGCATCGGCGGCCTGATGTACTCCGCGATGGTGCCGTGGCTTTTGCGCTCGCTGGGAGAGCGCGGCCTGGTGGTCGCGGGCGGAATCCTCGGGTTCATCGCTCTTTTGGCGATCGTGCTGAGCGACGATTGGCTGTACACGGTGCCCTGCACGATCAGCCTCGGCATCGCCTTCTACCTGGTCCACAACACCGTGCAGACGAAGGCCACCGAGGTCGCGCCGGACGCGCGCGCCTCCGCGCTGGCGTTATATGCGTCGGCCTGGGCCGTGGGCCAGGCGCTCGGAGCAGCGGCGGGCGGGACGGCGGTCGCGGCGATCGGGTACGCGCCGACCATTGCGGCATTCGGCTTCGGCTTCGCCGCGCTCGGCGTCTGGCTACGCTATAACCTCTGGCGGCTGCGCCCGGCATAGAAAAGGGGTCAGAGCAATTTTTCAGTTACAAAACAACCGAAACGAGCAATCGATTTGTTTCAGGAAAATTGCTCTGACCCCTTTTTGATGAATGATCCCTTGATCGCCGATTTCCTGCATCGCGCCGGCCTTGGCACGCCGGCGCGCATGGAGCCGCTGTCCGGCGGCGTGTCGTCCGATATCTGGCGCGTCGAGCTGCCGGGCGCGAAGGTCTGCGTGAAGCGCGCCCTGCCCCGCCTGCGCGTGGCGCAGGTGTGGGAAGCGCCGATCGAGCGCAACCGCTACGAGCGGCAGTGGATGCAGACGGCGGGCCATGCCGTGCCCGGCTGCGCGCCGCGCGTGCTCGCCTGGGACGATGCCGCCGGCCTCTTCGCCATGGAGTATGTCGACCATCCGGTATGGAAGAACCTGCTGCGTGAGGGACGCGCCCAT
>DASQAW010000323.1:0-2331 GCA_035635495.1 Burkholderiales bacterium
CTCGCCGACATCGAGGCCGAGACCGTGGACTTCGTGCCGAACTACGACGGCAAGGAGCGCGAGCCGGTCGTGCTGCCGACGCGCGCGCCGAACCTGTTGGTCAACGGCTCCTCGGGCATCGCCGTCGGCATGGCGACCAACATCCCGCCGCACAACCTCGGCGAGGTGGTCGACGCTACGCTGCACGTGCTCGCGCAACCGAGCTGCGCCATTGAAGACATCATCAAGCGGATGCCGGCGCCGGATTTTCCCACCGCCGGCATCATCTACGGCATCGCGGGTGCGCACGAGGGCTACCGCACCGGCCGCGGCCGCGTGGTGATGCGCGCGCGCACGCATTTCGAAGAGGCCGGCAAGGGTGACCGCCAGGCGGTGATCGTCGACGAGCTGCCCTACCAGGTGAACAAGAAGGCGCTGCTCGAGAAGATCGCCGAGCTCGTCACCGACAAGCGCCTCGAGGGCGTCTCCGACATCCGCGACGAATCCGACAAGTCCGGCATGCGCGTGGTGATCGAGCTGAAGCGCGGCGAGATTCCCGAGGTCGTGCTGAACAACCTCTACAAGATGACGCAGCTGCAGGACGCCTTCCATATGAACATGGTGGCGCTGGTCGACGGCCAGCCGCGCGTCCTCAACCTGAAGGACCTGATCGAGGCGTTCATCTCGCACCGGCGCGAGGTGGTGACGCGGCGCACGGTGTACCAGCTGCGCAAGGCGCGCGAGCGCGGCCATGTGCTCGAAGGCCTGGCGGTGGCGCTGTCCAACGTCGACGAGGTGATCGACCTCATCAAGAAGGCGCCGTCGCCCGCCGACGCGAAGCGCGGTCTCATGGGACGCGCGTGGCCTTCGGAGCTCGTGCGCACGATGATCGGCGACAAGCCGGTCGCGCAGTTCAGGCCTGAGGGGCTCAACGAGGCTTACGGCCTGAAGGCCGAGGGTTATCGCCTGAGCGAAGAGCAGGCGCAGGCGATCCTGGAGCTGCGGCTGCAGCGCCTGACCGGCCTCGAGCGCGACAAGATCCGCGACGAATACCGCGAAGTGATGGCCACCATCGCCGATCTCCTCGACATCCTGGCGAAGCCCGCACGCATCACCAAGATCATCGGCGACGAGCTGACGACGCTGAAGGAAGCCTTCGCCGACAAGCGCAGGAGCGAGATCGTCACGGTGGCCGAGGACATCTCGATCGAGGATCTGATCGCACCGCAGGACATGGTGGTGACGTTCTCGCACGGCGGCTATGTCAAGTCCCAGCCGCTCGCGGATTACCGCGCCCAGCGGCGCGGCGGCCGTGGCCGCATGGCGACGACGATGAAGGAGGACGACTTCATCGAGCGCCTGTTCGTCGCGCACTCGCACGACTACCTGCTCTGCTTCTCGAACCGGGGCAAGCTCTACTGGCTCAAGGTGTTCGAGGTGCCAGCCGGCAGCCGCTCGGCACGGGGCAAGCCGATCGTCAACATGTTTCCGCTCGAAGAAGGCGAGAAGATCACCGCGGTCGTCCCGGTGAAGGAGTTCGATCAGGAGCACTTCGTCTTCATGGCCACTTCGCACGGCACGGTGAAGAAGACCCCGCTCGACGAGTTCTCGCGCCCGCGGCCGAGCGGCATCATCGCCGTCGGCCTGGAGCAGGGCGACTACCTGGTGGGCGCGGCCCTCACCGACGGCAAATACGACGTCATGCTTTTCTCATCCGAGGGCAAGGCGGTGCGCTTCGAGGAAGCCGACGTCCGGCCGATGGGCCGCCAAGCGACCGGCGTGCGCGGCATGCGGCTCGGTGAAGGCCAGCGCGTGGTCTGCATGCTCGCCGCCAACAACGAATCGAAGGGCGTGCTGACCGCCACCGAGAACGGCTTCGGCAAGCGCACGCCGCTCGGCGAATATCCCCGCCACGGCCGCGGCGCGCAGGGCGTGATCTCGATCCAGATCTCCGAGAGGAACGGCAAAGTGGTCGGCGCGGTGCTGGTCGACGACAACGACGAAGTGATGCTGATCTCGACCGGCGGCGTGCTGATCCGCACGAGCGTCGCCCAGATCCGCGAGCAGGGGCGCTCGACGCAGGGCGTCACCCTGATCGCGCTCGGCGAGGGCGAGAAGCTCGCCGGCATCGAGCGCATCGAGGAGCGCGACCTCGGCAACGGCAATGGCGGCAACGGCGGCAGCCATGAAGAGCCGCCCCCCGAATCGCCGCCCGAGCCTGCGCCCGACACACCACCGCCCACGGTGCACTGATGTCCCGGATTTTCAACTTCAGCGCGGGGCCGGCGATGCTCCCCGCGGAGGTCCTTTCCCGTGCCGGCGACGAGATCCTCGACTGGCACGGCAGCGGCA
>DASQAW010000324.1:0-1923 GCA_035635495.1 Burkholderiales bacterium
GGTGGTCTACCGCGAGCTGAACTTTGCGCAGCTCCTCGAGGTCTTCGTCAGCGCCGCCAAGACGACATCGGTGATCATGTTCCTCGTCGCCGCGGCGCTGGTCTCCTCGTGGCTCATCACCGTCGCCCAGATCCCGCAGCAAATGGTCGCGCTCCTGCAGCCCTTCATGGGCAACCAGACGCTGCTCATGATCGCGATCATGGTGCTGGTCATGGCGGTGGGCACGGCTATGGACATGACGCCGACCATCCTCATTCTCACGCCGGTACTCATGCCGGTGGTCAAGGCCGCGGGCATCGACCCGGTCTATTTCGGCGTGCTGTTCATCATCAACAACGCCATCGGACTCATCACGCCGCCAGTGGGCACGGTGCTCAACACCGTCGCCGGCGTGGGCGGCATGAAGATGGACGAGGTCACTCGCGGCATGCTGCCCTTCATGTGGGCGGAGTTCGCGATGATGTTCCTGATGGTGCTGTTCCCGCAGCTCGTTACGATGCCGGCGCGCTGGTTCGCCGGCTGATATTCCACCTCGAGGAGTCAATGATGAAACACCAGATCGCATCGATCGCCTGCACGGCCGCGCTGCTCGCGTGGGCGCCGGCGCAGGCGCAGGAGCTCAAGTTCGCGACGCAGAACCCGAAGGGCCATCCGATTGTCACCGGCATGGAGAAGTTCGCCGAGCTCGTCGCGTCGAAGAGCGGCGGCAAGATGAAGGTCAATCTCTTTCCCGGCGGCGTGCTCGGTGGCGACCAGGCGAACGTCTCGGCCCTGCAGGGCGGCACGCTCGAGATCGTCTCGCTCAACTCGGGCATCCTCGCCTCGCAGGCCAAGGAGTTCGGCATCTACGACTTCCCGTTCATGTTCGCGAACGCGAAGGAAGCGGACGCGGTGGTCGACGGGCCGTTCGGGAAAATGATGCACCAGAAGCTCGAGTCCAAGGGCATCGTCGGGCTCGCCTACTGGGAGCTCGGTTTTCGCCAGATCACCAACAGCCGCCGGCCGATCAACAAGGTCGACGACATCGCGGGACTGAAGCTGCGCGTGATCCCGAACGCCATCAACGTCGACTGGGTGAAGGCGCTCGGCGCCAATCCGACGCCGCTCGCCTTCCCCGAGGTCTATGCGGCGCTCGACCAGAAGGCGATCGACGGCCAGGAGAATCCCCTCACCGTGATCAACGCCAACAAGTTCTACGAGGTGCAGAAGCACGTCGCGCTCACCAACCACCAGTACAACCCCCAGTCGGTGATCTTCAGCAAGAAAGTGTGGGATGCGCTCGCGGAGGGCAACCGCAAGATCCTGGCCGACGCCGCGCTCGAGGCGGCGAAGTTCCAGCGCCAGGCGTCGCGCGACGCGGCCGGCGCGGCGCTCGACAACCTGAAGAAGAACGGCATGCAGGTCACCGAGCTCTCCGGCGCCGAGCTCGCCAAGTTCCGCGACAAGATGAAGCCCGTCGTCGCCAAGCACTCCGATGTGGTGGGCGCCGACACCGTGAAGGCGCTCGAGGCCGAGCTCGCGAAACTGCGCAAGTAGGGCATGATTCGCGGCAGCACCGCGCTCATCGCGCACATCGGCTACCCGACGCACACGTTCAAGGCGCCGATGATCTACAACCCGTACTTCGAGCACGCGGGCATCGACGCCGTCGTCGTGCCGATGGGTTGCGAGCCCGGGCCGTATCCGGCCTTCCTGAAATCGGTGTTCAGGCTGACCAACATCGCGGGCGCCCTGATCACGATGCCGCACAAGGTGACGACGGTGTCGTTGCTGGACGATGCAACGCCGACGGTACGGATCGCCGGGTCGTGCAACGCGGTGCGTCGATCCGCCGACGGCCGGCTGCAAGGCGATCTCTTCGACGGCGAAGGCTTCGTGCGCGGGATGCGGCGCAAGGGGTTCAGGGTCGAGGGCGCACGCGCG
>DASQAW010000325.1:0-5540 GCA_035635495.1 Burkholderiales bacterium
TGGCGCTCGATGCGCGACGGCGTGGTCGACGAGACCTGGGCCAAAGAACATCACCCCTACTGGCACGAAGACCTTAAGGCAGGAAGTGCGCATGAAGCCAGCGACGCGCCGCTCCTGGCCCCCACCGCGGCGGCCAAGCTACAGCGGTAATCGGCAAGCGTTACGCCGGTAAGCGCCCGGCAATCCCGGGGACACCGGCGGCTCGGATGATGGGGCATCTCAACCCGAGGAGCCCCGCCATGTTCGACGAATCCAGCACCGCCGCACGCCTGTTCATCGCTGCGCTTCTGGCCTGTGCCTTCATCGGCACGGTGCGTGCGCAGGAGTCCGCGCCTCCGCCTGCCACGGATCCAGCGCCGTCTGCGGCAGAGCGCGACACGCAAGACGACGCCCAGCGCGCCCTCGCGGATCGCCGGGAGCAAATGATCGACGAGTGCGAGCAGAACCACGGCAGCGAAGTCGATTGCGTGCGCGAGACGGATACCGAGCTGCGCGCCGAAGGGCTGCAGGCCGGCGCGCGCGTCATCCACCTGAGGCCCGCGCCTCGGTGAGCCGCGCGCGTTGCAGGTGCAACCCGCACGTAACCCCGACGCAACTGTGCAGACGCAACCTGCATCCTGCGTTCAACCAAACGAGGTCAGTCATGTTGAAAGTACCAGCGACGATCGCCGCGGCCCTTCTCGCCCTTTCCGGGTGCGCCGCACTCCAGGGCCAGACGACGAGCGACTCCGAAAACATCCTTGCGGAAGCGGGATTCACCAAGCAACCGTTCAGCGCGGCGCAGGGCGCCACGCGCGCCGGAGGCGGGCCGCTGCCGGCGCGCCAGCTGACGAAAGTCTCGCAGAACGGCGGCGCCGAGTACGAGTACTACGATCCGAAGTTCTGCCAGTGCGTCTACGTCGGCGAAGCGCAGCAATACGCGAAGCTGCAGGAGCTGCGCAAGGCGCGCGTCGCCGAGCATGCCCAGAACCTGAGGGACTGGAACGTCATGGCCAATTCGCCTGACCCGAACGTGTGGGGTCCCTGGGAGCCCGAGGGCCTGGACCTGAAATAGGCACTTCTCGGACTTCCCCACGGCAGTCCAGCGCGCCCAACCTCCTCCCTTGGAGGCGCGCTGGTGTGGGGAGGTCCATCTCTCACCGCGGGAGGACGAGACTGGTTTACCAAGGGACTCGATATGCATCGGCTGTTGAATCGAATCGTGCTGGCCGCCGTGCCGGTGATGCTTGGAGCCTGCGTTCAGGCCAGGCAGACACCGGCGCCGGTCGCGCCGCCCGAAGTCACCGTGGCCGCCGTGCACAGGCAGGCAGTACCGGTGACGACGGAGCTTCCGGGACGCACCTCGCCTTATCTCGTCGCGCAAGTGCGCGCGCGCGTCGACGGCATCGTGCTGCAGCGCGGCTTCGCGGAAGGCAGTGACGTCAAGGCCAATCAGCGGCTCTACCAGATCGATCCCGCGCCTTACCGCGCCGCGCTCGACAACGCCAAGGCGGCCGAGCAGAAGGCGCAGGCCAATCTCGCCTCCACCAGCGCGCTCGCCGAGCGCTACAAGATTCTTCTCGACGGCAACGGCGTCAGCAAGCAGGACTACGACAACGCAGTCGCCGCGCAGGGACAGGCCGCGGCGGACCTGGCGGCGGCCAAGGCGATGGTCCAGCAGGCCAGCATCAATCTCGGCTACACCAGCGTCGCCGCACCGATCGCCGGACGCATCGGCCTTTCGCTGGTGACGGCCGGCGCGTACGTGCAGGCTGTCGCCGCGACGCCGATGACCACGGTGACACAGCTCGACCCGATCTACGTGGATCTCAACCAGTCGAGCGTCCAGGGCTTGCAGCTGCGCCGCGACATCGCGAGCGGCCGCCTCAAGACGAGCGGCGCCGACGCGGCCAAGGTGACGCTGTATCTGGAGGACGGCAGCCGCTATGCGCCCGGCGGCACCTTGCAGTTCACCGACGTCACGGTCGACCAGGGCACCGGCTCGGTCACCGTGCGCGCGGTGTTCCCGAATGCGGATCACGTGCTGCTGCCGGGCATGTTCGTGCGCGCGCGTATCGAGCAGGGCGTGAACGACCAGGCGATGCTGGTGCCGCAGCAGGGCGTGACGCGCGATGCGAAGGGGCAGGCGATGGCGCTCGTCGTCGGCGCCGACAACAAGGTGGCGCAGCGCGTGATCCAGGCGACGAGCACGTTCGGCAACCAGTGGGTTGTGGAAGGCGGCCTTCAGGAAGGCGAGCGCGTGATCATCGCCGGCACGCAGAAGGTGCAGCCTGGCATGACGGTGCGCGCGGTCGCCGCCCCGGTCAACACGGCCGCGGCGAGCTGACGATGCCCAAGTTCTTCATCGAGCGGCCGATCTTCGCGATCGTGATCGCGCTGCTCATCATGCTCGCGGGCGGGCTGTCGATCCTCGGGCTGCCCGTCGAGCAGGTGCCGCCGGTCGCGCCGCCCACCGTGCAGATCACCACGACCTACCCCGGCGCCTCGGCGCAGACGGTCGAAAACACCGTGGTGCAGGTGATCGAGCAGCAGATGAGCGGCATCGACCACCTGATCTACCTCGACTCGCAAAGCGACGACACCGGCCAGTCGACCACCACGCTCACCTTCGCGCCGGGCACCAACCCAGACATCGCGCAGGTACAGGTGCAGAACAAGCTGCAGCTCGCCGTGCCGCTATTGCCGCCGCAGGTTACACAGTCGGGCATTCGCGTCACCAAGTCGACCAGCTCCTTCCTGATGGTGATCGGCTTCGTCTCGTCCGACAAGAACATGAGCAAGTTCGACATCGCCAACTACATCGTGTCGAACGTGGTGGATCCCATCAGCCGCATCAACGGCGTCGGCAATCTCAACATCTTCGGCACGCAGTACGCGATGCGCATCTGGCTCGACGCGGTCAAGCTCACCAACTACCAGCTCACGCCGCTCGACGTCACCAGCGCGATACAGAGCCAGAACGTGCAGGTCTCCGGCGGCCAACTCGGCGCCAACCCTGCGCCGGCGACCCAGCAGTTGAACGCCGCCATCACGGAGGCGACGCTGCTGCGCACGCCGCAGGATTTCGCCGCGATCCTCCTTAAGGTGCTGCCCGATGGCTCGCAGGTGCTCCTGGGCGACGTGGCCCGCATCGAGCTCGGCCCGGAGAGCTTCAACGTCGACAACAAGTACAACGGCCAGCCCGCCGCGGGCATCGGCATCCAGCTCGCCACCGGCGCCAACGCGCTCAATACGGCCAACGCGGTGCGCGCAAAATTGGCGCAGCTCTCGAAGTACTTCCCGCAGGGCCTCGCCGTCGTCTATCCGAACGACGTGACGCCGTTCATCACGGCGTCGATCACCGAGGTGGTGAAGACGCTGCTCGAAGGCATCGCCCTGGTCGTGCTGGTGATGCTGCTCTTCCTGCAGAACTGGCGCGCCACCATCATCCCGGCGATCGCCATCCCGGTGGTGCTGCTCGGCACCTTCGGCCTGATGGCGGCGCTCGGCTTCAGCATCAACACGCTCTCGATGTTCGGCATGGTGCTCGCCATCGGTCTGCTGGTCGACGACGCCATCGTGGTGGTGGAGAACGTCGAGCGTGTGATGACCGAGGAGGGGCTTGGCCCGCGCGAGGCGACGAAGAAGGCGATGAGCCAGATCAGCGGCGCACTGGTCGGCGTGGCCCTGGTGCTCGCTGCGGTTTTCGTCCCCGTATCTTTCTCGAGCGGCACCGCGGGGGCCATCTATCGGGAATTCGCGCTCACCATCGCCGCGGCGATGCTGCTCTCGGTGTTCGTCGCGCTCACGCTGACGCCGGCTCTTTGCGCCATCCTGCTCAAGCCCGGCCACGGCGCGAGAAACCGCTTCGCGCGCGCCTTCAACGCTTCCTTCGACCATGGCCGCAGCGGCTACCTGCACGGCGTGCGCCACGTCATCGCGCGCAGCGGGCGCTGGTTCGTGATCTACGGCGCGGTGATCGCCGCCGCCGGGCTCTTGTTCGTGCGGCTGCCGACCTCCTTTCTGCCGATCGAGGACCAGGGCTACCTCTTCGTCCAGGTACAGACCCCGCCGGGCGCCGCGTTCGTGCGCACCCAGACCGCGCTCGACGACGTGAGCTCGTATCTCGCGCAGCAGGAGTCCCGCATGGTCGAGGCCAGCTTCCAGATCAACGGCTTCAACTTCGCCGGCCGCGGCCAGAGCCAGGGACAGATCTTCGTGCGGCTGAAGGACTGGGGCCAGCGCGGCCCCGCCGATCTCACCGCACAGGCGCTGGTCAACCGCGTGAACGCACATTTCGCCGCTTACAAGGACGCCACCATCGTCGCGGTCAACCCGCCACCGATCCGCGGGCTCGGCACCGCCGCCGGCTTCGACTTCATGCTGGAGGACGTCGGCCACGTCGGCCACGAGAAGCTGATGCAGGCGCGCAACCAGCTCCTCGCCGCGGCGAAGGACGATCCCGCCCTCATGCAGGTTCGCGCCGTCGGCCTGGAGGACAACCCGACCTTCAAGATCGACATCGACCGGCAGAGGGCGGCGGCGCTGGGCGTCACCATCGCCGACGTCGACCAGACTTTCTCGGTGCTGTGGGGCTCGCGCTACGTCAACAACTTCATGGACACCGACAACCGCATCAAGAAGGTGTACGTGCAGGCGGACGCACCCTTCCGCATGAACCCGGAGGACCTGAACAACATCTACGTGCGCAACGCGAAGAGCGCCATGGTGCCCTTCTCCTCGCTCGCCAAAGGCTCGTGGACTTACGGTGCACCCAAGCTCGAGCGCTACAACGGCGTGCCCGCGATCGAGATCCAGGGCGTGGCGCCGGCAGGAAAGAGCCTCGGCCAGGCGATGACAGCGATGGAGACCCTCGCGCAGAAGCTGCCCTCCGGCATCGGCTACGAATGGACCGGCATCTCGCTGCAGCAGATCCAGGCCGGCAACCAGGCGCCCTACTTCTATGCCTTGTCGATAATCGTGGTGTTCCTGTGCCTCGCCGCGCTCTACGAGAGCTGGGCGATCCCGCTGTCCGTGATCCTCGGCGTGCCCCTCGGCGTGCTCGGCGCGCTCGCTGCCGCCACCGCCTTCGGCATGTCGAACGACGTCTTCTTCCAGGTGGGGCTGCTCGTCACCATCGGCCTCTCGGCGAAGAACGCGATCCTGATCGTCGAGTTCGCCCGCGAGCTGCACGAGCAGGGCAAATCGGTCTTCGATGCGGCGCTCGAGGCGGCGCAGCTCAGGCTGCGGCCGATCATCATGACCTCGCTTGCCTTCGGCCTGGGCGTGCTGCCGCTCTGCATCTCGCGCGGCGCGGGCTCGGCGAGCCAGCACGCCATCGGCATCGGCGTGCTCGGCGGGATGCTCTCCGCCACCTTCCTCGCCATCTTCCTCATCCCCATGTTCTTCGTCGTGGTGAGCCGTTACCTCGCGAAGGACAAGCCAGTTGCGACGGAGGCCCCAGCATGAAGCGCCTTGTCTTCACGTTGCTCCTCGCCGGTTGCACGACGATGGCGCCGACCTACAAGCGGCCCGATGCACCGGTATCGGCCGCTTACCCG
>DASQAW010000326.1:0-3672 GCA_035635495.1 Burkholderiales bacterium
GCCACCGTGGTCGCGTGCAGGATGCGGTGCACATCCGCGGGTTTTAGCTTGTCGGTGGCGCGGCCGAGCGCGCTGACAAAGCAGTTCTCGAGCGCCGCCGGCGTCGTGTCGACCTTGTGCTCGGCGACGATGGTGCCGCGCTCGTCCATCAGCACCACGTCGGTGAACGTGCCGCCGATGTCGATGCCGACGCTGTACTTCACAGCCTCGCCGCTAACTGGAGCGCGGCGTCGACGAGAGGCCCGGGGTAGTCGCGCCGCGCCGCAGGCTCGGTCACCTTGCCGTCGGCGAGATCGACCGCAAGGCGCTCGACGCTACGCTTGGCCGGCTCGCCGAAGCCCCCGGCGCCGGCGGTCTGGCAACGCAGCACGTCGCCGGCGCTGAACTCGAGCGGCCCGCCCTTGCTCGGCAGCCTTTTGGCGCCGTTGTGCGGGTTCTTCTCGTGCAGGCCGAGGCTGCCGGGCTTGCCGCCGCCGAGCGCCCACGGCTGGAACAGATGCCGGTCGGCGTGCGCGATGAAACCGGTGTCGGCGAGCATGCGGAAATCCTTGCGCGTCGCCGTGCCGCCGCGGAATTCGCCAGCGCCGCCGCTGTCGGGCACGAGCTCGTAGCGATCGATGCGGATCGGGTACTCGCTCTCCAGCACCTCGGTGGGGAGATTGGGGATGTTGTTGGTGTTGATCTGCACCGCGTCCATGCCGTCGTGGCCGGCGCGCCCGCCCATGCCGCCGCCCAGGCCGTCGATGCAGATGTAGCGCCGCCCGCGGATCGGATCATGGCCGTGCAGGTTGACGGTGGTGGTGCCGTGGCCGCAGGCGGTGACGCGGTCCTCGACCACTTTCGACAGCGCGCCGAGCAAGAGGTCGGCGAGCCGCTGGCATGTCGTTCCGCGCCCCCCGGTCGGGGCGGGAGCCCGCGGATTGACGATCGAGCCTTCCGGCGCCTCGATCTTCACCACGCGCTCGAACGCGGCGTTCGACCAGAGCTCCGGGTCGAGCGTCGCCTTGAGCGCGTACGCCACGGTGGCGAAGAGGGCCTCGTAGACGCAGTTCACGCCGCCGGTGCGCTGCGCGCTCGAGCCGGCGAAGTCGAACACCATATGCGCTTTGGGTTTGTGCTTAATGGTCAGCTTCACCTTGAGCGGCACCGGGCCTGGAACGTGTGCGTCGTCGTCGAGCTGGTCCTCGAAGCTCCAGCTGCCCTCGGGCAGCTCCTTGATGCGACTGCGGATCCAGCGCTCGTTGTAGTCGAGCGTGCCGTCGATCAGCTCGCGGAAGCGCTTGACGCCGTACTTGCGGCACAGCTCCTGCACCCGGCGGATGCCGACCTGGTTGGTCGCCACCTGCGCGCGCAGGTCGGCAGGGCGGTCCTCGGCGAACCGCATGTTGAGCAGGATGAAGGAGAACAGGTTCTCCTGCAGCTTGCCCTCGCTCATGATGCGCATCGGCGGGATGCGCAGCCCTTCCTGGTAGATCTCGGTGCAGCCCTCGGTCATCGCCGCGCCGGGCTTGATGCCGCCGACGTCGGGCCAGTGGCCCATGTTGGCGACGAAGCCGACCAGCTCGCGGCCGACGAACACGGGCGAAGCGACGGTGACGTCGGCCAGGTGCGTGCCGCCGCCGTTGTAAGGATCGTTGGCGAGGAAGGCGTCGCCCGGCTTGAGCGTCTTCTTCGGGTAGCGTTTCAATAGGTGGGTGATGGCCGAGAGCAGCGCGCCCAGATGCATCGGGATGTGCTCGGCCTGCGCGATCAGGCGCCCCTCGGCATCGAAGATCGCGGTCGAGGCGTCGTGCCGCTCCTTGATGTTGGTCGAGTAGGCGGTGCGGATCAGCAGCGCGCCCATTTCTTCCGAGATCGAGAGCAGCGCGTTGGAGAAGACTTCGAGCGCTACGGCGTCGGTCTTTTTGGCCATTAGACAGTCCTTGCCTGTGCGGATGAATTGAACTACGCTTTCCCCATTCCGTAGCAGTTTTCACCATGCTGAAAACTCTGAGAGCGTCCGGGGCCACCCCGGTGGAGCTGGCCATCACCGGCGGCGTGATGCTGCTCGTGCTGTGGCTGGTCCTCTATCCGACCGCGTGGCTCGGCTGGGCCGCGTTCCACAAGGGCGCACCGGGTGACACCGGCGGCTGGACGCTCGAGAACTTCAGCCTGCTCGCCGACACGAGCTACTGGCGCCTCGTCGGCCGCTCGCTGCTGGTGGGCACCGGCATCACGGTGGTCGCGACCCTGATCGGCGTGCCGCTCGCCTGGCTCACCGTGAAGACCGACATGCCGTGCAAGCGGCTGGTCGAGCTCTCGGCGATCCTGCCCTTCTTCACCAGCACCTTCATCGGCGGCCTGGCGTGGATCTTCCTCGGCAACCCGACCAACGGGCTCCTCAAGCTGTGGTTCGGCCTGCCGGTGAACGTCTACTCGATGAGCGGCATCATCTGGGTGACCGGCATCTACATGGCGCCGTACATGTTCCTCTTCACCGCGGCGGCGCTCAGGAACATGGACACGACGTACGAGGAGGCGTCGTTCATGTGCGGCGGCAGCCTCTGGCGCACGCTGACGCGGGTCACGCTGCCGCTCATCCTGCCGGCGCTGCTTTCCGGCATGAGCCTCGTGCTGGTGATCTCGATGGGCATCTTCGGGGTCGCCGCCATCCTCGGCTTCCCCGCGAAGATCATCCTGCTCGCCACCGAAATCTACGCCAAGACAGTGCTGACGCCGCCCAACTTCGGCGCGGCGACGGTCTGCGGCCTTACGCTGATGGCCATCACCGCCGGCCTGATCATGCTGCAGCGCCGGATCCTGCGCCGGGGCTCGTATGCGCTCGTGGGCGGGCGCGGGTTCCGCGCCAAGCTCTATCCGCTCGGCCGCTGGACGCCGGTCGCGCTCGTGGCGTGCGGCTTGTACGCGCTCCTGGCGGTCATCCTGCCGGGGCTGGTGCTGATAAAGACGAGCCTCCAGCCCTATCCGACACCGAAGTTCGGCCTGTGGACGCTCGACAACTGGACGGCGTTCTTCGAGAAGGCCGATCTCTTCCAGACGCTGCTGCGCTCGCTCTACCTCTCGACCTTCGGCGCCACTTTCTGCGTCGTGCTCACCGCCGTGATCGCCTACATCATCCACCGCAGCAACGTCCCCGGGCGGCGCTTCCTCGAGCAGGCCGCGGTGATGCCGATCGGCATTCCGGGCATCGTCATGGGCCTGGCGATGATCTGGGCCTACATCACCTGGCCGGTGTGGGGCAGCCTCTGGGTGCTGATCATCGCCTACATCACGCTGTTCATGCCCTACGGCGTGCGCGCGCTCGGCGCGACCATCGTGCAGATCCACCCGGAGCTCGAGGAATCGAGCCGCGTGCACCGCGCCTCGTGGCTGCGCACCTTCGTGCGCGTCGTGTTGCCGCTGCTGCGGCCGGGGATCTACTCGACCTGGATACTGCTGTTCATCATTTTCATTCGTGAGATCAGCGCCGCGGTGCTCCTGACCTCGATCAACACGCGCCTCTTCCCGGTGCTGATCTTCGAGCAGTGGACCGAAGGTTATTTGAACGTGATGAGCGCCGGCGCGCTGCTCCTGAGCCTGATCATGCTGGCGGTGATCGCGCTCTTCAAATGGGGTTTCCGCGTCGACCTGTCGCCCGCCTATCGATGATCAGCGTCGAAAACCTGAGCAAGG
>DASQAW010000327.1:0-3992 GCA_035635495.1 Burkholderiales bacterium
ATAGGCCACGCGCGCGAGCGAGGAGGTGACTGGATCGGGTGCGCATTCCTCGGTGGTGAAGCGCGAAAGGAACTCGCGCGTCTGCGGCGGCATGGCGTCGAAGGCGTACGCCACCACCAGGCTGGGCAGCTTGAGCTGGGCGAGGTGGCCCGCCATCAGGTCCGGCAGGCGCGCGGCATCCACGTCGCCTGCGGTTTGCTTCCGGTAAAGGGAAGACCACTGGGAAAAAGCAGCGGCGTCCTCGTTGACCTGCCCCTCATTTCTCCTATCGGCGATCCGCCACTGGTGGATCAGGCGCCAGGCGTCGCGGCACTGCGCGGCGGCCTGCGGCACGATGAGGAGGCCGCTGCCCGCGAGGATGCGCTCCCACAGGTGCTGCTCCTGTGCCGGCGTCAGCAGCAGTGGGAGCGATTCGCCCAGATCGGAATAGAGCGCGTCCTCCCACAGGCGCTCGACCCACGCCCCGAAGGGCAGGATGTCGGCCGCTTCCCACGACGTGAGGCCGCGCGCGATCTGGTAGTCGTCGAACTCGAGCGTCAGGCTGTGCGCCAGGCGCCGGTTGGGCGTCACCACCGTGATGCGCGCCGCATGGCCTTCGGCGAGGCGCGCGAAAAGCTGCGTTTTTGAAATCATCGGCTCTGCGCGCAGTTTAGCTAGACTAGGCCTCGATGAAGGACCAGCCGTCCGCGCAACGCCGCCTAACGGCTGTCTTGTGCGCCGACGTGGTGGGCTACAGCCGCCTGATGCAGGCGGATGAACAGGCCACCCACGCGGCGCTCACCAGCCGGCGCAGGCTCTTCGGGGAGCGGGTCGCCGCCCACGGGGGCCGGATCGTCAATGCGCCGGGCGATTCGATCCTCGCCGAATTCGCTTCGGTGGTCGAGGCGGTCGATTGCGCGCTCGAGATCCAGCGCGCGGTGGCGGCCGCCGATGCCGCGTTGGCCGCCGAGCGGCGCATGCAGTTTCGCATCGGCATCAACCTGGGCGACGTGCTGGTGGACGCCGACGGCATCTACGGCGACGGCGTCAATATCGCAGCGCGCCTCGAGAGCCTGTGCGCGCCCGGCGGCGTGGCGGTGTCGGCGAGCGTCTACGAGCAGCTGCGCGACAAGCGCGCGCTCAGCTTCGTCGATCGCGGCGAGCACGCAGTGAAGAACATTGCGCGGCCGGTGCGGGTGTATGCCCTCGAGCACGCCGGTGAAACTGAGGGCGGCGCCGCTGCGGCGCCGGGAAAGAGACTCGCCCTCGGCCGCCGCAAAGCGATCGCGGCCCTCAGCCTCGCCGGCGTGCTCGCGGCGGGATTCGCCCTCGCGCCGCAGATCCCCAGGTGGCTGCACAAGCCCGCCGGCGAAGCGGCCGCGACCATTGCGGTGCTGCCGTTCGCCAACCAGAGCGGCGACGCGAAGCGCGAGTACTTCAGCGACGGCATCACCGAGGACATCATCAATGCGCTGGGGCGCTTCTCGGGCGTGCGCGTGATCGCGCACAACGCGGTGCAGGTCTACAAGGGCCACAAGGCGAGCCAGGAGCAGATCAGCCGCGAGCTCGGCGTGCGCTACATCGTGCAGGGCAGCGTGCGCCAGGCCGGCGCCCGCGTGCGCGTGGGCGTCGAGCTGTCGGACGCCGCGAAGGGCACGCTCCTCTGGTCGGAGCGCTACGACGGCGAAGGGGCGGAGGTGTTCGAGATCCAGGACCGCATCGTGCGCAACGTGGTGGGCGCGCTCGCCGTCAAGCTCACCAGCCTCGAGCAGCAGCGCGCCACGAGCAAGCCGCCGGGCAGCCTCGAGGCCTACGACCTGGTGCTGCGCGCCCGCGAGCTCCTGGTGCGCACCGATCGCAGCTCGAACCGCGAGGCGCGCGCGCTGATCGCGCAGGCGCTGCAGCTCTCGCCCGACTATGCCGAGGCGCACGCGGCGAGCTCCTACGCCGAGTTCCAGCGCGCCGAGTTCGGCTGGATCGAGGACCCCGAGGAGGGGCTGCGCCGCAGCGAGCAGGCGGCGCGGCGCGCCATCGCGCTGGGCGATGCCGGTGCCTCGGCGCGCGCCCACGGCGTGCTCGGGAACATCCATACCTTCACCGGCGACTTCAACGCCGCGATGCTCGACGCGAAGCGCGCGCTCGAGCTGAACGGCAGCGACGCCCTGGCGCACGCCCTGCGCGGCGGGATCCTGCTGTGGACCGGACGCATCGACGAATCGATCGCCGCGACCGAGGCGGCGCGGCGCTACGACCCGGCGCTCTCTTCGGTGGCGACTTTCAACCTGGCGCTCGCGTACTACCTGGCGGGCCGCTACCGCGAAACCGTAGTCCTGACCGAGGGCATGCGGCAGGCGGCGGTGCCGGGCCTGGTATTCAGCGAAGCGGTGCGCGCGGCGGCCCTTGCCCAGCTCGGCGAAGCGGAGCCGGCGCGCCGCGCCGCCGCCGAGGTGCGCCGGCTCAATCCGTTCTTCAAGGTGGAGGCGTTCGGCACGCGCCTCGGGAACCCCGCGCACCGCGAGAAGGTGCAGGAGGGCCTGCGCAAGGCCGGGCTGTGAGCTACTTGCCGGCTTTCCAGTTCGCGTGCGACTTCTGGATCAGCGAGGGGTCCTTTTCCGCCATCTCGCGCGCCTCGCTCGAGGAAAACACATAGAGCCTGCCGTCGATGATTTTCCATACGCCCGGATCGGCCTCGGTCTTCATCCCCATCGACAGGCCCGTGGCGCACAGGCCCGCGAACTGCGGCGCGTAGCGCTCGGGGCTCGACGCGAACAGCTCCTTGTTCTTCGCGTTGGAGAAGAGATAGCGCGCGTCGTCGAAGTCGTAGTTGATGGTGCGCGCGCCCTTTGCCGGCCGGCCTTCGGTGAAATACGACACCGGATCGGTGCCCTTCAGGGCAACGGCCGGCGCCTTCTGCGCAAATGCGGACCCTGCAAGGCACAGCAGCGCCACGGCAAGGATCGATTGAAGCGGTTTTTTCACGAGGCCTCCGGGTGCCTGGTTTTGAGTGCTGCGGATCAGCCGGTATCCTACTCCCTAAGCCACGGAGGGTCGCACGTGTCCAATAAGTGCCTTTGCCTGGGGCTCGCGCTCGCCGCAGTCTCGATCCTGCCGCCGGCCGCGGCGCAGGACTATCCGGTGCGCGAGATCCGCTCGATCTGCAACTTCACCGCCGGCTCGGGCGCCGACATCATCGTGCGCTACTACAGCGACAAGCTGTCGAAGCTCGCCGGCAAGCCGGTGATCGTCGAGAACCGGGCCGGCGCGCAGGGGCTCGTCGCCACCGACTACGTGGCGAAGGCGAAGCCCGACGGCTACACCATCCTCATCACGCCGGCCTCCTCCACCCTCGCCACGGCGCCGCACATCTTCAAGCAGGTGCCGTTCGATCCGCTGAAGGACTTCGCGCCGGTGACGACGCTCAACTCCCTCGCCTTCACCATCGTGGTCGACGCGGCGAAGCCCTACCGCACGATCGACGACCTGCTCGCGGCGCTGCGCGAGAAGCGCGACAACGGCTTCTACGGCACGCAGTCGAACAGCGGCCAGGTGACGGGCGAGCTCCTGAAGCAGATGCGCGGGCTGAAGACGGTCTACGTGCCGTACAAGGCGACCGGCGACGCGCTCGCCAGCCTGCTAGGCGGGGACGTCGATTTTCTCACCGTCGATGCGACCTGGGCCAGCACGATGCACCCGCACAAGATCCGCATCCTCGCGGTCACCTCGGCCAAGCGCTCGGGCGCCCTGCCCGATATCCCGACGATGGCCGAGCAAGGCTTCAAGGACTTCGACATCACGCCGTGGTGGGGCGTGGTGGTGCCCGCCGGCACGCCGCGCCCGATCGTCGAGCGCCTCGCCGCCTGGTTCAACCAGATCAACGGCACCGACGATACGAAGCAATTCCTCGCGCGCGCCGCGCTCGACATCTTCCCCGGCTCGCCCGAGTCGATGGCCGCGCTCCTCAAGACCGAGATCGCGCGCTGGAAGGGCTTCGTCGAGCTGGCCAAGATCGAGAA
>DASQAW010000328.1:0-2273 GCA_035635495.1 Burkholderiales bacterium
AGCAGGCAGGGCTTGGTCAGCGCATCGGCGGTCATGCAATCGGCGGCGATCACGGTCACACCGGAGGCGCGCGAGCCGCTGGGTGCGGCGCGCGGGTCAACCAGCCCGCCGCATCCCGAGGTCGCGACCGCCGCCTCGCGCACGCTGCCTATGGACAGCAGCTCCTCGGGCCGCTGCGACGGCCGTACCTGCACTTCTTCGAACCCGGAACCAAAGACCCGCAAGTCGCCGCCGGCGTTGACCACGCCGGCTGCAACGCCGGCATCGCGCAGGCACTCCACCGCGCGGTCGACGGCGAATCCCTTGGCGATGCCGTCCAGCGCGTGACCGCAGGCGGCGGGATCGAACAAGCCGTCGGTAGCCAGCCGTATTTCCTCCGAACGGTCCAGCACGCGCCGGGTCCACGGGTCGAGCCCGCACCAGCGTCCCGCGCGCAGCCGCGCGATGTCGCTCGTGCTCTCCTGCGCGCTCATCGCACGGTGCACCCGTTCGATCGCCGCGAACGCGCGCTCCAGCGCGCGCTGCGCGCCCCGAGCGGCGCTCTCGATGCGGATATCGACCAGCGTGCCGAGCAGCGGCCGCGCCCGCCTAACGGTGCCTGAGCTCGGTCTCATACAGGGCGAGGAGGCGCTTGATGCCGTCGGTCACGTGCCGGCACGACAGCGTCGCGCCGCTGATGTTACGGACGTCGCGATCCAGCTCGAGCGGGTCGCGCGCCGATTTGCCTGCGAACTGCGCGCGCCATCTCGGGTCGCGGATCTCGCCGCCGTGCGCTTCCCGGTACTCGAGGATCTCCACGGCGGCCACGCGACCCTGTGCATCGAGCGCAAGCGCATAGGTGATGAGCTCGTGCTTGCCGAGGACCTCGTCGACGATAAGCCAGCCGCCCCTCGAGCTGCGCCATACGCGTTCGCGGCGCTGGAGCCCGATCTCGGTGAAGCTCGCGCCCGGGAAGAGCGCCTGCTGGGCCTGCGCGATGGTGAGGTAGGTCGTGGCGTGCGCCGCCGGCACCATCACGGCAAGCGGCGCGGCGAGGAAAGCGGGCCAGCGCGCCGGCATCAAAAGTTCAAGCCCACCCTTACGCGCAGCTCCTGGCGCTCGTGATGCTCGCCATAGAAGCGACCGCCGAGGATGTCTTCGACCGCTTCATCGGTGTAGGCCTTGGCATTCGCGAGCTGCTTGAGGAAGGTCGCGGTGATCCACCAGTCCCGGCCACCGTAGTGCACCGAGGGCCCGAGGAAATTTGCCGCGTAGACGCGCTTCGCCGCGGAGAAGCCGCGGCCCTCGTAGCCGCGGTGGTGGCGATACTCCGCGCCGGCGTGCCAGCGCGGCGCGAACTGATACGCAAGGCCGGTCGTGAATTCGAGCTCGCCTTCGTTCTCCCATTCGCCGTGGAAGCGCTCCTTTTCCGCCGCCGCGGTGAGGTTGGCGGCCCAGATCAGGCGATCGTCGAGGAAGTTCTTCTGCAGAATGAGCTTGCCCTCGAGCTCGCGCTTGTCCGGACCAAAGCTCGGCTCGACGTACAGCGCGAGCCCGATCGGGTCCTTGTACGGGCTCAGGAGCCGGTAGATCCATTCGTTCGAGACGGACTCGAAGAACGTCCGCTGATAGCGCGCATCGGGATCGACGTCATCGGGCACGAAGGCACCGGGACCGGTCGTGCCGTCGGGTCGGTTGTGAAAGGCGCTCACGCTGCCGTAGTTCAGATAGAGCGCGGTCTGCAGCCGATCGGTGATGCCGTACTCGATTTCGGTGCGCCCCTGCCAAAGGTCGAAGTCGCCCTGCGACTGCGCCCGGCGGTACGTGATCCACTGCTCCAGCTCGCGCTCGCCCTTCCGGTGCGTGTCCGTCGTATAGACGTAGCCAAAGGGGGAATCGCCCGCGGTCGCGGGCATGGCGAAACAAAGAGCTGCCAATGCAAGTACAGCGCCGAAAAGCGACAAGGCCAGTCTTCTTTGAGAGTTGAGGGACGGAGCTGGCTTGCGACGCGACGGCGGCGCTGGCTGGCGTTAAGCGGGTTTGCTAATGCGCGGCGAGCGGACCTTCAGCGCCGACCAGGCGAGCCACGCGGCCGGCACGAGGACCAAGGCATAGGTCAGCATCGCGCCGTACTCGCCTTCCGGCCCGTAGGCCTCGGTGGCGAGGTGCCAATAGGCGTTGTCGATCGGCAGCAGGTTCGCCTCGGTGGCCTCGTGGAACGCGTAGACGATAAGCTGGACCGCGAAGAGCAGCAGGAAGACCGAAGTCACGCGGAAAAAGAGCCCGAGGTCGAT
>DASQAW010000329.1:0-11650 GCA_035635495.1 Burkholderiales bacterium
GCCCTTGCCCTTCACCAGGCGGATGTTCTGCTTGCCGTCCTTCTTGCCGAGCAGCTGGTCGGCGAAGCCGAGCTTCTGCGCGAGCTGGTACATGATCATCTGGTCGGTGCGCGACTCGAACACCGGGTCGATCACCTTCTCACGCCATTGCAGCGAGCGGTTGGACGCGGTCACCGAGCCCTCGGTCTCCATCTGCGTCGCTGCCGGCAGGAGATACGCGCCATCCTTGCGCACCTTCGCGAACATCGCGGCGCTCGCCGACGGATAGGGATCGAGCACCACCATCAGGTCGAGCTTCTTCATCGCCTCGAGCATCTCGAGGCCGCGCGTCTGGCTGTTCGGCGCGTGGCCCCAGAAGAAGATTGCCCGCAGGTTCGGGTCCTGGTCGATCGCGTCGTTCTTCTCGGTGACACCATCGATCCAGCGCGACACGGTCATGCCGGGCTTCGCCATCAGGGCCTCGGAGACGTAGCGCTTCTTCAGCCAGTCGAGGTCGACGTTCCACACGCGCGCCCAGTGCGACCACGAGCCCGGCACCGCCACCGGGTAGTAGCCGGGCAGCGTGTCGGGGTTCGGGCCGATGTCGGTCGCGCCCTGCACGTTGTCGTGGCCGCGGTAGATGTTGCAGCCGCCGCCCGAGCGCCCGACGTTGCCGAGCGCCAGCATCAAAATATTGGACGCGCGCACGATCGCGTTGGCGTTGGTGTGCTGCGTCTGGCCCATCGCCCAGATGATGAATCCCGGGCGGTTCTCGGCGAGCGTCTTCGCCACCGCGAACACCTGGTCCTCGGGCACGCCGCAGGCGTCCTGCACCTTGTCCGGGGTCCACTTGGCCATCACTTCCTTCTTCACCTCGTCCATGCCGTAGACGCGGGCCTTGATGTACTCCTTGTCCTCCCAGCCGTTCTTGAACACGTGGTACAGCACGCCGAAGAGGAAGGCGATGTCGCCGCCCGAACGGCAGCGCACGTACATGTCGGCCTTCGCTGCGGTGCGCGTGAAGCGCGGATCGACGACGATCACCTTGCAGCCGTTCTCCTTGGCGTGCAGCGTGTGCAGCATCGACACCGGATGCGCCTCGGCCGCGTTCGAGCCGAAGAAGAGCAGCGACTTCGAGTTCTGCTCGTCGTTGTACGAGTTGGTCATCGCGCCGTAGCCCCAGGTCTGGGCGACGCCCGCGACGGTGGTGCTGTGGCAGATGCGTGCCTGGTGGTCGGTGTTGTTGGTGCCCCAGAGCCGCACCCACTTGCACAGGAGCTCGGCCTGCTCGTTGTTGTGCTTGGACGAGCCGACGACGAAGAACGCGTCCGGCCCGCTCTCCTTGCGGATGTCGAGCAGCTTCTTGGAGATCTCGTCGTACGCCTGGTCCCAGCTGATCTTCTGCCACTTGCCGCCCGAGAGCTTCATCGGATACTTCAGGCGGTGCGAGTCGTGCAGGATGCCGTGCTCGCGGATCGAGGCGCCCTTGGCGCAGTGCGCGCCGAGGTTGAGCGGCGAGTCGAACACCGGCTCCTGCCGGATCCACACGCCGTTCTGCACCACGCCGTCGATCGAGCAACCGACCGAGCAGTGCGTGCAGATCGTGCGCTTGACCTCGATCTTGCCGCTGGTCAGCTCGTCCTTCGCGCCGGCCTCGCCGATCATCGAGAACGGCAGCTGCGACGCGACGGCCGCGCCCCCGACGCCGACACCCGAGCGCTGGAGGAACGCGCGGCGATCCATCGTCTTCGCCAGCACACCGGACAATCCACGCGAAAGGCGCGCCTGCGGCGCAGCGGTGCCCGTCGCTTTGCGGGTCAGCAGCATGACGGTCTCCTCAGACCTTGGTCGTGCGGTAGTAGTTGTTGACGTGCTCGCTCGCCTGGTAGCCGCGAGTCGCACGCTTGTCTTTCGTCGCCGAGGTTGGCGTGGTGGAAGGCGCCTTGGTCGCCACGACCGCCGCGGCAGTGGCCGCGCCGCCGGCGCCGAGAGTCAACAGAAAATTACGCCTGGAGAGTTTCCTCGTGCGCTCGGTCATGTCTGTCGCCTCTGTAGTTATGCACCGGGCTTGATGCAAGGCCGGTGAAAGATTCTAGAGCATTTCAAAAGCCGACTGCTCCAGAGAAAAGAAGGCTTTCGCCGTTCGTCCGACGCATTTGTAGAACGCCGTGTGCTCGCTCGTGTCTATTGCATTGCACAATGGCTCGACGATGGGCTGGATCCAGCGCTCGAAGAAGCGCCGCTGCTCGTCGAGGTCGCGCTGCTGCTCCGCGATGAGGTGGCGCATCACGTCGCAGAGCGCCGCTATGTGGTCCTCCGGCTCATGTGCCTCATTTCGCCGCGCCAGCCCGAGCGCCGCGAGCTCTCCGCGCAGCGCGGCCAGCGGCATCTCGTTCGTGTAGCGGACGGAATACGCGCTCACATAGAGTGTGATCGGGGCTCGGCCCGTGCCCACGAACGCCGTCTCGTACTCCTCGCGCACCGCCTCCGGATCGGCGTTCGCCGCCGCCTTGGCCAGCTCGCGCCAGCGCGCCGCGATTATCTCGTCGTCCGCCTCGAGCTCATCGGCCTGTGCGAGCGCGGCGAGCAGCCCGGCATCGGGCGGCGCGTAGAAGAGTCGCGACAGAAGCGCATAGAAGTTCGCCCTCGCCTGCTCTTCCGGCGCCAGGCTCATTTGCGTAACGGAGTGACCTGCGCCTCGGCCTTGTTCTCCATCATGTCGACCACGCGGCAGTCGCCGCACATCTGCAGCCGCCGAATGCCGCCCGCGAACATCGAATGGCCGCCGAGCTTGCCGAGCATGTTCTCGACCATCTGCCGGGTACCGAAGGGCTTGCCGCAACGCACGCAGTTGAAGGGGTCGGCCTCGTTCAGCGTCACCGCCTCCTTGGCCTGGGCGCCGATCGTCAGCCGCGGCACGAGCCGGATCGCGTCCTCCGGGCAGGTGTTGGCGCAGAGGCCGCATTGCACGCAGTTACGCTCGATGAAGCGCAGCCGCGGCGCCTCCGGCGAATCGAGCAGTGCCGCCTCCGGGCAGGCCCCGATGCACGCCTTGCACAGCGTGCAGGTGTCCTTGTTCACCGTGATCGCGCCGTACGGCGCGCCGGCGGATAGCGGAATCACGTCTTTCGGCGTCGGCGCGTGCTTCGCGAGGTGATCGATGGCGAAGTCGAGCGTCGTGCGCTTTTCCGGCGACAGGTTGAACACCGCGGCCTTGGCCACTACCGCCGCAGGCGCCAGCGCCTTTAGCTGCCCCAGATCGCGAACCAGCGCCACGTGCGTGCCCTGGTAGCCCAGCGCCGCCAGGATTGTCTGCGCGTAGCCGAACTGCCGCTCGAGCGTCGCGACATAGGCGTCGGCAACCTTGTCGGTGATGAGCACCCGCACCTGGCTCGCGCCGTAGGCGATCGCGCCGAGCACCAGGTCGATGCCGATCGAGGCGACGTGGAAGCACTCGAACGGAATCACGCGCGCCGGCAGCCCATGCCGGCGCCCATGCTCGAGCACGGCGCGCCGGCCGAGCTCGGCGTCGTGGAAGAGGATGCACGCGTCCTTGCCCCCGGCATCGCGGTACGTGCCGAGCAGCGTCTTCAGCCGCATGCCGAGGTCCGGCACCTGCGGATAGGCATAGGTCATCGCGCCCGAAGGGCACACCGTGGCGCAGCCGCCGCAGCCCGCGCAGAGGTGCGGCTCGACCTTGACGAGGTCGCCGGCGGCGCGGATCGCGCCGCTCGAGCACACGTCGATGCACTGATTGCAGCCCTCTTTCGCCGAGCGGCTGTGCGCGCAGATCTTCTCGCGATAGCGGAAGAAGCGCGGCTTCTCGAACTCGCCGACCAGCGCCGCCAGCTCGCGCGCCGCCAGCGCCTGCTCCAGCGGATCGGCCCCGGGCGCGAGGTAGCCCTGTGGCAGCTGGTGCAGCCGCAGGATCGGCTGGCGCGATAGGTCGAGCACCATGTCGAACTTCTCGCTGCGGACAGAATCGGCGCGCGAGAAATCGATGGCGCCGATCGCGCCGCACGCGGTGACGCACTCGCGGTGCGCCTTGCACTTCGCGAGATCGACCTGGTAGTCGTAGCCGATCGCGCTTTCCGGGCAGGCGCGCACGCAGGCGTTGCAGCGCGTGCAGAGCTCGAGGTCGATCGGGTTCTCCTGGCGCCATTCGACGTCGAAGGCGCCGAGCCAGCCCTCGAGCCGGGTGACGCGGCCCGACCACACCGGGTACTTGCGCTCGAGCGGCAGCTCGCCCGGCTGGGTCGCCAGCACCGAGACGTTGAGCTGCCCATTCAGCCGCTCCGCCCAGTCGAGCGCCACGTCGGCCGGGCCGACGAGCAGGAGCTCGCCGCCCGACTTGAACGCCACCGCCGGGGCGGGCTCGGGCTCCGGCAGCGCGGCCATGGCAACGAGCGCGGCGACCTTCGGCGTCGCCGCCGCCGGGCTGGCGCCCCAGCCGGCGTACTCGCGCACGTTGACGAACTTGAGCTCCGCGCGGCCACCGGCCTGCTCCGCCAACTCGCCGAAGAGCGCGGCCTCCTGCGTGCACGCAACGATCACTTCCGCATCGCCGAGCGCGCTCTGGAAGGCGGCGGCGTCCTTGCGGCAGAGGCTCTCGTGCAGCACGAGCGGCGCGCTCGACTTGAGCGCCGCGGCCAGCGCCTTCGCGTCGATCCCTACCGTGCGGTTACAGCTGCAGACCTTAAGTGTCTTGCCTTCCAGGCTCATCTTGCTTCGGTTCTCCCTCGGCCTTCGGTGCCGGCTCTGCCTTCTTCTCGGGCTCGGTGAACAGCACGGTGCGCGCCTGGTTCAGCGTCGCCAGCAGCTCCGGCGTGATCGGCTCGCCGCCGGTCCAGTCGCCGGAGTACGCCTCGAACGGATCGGGCAGGTTGAAATGCGGATCGGTGAAGAGTTTCTTCAGCGCGAGGCGCCGCAGCTCCTCCTTCACCTTCGGATGCATGAAGTCGGTGAAGTCCGATTCCGGCGTGAGGCTCTCGATTGGCGGCAGTGCCGGTGCCGGCGTTTCGGCCGGCTTCTCGAGCGGCTGCTCGCGCTTCAAGCGCGACCAGCGCGAGAAGAACGGTTCCTTCTCTTCCGCCATCAGACGCGGTCCTTCGGCTGCATGAACGAGCGCGGCTTGATGCGCTTCTGCGGCTGCGGGCGGTAGTTCTTCTCCACGTAATCGCCGACCCAGGCGTAGATCTCGGGCGGCATCCCGACGCCGTCGACCGAGTGGCCGCCGTCGAGCCAGCGCGCCGCCTCGTCGGAACTCGCCGTCACGTGGAGCGGCAGCCCTTGCTCGCCCTCCATGCGCCAGAGCACGAAGACGCGCGGATTGGGCGCGCTGACGTTCATGTAGTAACCCTCGGCCTCGTCGCGATGCAGCTCGAGCGCGAAGCCCGGATGCAGCCACTGCACGATGCCGTCGTGCTCGACGAGCAGCTTCTGCGTCTCTCCCTGGTGCCCGGACACGACGCCAAAAGGCTCCCACACGACATCGGCCCACTTGCTCTGCGCCGGGCGCCGCTGCATCACAACTGCAATCGGAAACTTCGGCTTTTCCACAGCCCGGCACTATACCCCGTCTGCTATGATTTCCCCCAGAGAAACAGCACGATGAAGAAGGTCATTCCTTTGGTTTCCGGACGTGTCGCCGCAGCGCCTTTCGCGGGCGGCTCGCTCGTCGACACGCGCCAGCGACCGATGCGCGATCTGCGCATTTCGGTGACCGACCGCTGCAACTTCCGCTGCGTCTACTGCATGCCGCGCGAAGTGTTCGACGCGAGCCACCAGTTCCTCCCGCACAGCGCGATCCTCAGCTTCGAGGAGATCGCGCGCCTCGCGCGCATCTTCGTCGACCTGGGCGTGCAGAAGCTCCGCCTCACCGGCGGCGAGCCGCTCGTGCGGCGCGATCTCCATCGGCTCGTGGCGATGCTCGCCGAGCTGCCGGCGGCAGTGACCCTCACCACCAACGGCTCGCTCCTGGCAAAGCAAGCGCGCGCGCTGAAGGTCGCGGGCCTCGAGCGCGTCACGGTGAGCCTCGACTCGCTGGACGACGCCACCTTCCGCGCGATGAACGACGCCGATTTCCCGGTCGCGAAGGTGATCGAGGCGATCGACATCGCCGCCGCCGAGGGCCTCGGGCCGGTCAAGATCAACACCGTGGTGAAGCGCGGCGTCAACGACTCCGACATCGTGCGCATGGCCGAGCGCTGGCGCGGCAGCGGACACATCGTCCGCTTCATCGAGTACATGGACGTCGGCAGCACCAACGGCTGGCGCATGGACGACGTCGTGCCTTCGGCGGAAGTGGTGCAGCGCATCTCGGCGCGCTGGCCGCTCGAGCCGGTCGACGCGAACTATCCGGGCGAAGTCGCCGGGCGCTGGCGCTACGTCGACGGCGGGGGCGAGATCGGCGTCATCTCCTCCGTCACGCAGGCTTTCTGCTCCACGTGCACGCGCATGCGCCTCTCCACCGAGGGCTCGCTCTTCACCTGCCTCTTCGCGCAATCCGGCCACGACCTCAAGTCGCTGGTGCGCGGCGGCGCGAGCGACGACGAGATCCGCAACGAGATCGCCGCCGTCTGGCAGCGCCGGACCGACCGCTACTCGGAGGTCCGCACCGCCGAGACGGCGAAGCAGCGCAAGGTGGAGATGTCCTACATCGGTGGCTAACTATCGCCCCCAGCTAACCAACGCCGCGAAACCGGCGACGTTCGAGGTGGAGGCGTACAACGAGCGCGGCGAGATGGTGCCGACGTCGATCGCCGGCGAGCATCCGCTCACGCTCTACGTCGACAAGCGCGAGATCGTCACGCTGATGACGCTCGGCCACGCGCCCGAGGCGCTGATCATCGGTTATCTCCGCAACCAGCGCCTCGTGCAGTCGCTCGAGGAAATCCGCTCGGTGCAGGTCGACTGGGAGACCGCGTCGGCCGCCGTGACCACGACGAGCGGAAGAGAACTTCAGCTTGGCAAGCGCACCGTCACCTCGGGCTGCGGCCAGGGCACGGTGTTCGGCGACCTGATGGAGGAGATCGACCAGGTCAAGCTGCGCGACGATGTTTCCCTCACCGACGAGAACCTGTTCATCCTGCTCGACAAGGTGCGCCGCCACGAGACGATCTACAAGCAGGCGGGCGCGGTGCACGGCTGCGCGCTCGCCGATACGAGCGGTGAGATCCTGATGTTCGTCGAGGACGTCGGACGCCACAACGCCGTCGACGCGATCGCCGGCTTCATGTGGCTCGACGCGATCGATGGTTCGGACAAAGTGTTCTATACGACCGGCCGGCTGACCTCGGAAATGGTCATCAAGTGTGCCCAGATGCGCATCCCCTTCCTCGTCTCGCGTTCCGGCCTCACGCACATGGGCCACGAGATCGCGAAGAAGGTCGGCATGACCATGCTCGGCCGGGCGAGCGGCAAGCACTACCTCGCCTTCACCGGCAAAGAGCGCCTTAAGCTGACTGCGACGCAGCCGACTGAGCTAGCCTGAATTCGGGGTCAGGGTCGTAATTATTCTCAGTGGATCATCGGTCCACAGACGAATAATTACGACCCTGACCCCGAATTCAGGCCGTGACGGGTTTTGCGGCCGGGCGCGCGGGGAAGAAGAACGACGCCGCGAGCATGCCGGCGGCGAGCGCCGCTAGCACGAGAAAAACGTTGCGGAAGCCGCCCTCGGTGCGATGCAGGAGCGCGATCAGCGGCACGGCGACCGAAGCGACGCCGAGCGAGACCACGTAGCGCACCGACAGGACGCGGGCGCGGTACTCGTCGGCAACGTACTTGCCGACGATGGCGTCGTTCAGCGGGATCTGGCCGAAGACCGCGAGCATCATCGCCACCGCGCCGAGGAGCATCGCCCAGCCCTGCAGGTTCGCGGCGAGCGCGAGGAGCGGGATCTGGATCAGCGCGATGCCGATCATCAGGCGGCGCAGCTCGAAGCGGTCGATCAGCGCGCCCATCGCCAGCTGCGCGAACGCGGCGAGCGTGTAGACGATCGCGACCAGCGCGCCGATGCCGACGTTGCTCTGGGTGAGCTCGCGCACGCGCTCGTCGAACACTTTCGGCATCGCCACCGTGGTCGAGTTGAAGATCACGCCGCCGCAGGCCGTGGCGACGAGCAGGACGGTGAAGATGCGCGCCATGGTGCGCCGGTCGATGTGCAGGCCGATCGACTTCGCCGTCTTCTTCACCGGCCCGGGATCCGGCACCATCAGCATGAAGGCCACGCCCGCGGCGATCGACGCCGCGCCGGGCACGAAGAACGCGGCGCGCCAGCCGAGAAGATCCATCAGCGCACCGGAGATCAGCGCCGCCGCAGCCAGGCCGAGGTTGCCGTAGAGGCCGTTCCAGCCGAGCGCGGCGCCGAGCCTGGTCGGCGCGGCGACCAGCATGGCGATGCCGACCGGGTGGTAGATCGCGGCGAACATGCCGACGACGGTGAGGCCGAGACCGATCTGCCACGGCGAGCTGGCGAAGCCGGTGACGAACAGCGACGCGCCGACGCCGAGGAAGAACACCACCATCATCCGGTAGCGGCTCCAGTGATCGGCGAGCCAGCCCGCGGGCAGCGCGAAGGCGCCGAAGGCGATGAAGCCGCCGAGCGTGAGCGGCAGCAGCTCCGAGTACGGCCGGTCCCACTCGCGCGCAAGCGCAATGACGACCGTCGGAAAGACGAGCATCGCCAGGTGGTCGATGAAGTGGCCGAGGTTGATGAACGGGGCGAGCCAGCGGTTCTGGTTCATGGAACGCATCGTAGCGTCCGGGCTTGCGTCCGTCACGCGACCGCCGGACAATTCCTGTCGAGAATGGGACAATCAAAACCCACCCGTGGCGACGCGTACCAGGAAGTCCCCCGGCCGGTCGGAGCGATGGCGCGCGACCTGCCGGCGGCGTACGAGATTCCCTGGCACGAGCATCCCCGCTTCCAGCTCATCTTCGCCGTGCGCGGGGTGATGACGGTCGATACGCGCGACGCGACCTGGATGGTGCCGCCGCAGCGCGCGGTGTGGATGCCGCCGAAAACCGAGCACCGCGTGCGCACCTCCGGCGAGGTGCACATGCGCACGCTCTACATCGAGCCAGCCGCGGCCAAGCGCATGCCGCGCGCCTGCGAGGTGTTCGAGGTGACGCCGCTCCTGCGCGAGCTGATCCTGCGCGCGACCGAGCTGCCGCTCGAATACGACGAGCGCGGCCCCGCCGGCCGCGTCATGCGCCTCCTGCTCGACGAGCTCGCCGCGCTGCCGCGCCTGCCCTACAACCTGCCGATGCCGAAGTCCGCGCCGCTGGACGCGATCTGCGCGCGGTTGATGGACGCGCCGAACGACGCGGCCACGCTCGAGGACCTGGCGTCGCGCCACGGCACGACCGCGCGCACGCTCGCGCGCCACTTCCGCCGCCAGACCGGCATGAGTTTCGCCGAGTGGCGGCGCCGGGCGCGGCTGCTGCGCGCGCTCGGCTGGATCGCGGAGGGCCGGCCGATCCTCGCCGTCGCGCTGGATCTCGGCTACGACAGCCCCTCCGCGTTCAGCGCCATGTTCCGGCGCGAGCTCGGTGCGCCGCCTTCGCACTTCCGGGGTACGGCGTGAAGGTAACGGGCATCGTCCTCGCCGGCGGCCTCGGCCGCCGCATGGGCGGCGTCGACAAGGGACTGCAGCCGCTGCACGGGAAAACGATGGTCGAGCACGTGCTCGCGCGCCTCGCGCCGCAGGTCGACGAGATCGTGATCAACGCCAACCAGAACCTCGAGCGCTACCGCGCGTTCGGCCATCGCGTGATCAGCGACCGCGTCGGCGGCTTCGCCGGACCGCTCGCCGGCCTGCACGCGGGACTGCAAGCCGCTTCGCATCCGCTCGCGGTCACCGTGCCCTGCGACTCGCCGTTCCTGCCCGCGGATCTGGTCGCGCGCCTGAACCAGCACCTCGGTGCCAACGACCTCGGCGTTGCCAAGACCGGCGACCAGCCGCATCCGGTGTTCGCCCTGGTGCGCCGCTCTGTCGCGAGCAACCTGGAAGCCTTCCTCGCCGGCGGCGGGCGCAAGATCGATGCGTGGTACGCGTCGCTCAAGGTGGTGGAAGTCGCCTTCGACGACGAGGCCGACGCCTTCCGCAACATCAACACGCTGGAGGAGCTCGGCCGCGCATGAGCTCCAATAAAGGGGTCAGAGCAATTTTTCAGTTACAAAGCGCGCGCAACGCGCCGTCGATTTGTTTCAGGAAAATTGCTCTGACCCCTTTTTCGGGGCTGCTGCGATGAGCGCGATCCGCGAGATCGTCAGCTGTCTCGACGGCTACGACCCGGACGCGCTGCACGTCGACAAGGCCCGCGAGGCGATGAAGGCGTGCATCACGCCTATTTCGGATAACGAATCGCTGCCGATCAGAAATGCCTTAGGGCGCGTGCTCGCGGAGGAGATCGTGCCGCGCATCAACGTGCCGGCGCAAGACAACTCGGCGATGGACGGCTACGCCGTGCGCATCGCCGACATCGAGCAGCCGCTCGTCGAGATCGGCACCGCCCTCGCCGGCAAGCCGTTCGCCGGCACCGTCGGCGCCGGGCAGTGCGTGCGGATCATGACCGGCGCGGTGATGCCGGCGGGCGCCGACACCGTGGTGATCCAGGAGGTGGTGAAGCGCGAAGGCAGCCGCATCATCGTGCCGCCGGGACAGAAGCGCGCGCAGAACGTGCGCTACGCGGGCGAGGATCTGAAGATCGGCGTGCCCGTCCTGCATCCGGGCAAGCTGCTGCGCCCCGCCGAGCTCGGCCTGATCGCGTCGCTCGGCATCGGCGAGGTGCGCGTGAAGCGCAAGCTCCGCGTGGCGTTCTTTTCCACCGGGGACGAGCTCGCCTCCATCGGCACCGCGCTGAAGGAAGGCGAGGTGTACGACTCCAACCGCTACACGCTGCACGGGATGCTGCAGAGGCTGGGCGTGGAGATCGAGGATCTGGGCGTGGTGCGCGACGATCCAAAGGCGCTGGAAGCGGCGCTGCGCCAGGCGGCGAAAGCCGACGCCATTATCACGACCGGCGGCGTCTCGGTCGGCGAGGCGGATTTCATCAGGCAGCTGATGGCCAAGCTCGGCGAGGTGCTCTTCTGGAAGATCGCCATGCGCCCCGGGCGGCCGATGGCGTTCGGCCGGATCGGCGAGGCGTTCCTCTTCGGCCTGCCGGGCAACCCGGTGGCGGTGATGGTGACGTTCCACCAGTTCGTGCGCGACGCCCTGTTGCACCTTTCGGGGCGAGACGACTATACGATCCCGCTGCTGCGCGCGACCGCCGCTGACAACTTGCGCAAGGTGCCCGGTCGCACCGAATATCAGCGGGGGGTGCTCTTCAGGGAGGGCGACGTGTGGAAGGCGCGGGTCACCGGCCAGCAGGGCTCGGGCGTGCTGCGCTCGATGGCGGAGGCGAACTGCTTCATCGTGCTCGAGCACGAGCGCGGGGCCGTCAAGGCGGGCGAGCCGGTCGCGGTGCAGCTGATGGAAGGGCTGGCTTGAACCCGATCCATCCGGCGCTCGCGCGCCTCGCACGCGCGGCCGAGCACCAGGACTTCGCCGAGCTCGAGGAAACGCTGCACGTCGCGCTGAAGAAGCCGACCTGGCTGCGCCCCGAGCACCGCATCGGTGATCCCAAGGGCTACATGCGCCACCTGCTGTACATCGATCCGAAG
>DASQAW010000330.1:0-3258 GCA_035635495.1 Burkholderiales bacterium
CACGGAGTGGAACTCGGCCGACGGCACCTACTACACGAACCCCGACCCGAGCGAGACCTCGGCGGTGACCTACGCCAACTCCGGCGTCGTCAACTACATCAACAAGTTCGGCACGACCGGCTCGGGCGCCACCCGCTACAAGGGCTACGACGTCGTCGGCCGCCTCTACTACGAAGCAATCAACTATCTGCGCGCGCGCGGCCCGACGAGCACCCCGCAGACCTTCTACAACGGCATCACGACCACCAACAGCGACAACTTCCCGGCGATCACGAACTGGGACGACCCGATCAACTACTCGTGCCAGAAGAACTTCATCATCGGCATCGGCGACATCTACACGCACTGCGACAAGCGCCTGCCGGGAAGCAAGTTCACCACCTCGGCGTGCGCCGGCGATGCGCAGACCAGCTCGGGCGCGCTGCTCGGCGACTCGGTCAATTTCTGGAACTGGACCGACAGCATCAGCTCGCTGGAAGGCATCACGGGAACGTCGCTCGCCGACCGCACGACGGGCTCGGGCGGCGGCGTGAACGGCAGCTACCTGTGGGCCGGGGTCGCCTACTGGGCGCATACCCAGGACATCCGGCCCGACGACGCGACCAAGCCGCAAACGCTTGGCAAGCAGACGGTCAACAAGACCTACTGGATCGACGTGCAGGAGGTGGTGGGCAGCGTGCCCTCACAGCTCACCTACGCCGCGCAGGTCGCAGCCGGCGGCGGCACCGCCCAGTACCAACCCCAGACGCACTACTACTTCGTCACCAAGTACGGCTCGTTCACCGACGTCAACAACGACGGCAAGCCCGCCAGCGTGTCCACCTGGGACTCGAACGGCGACGGCATTCCGGACACGTACCTCAAGGCCGGCGACCCGCCGTTGATGATCGCCGCGGTGCGCCAGGCGCTAGCGGACATCAACTCGCAGATCGGCGTCGAATCGGCGCTGGCGCAATCGTCGGGCGACCTGCGCTCCGGCGGCGGCGCGTACATCTATCGCGCGCTCTTCAACTCGAGCAAATGGTCGGGCGACGTCCAGGCCTACTCGATCAACTCGAGCGGCACGATCTCCGCGACCCCGGTCTGGACCGCGGCGAACCTCATTCCCGCGTTCGGCAGCCGCAAGATCCTGACTTACCACGACGCCCGGGACGCGACCGGCGCGGTGGCCTCGTCCTTTCCGTCGCTTGGACGCCGTGGCATCAAGTTCCAGTACAACCAGCTCTCGCTGCTGCAGCAGAAATACATCAACAAGGACTTCAACGGCGTGGACGAAGGCGCCACCCTCGGCGCGGCGCGCCTCGATTTCGTGCGCGGCGACACCGCGAACGAGTTTCCCGCCGGCTATCGCTGGCGCCCCCGCGGCGGCTTCAAGATGGGCGACATCGTCAACTCGACGCCGGTGTACGTCGGCCAGCCGAGCGACCAGATCTTCGAGTCGACCTACCGCACGTTCGCGACGGGCGTGCTCAATCGCCAGCCGGTGGTCTACGTCGGCGGCAACGACGGCATGGTGCACGCCTTCGACGCCGGCACCAACTCGGCCACCTACGGCACCGAGCTCCTCGCCTACGTGCCTTCGTCGATTTTCTACAAGCTCTCCAAGCTCGCCGACCCGGACTACCAGCACACGTATTTCGCCGACGGCAGCCCGACGGCGGCCGAGGCCTGCTTCGCCGCCTGCAGCGCGTCGAGCAACTGGAAGACGATCCTCGTCGGCGGCATGAACGCCGGCGGGCGCGGCATCTATGCGCTCGACATCACCGACCCGTCGACCTTCACCATGCCGGCCGACGGCAGCGCCTCGTCAACCGTGCTCTGGGAGTTCACCGCCAGGGACGATACGGATCTCGGCTACACCTTCGGCAAGCCGCTCGTGCGCAAGATGAACAACGGCAAGTGGGCGGTGATCTTCGGCAGCGGCTGGAACAACACCACGGCGAGCGGGCCGGTCGGCGGCCCCTCCGACACCGGGAGCTCGACCGGTCGCGCCTACCTGTACATCGTGTTCGTCGACGGCCCGACCGGCACCAACCGCGCCTGGACCTCCGCCACCGACTACATCAAGATCGACACGGGTGTCGGCTCCACCGGCAGCCCGAACGGCATCGGCAACGTCGTGGCGGTCGACCGCGACGGCGACGGCAAGACCGACTTCGTCTACGCCGGCGATCGCGCGGGCAAGATCTACAAGTTCGACCTTACCTCGACCAACACCGCCACCTGGGCGAGCACTGCTCCGACGGTGCTGTTCAGCGCCGTGGACGGCAGCAGCGCGGTGCAGCCGGTGACGAGCGGCCTCGAGATCACCGTCCACCCGAGGGGCGGCTACCTCATCACCTTCGGCACCGGCTCCTTCGTCGAGCAGGGCGACCCGGCGGTGCTCAGCGCGGAGACGCTGTACGGCATCTGGGACAAGCTCGACGGCTCGACCGTCAGCGGACGCAGCGTGCTGCAGAAGCAGACGATCCTCGGCACCGCAACCGTCGGCGGCGCGACGTTCTTCGCGGTGTCCGACTGCAAGCCGAACTGGGGGCCCGGCAACGCCGATCCGCGCCAGCCTTCGACCGACACCGTCGGCTGCCCGTCGAGCCTCGGCGGCGGCACGCCGGTCAGCCCGCAGATGGGCTGGTATTTCGACCTGCCGAACGCGGGCGAGCGCATGGTGGCGGACCGGCCGCTGCTGCAGTCGGGCGTAGTCACCTTCTCCACGCTCGAGCCGGCCGACGACCCGTGCACCGGCAACACCGTGGGCCGGCGCTATGACCTGGACGTCTTCACCGGCGGGCGCGTCACGACGGGCATTATCGACATCAACGGCGATGGCGTGATCAATACCTCCGACAAGATCACCGTCGGCGGCGTCGATGTCTACGCCTCGGGCAAGCAGCTCGTCGGCGGCGCGAGCGACGTGCCGCTGCGCTTCCAGCTCAATCCGGTGGGCTTCAGCTCCTCGAGCTCGAGCAGCTCGTCGTCCAGCTCCAGCTCCTCGAGCTCGGGCGGCGCGTGCTCGAACTTCGTTCCGGGCTGGGGCTGCCCCGGCACGTATGCCGGCCAGCGGCAACGGGTGCTCGATGTCATATCGTCGGAATTCCTGGCGACCGGCGGCGGCTCGCAGCTCACCGGCACTTCGCTGCTGCTGCCGGGCTCGTCGAGCCGCCTCGGCTGGCGGCAGATCTTCACTCGCTGATCGGGAGGGCTCGATGAAACGCACAACACGCTACGCGCTGGTCGCAGGCTTCACGCTGATCGAGCTGA
>DASQAW010000331.1:0-1781 GCA_035635495.1 Burkholderiales bacterium
GATTCGGAGGACAAGGATGCCCCATCAAAACCTGGGATCAAACATCTAGACCGAACTTCCTTCTTCCGAATCGATAAGGCAATGAGCTCGCTGCTGTTTGTCGCGAGCGCGGGTCGCTTTACTGGGTACGATCCGGGTTGAGGGCGAGGAGCTCGAAGGCGCGCTGCTGGATCGGAGTTGGCCTGGTGTGGAGCGTGAAGACGTATTTGTCGTTGAGCGCGGTGGTTGCCTGGATCCTCGCATAGGTGGCGAGGTCGGCAAGCAGGCTTTGGAAGCTGTGCACCGGCAGGCCGTCGTCGGTGAGGCCGGTGGTCTGCTTGCGCCTGGCGGCTTCGGAGCGCTCGGCCTTGGCAACGATGGAAGCGCGCATGGCGGCGGCCGCCTCGTGATCGGTCTCGTCGTACAGCATCGGCGCAAGCCTGGCGCGCATGTGGTGCTCGACATGATAGGCGAGCATGCACAGCAGGACGTGGGCGCGCACGCGCGGCGTCGTCCAATGGAAGATCGGACGCAGATGGATATCGACGGTCTTCAACGAGCGGAACGCGCGCTCGACCCGCGCCAGGCTCTTGTAGGCACCGACGGTTGCCGCGTCATCGAGCAGCTTCTTGGGCAGGTTGGTGCGCACGACGTAGATGCCGTCCAGCGCCGCCTCGGCGGCGATCGCCTCGGTCTTGCGATGGAACGAGAAACTCGCCTCGCCGATGGATAGCTCGAAGTGCTTGGCGACCTTGTGGCGGTTGACGACGGCGCCGACCTTGAGGGCGATCTCGGCCTCGCCGCGCAGTGGATTGCGCGTACGCCGAACGGCGGCGGCGATGACGGCGAGATCGGCTTCGGTCGCCGCCAGCAGGTCCTCGCGCTTGCGCGTGCGCTCGCGCGCGAGATCGGGATTGCGGCAGACGATCAGCCGCTCGCCCGGATAGTCGGGCGACGTGATCGCTGCCATGTCACGCTGGTCGAACAGCGACATCTGCAACGCCCCGGCCTCGACCAGCGTCCTGATGGCCGGCGCGCGCAACGCCGTGATCCAGTCGAGCCCGGCCGGGGCGATCTCGGCATCGAGGCGCGCCTGCGTGATCATGCCACGATCGCCGACCAGCGCCACACGCTCGAGCGCGAAGCGCTTCTTGACCTTGTCGATCTGGGCCGCAAGCGTGCGCGGATCGCCGGTGTCGCCCTCGAACACCTCGATGGCCACCGGGCAACCGTCGGCGGCGCACAACAGGCCGTAGACGATCTGCAGCTTGCCCTTCTTGCCGTCGCGGTTGTAGCCGAGCCGCGCCAGCTCGCAGCAGCGGCCCTCCACATAGCTCGAGGACACGTCGTAGAGCACCAGCGTGCCGTCGTGCAGATGCTTGCGCGCGAGAGCCTTCTCGATTGCCTCCTGGCGCTCGCCAAGCCAGTCGAGCGCGACATAGAGCTCGTCCTCGTCGACCGGCCCGAGGCCGAGCCCATCGCCAAGGCTCGATGACGCAGTGCGCGGATCGAGCAAGCGCGCGGTGGCTAGCTTGGAGGCCGGAGCAATGAGCCGCGCCACGATCATGGCGATGACAAGATCACGGCAGCGGTTGCGCGGCGGCCCCAGCATGCGGTCGAGGCCGATGTTGCGCAGCGTGCCCAGCACCGCCGCGACATGGCCGTGCGGCAACGCGCGGCGCACGATGATGCTTTCCTGATCGGCCGGCGCCACCTTGCCGCCCTTGAGCAGGGTGCGCAGCCCTTCGACGATCTCGGTCGGCCAATCGGACAGGTTGGCGATGGTGCGCTTCTTGATCTTG
>DASQAW010000332.1:0-18793 GCA_035635495.1 Burkholderiales bacterium
AAAGTCATCATCACCTGCGCGGTGACGGGCTCGATCCATACGCCGACCATGTCGCCGTACCTTCCCATCACGCCCGACGAGATCGCCGACGCGGCGATCGCCGCGGCCCAGGCCGGCGCGGCGATCGTGCACCTGCACGCGCGCGACCCGAAGGACGGCCGCCCGACGCAGGATCCCGAGCTGTTCCGCAAGTTCGCCACCAAGATCAAGGCGGCGAGCGACGTGGTGATCAACTTCACCACCGGCGGCGCGCCGACCATGTCGATCGAGGAGCGGCTCCAGCCCACGCTCAAGCTCAAGCCCGAGGTGGCCTCGCTCAACATGGGCTCGATGAACTTCGGCCTGTACGAGATGCTCGGCCGCTACAAGGAATTCAAGTACGACTGGGAAAAGCCCTACCTCGCCGGGTCGGACGACCGCATCTTCAAGAACACGTTCAAGGACATCGCCTACATCCTCGAGTCGTGCGCGCAGAACGACACGCGCTTCGAGATCGAGTGCTACGACATCGGCCACCTCTACGTGGCGGCGCACTTCGTCGACCGGCGGCTGCTCAAGCCGCCGCTCTTCATCCAGTCGGTGTTCGGCATCCGCGGCGGCATCGGCCCGCATCCCGAGGACGTGATGCACATGAAGCGCACCGCCGACCGCCTCTTCGGCGACGCGTATCACTGGTCGGTGCTTGGCGCCGGCCGCAACCAGATGTTCATCGCCGCGATGAGCGCGGTGATGGGCGGCAACGTGCGTGTCGGCCTCGAGGACAGCGTGTGGCTCGGGCGCGGCCAGCTCGCCAAGTCGAACGCCGAGCAGGTAGCGAAGGCGCGCCGCATTCTCGAAGAGGTGGGCCTCGCGATCGCCACGCCAACCGAGGCGCGCGACATGCTCAAGCTCAAAGGGGGACGGAATGTGGCTTTTTAGGTTCGCGCTGCTCGCGCTGCTCGCGCTTCCCGCGGCGGCGCAGGAGTGGCCGACGAAGGTGGTCAAGTTCGTCTCGCCGTACCCGCCGGGCGGCTCGGTCGATCCGCTCGCTCGCATCCTCGCCGCCAAGCTGACCGAGTCGCTCAAGCAGCAGTTCATCGTCGAGAACCGCACGGGGGCCTCGGGCATCATCGGCACCGACTACGTGGCGAAGAGCGCGCCGGACGGCTACACGTTCGTGTTCATCTTCGATACCCACTCGGTGCACCAGGCGCTGAATCCCGGCCTGCCGTTCGACCCGGTGAAGGACTTCGCGCCGGTGATGATCGTCGGCACTGCCCCCATGGCGATTACGACGGGGATGATGAAACCCTACAAAACGTTCGCCGACGTGCTCGCCGCGGCGAAGGCCAAGCCCGACACCATCACCCTGGGCAACGTCGGCAACGGCTCGCTGGCGCATCTCACCACCATCGTGCTCAACCAGGCGGCCGGCGTGAATTTCGTGCCGGTGCCCTACAAGGGCGGCGGTCCGCTGTCGACCGATGTCATGGGCGGTCAGGTCGAGCTCGCCATGGCATCGACCGCGGCGCAGGCGCAGCACGTGAGGAACGGCAAGCTGCGCGCCCTCGTGCTCACCGGCGACAAGCGCTCCCATACGATGCCCGACGTGCCGACGCTGAAGGAGCAGGGGATCGATCTGTCGGCGCATGCCTGGTGGGGCATCCTCGCGCCCGCCGGCACGCCGCGCCCGCTCATCGACAAGTTCCACGCCGAGCTGGTGAAGGCGATCAAGCTGCCGGACGTCAACAAGACGCTGACCGAGACACTCGGCATGGACGTGGTGGCGCTCGGCCCCGAGGCGACGCAGAAGTGGATCGTCGAGCAGATGGCGCGCTGGGGAAAGGTGGTCAGGGACAACAACATTCGGGTCGAATAGCGAACTCAGCCGACGGCACGAAGCTTGCGGCGCCGGTCGTAGAAGGAGACGCGATGAACCCGAGGGAAGCGATCACCAGGCAGATCCACGGGCTGCTCGAGCGCGAGCGGCGCATCAACCTCCACCGCTACCCCATTTCCATCCACAACGCCGACGGCGTCGCCGTCCTCGAAGGCGAGGTCGGCGACATCGCCGCCAAGAAGCTCGCGCTCGAGCTCGCCGCTTCGGTGCCGCATGTGCGCGGGGTGGTCGACCGCCTGCGCGTCGCGCCCGGCGAGCGCCGCGGCGACGGCGCGATCCGCGATTCGGTCGTGCGGTTTTTCCTCGAGCAGGCGGAATTCCGCAACTGCACCATCCGCTCGAAGGTCAACGAGCGCGAGGACCTCTGGCGCGAGGCCAATGGCGACGCGGTGGGCGATATTGAGATCGGCGTGGGCGACGGCATCATCGCGCTCGAAGGCCATGTCGTCAGCGTGCCGCACCGCCTGTTCGCCGGCGTGCTCGCCTGGTGGACGCCGGGACGACGCGACGTGATCAACGCGCTGGAAGTGCGCCCGCGCTACGACGAGCGCGATGACGAGGTGACCGACGCGTTGCGCATCGCGCTCGAGGCCGACCCGATGATCGACGCCTCGCAGATCCAGCCGCGCTGCGAGCGCTGGGCGGTGACGCTCAAGGGCAGCGTGCCCACCGAGGAGCAGAAGCGCCGCGCCGAGATGGATGCCTGGTCTCTCTCCGGCGTCGAACGCGTCGTCAACAAGCTGGAAGTGACGGGGTAACATGCCGGCATGGCGAAGCAACGGGAGAAGGCCGAGCGCTTCCAGGCCTTGCACAAGGGACCTGCCTTCGTCATCCCGAACCCCTGGGACGGCGGCTCCGCGCGCATCCTCGCCGGCCTGGGCTTCCAGGCCCTAGCGACCTCCAGCGGCGCCGCGGCCGGCGTGCTCGGCCGGCGCGACGGCAAGATCACGCGCGACGAAGCGCTCGCGCAGGTACGCATTATCGTCGCCGCCACCGATCTGCCGGTGTCGGGAGACCTGGAGAAGGGCTTTGGCGACGCGCCCTCCGTCGTGGCCGAGACGGTGACGCTCGCCGCGCAGGCCGGGCTGGTCGGCTGCTCGATCGAGGACGCGACCGGCAACAAGGATCGGCCGCTCTATTCCTTTCGCGACGCGGTGGAGCGCGTCAAGGCCGCGGTACAGGCAGCGCGGAAGCTCTCGTTCCCGTTCACGTTGACCGCGCGCGCCGAGAATTTCCTGCGCGGCAACCCCGACCTCGAGGACACGATCAACCGCCTGTGCGCTTTCGAAAGAGCCGGGGCCGACGTCCTCTTCGCGCCCGGCCTGCCCGACCTCGAAGCAGTGCGCAGGGTGTGCGGCGCGCTGTCGCGGCCGATCAACTTCATGGTCGGCATCAAGGGCAAGTCGTTCAGCGTCGCCGAGCTCGAGCAGGCGGGCGTGCGCCGCATCAGCCTGGCCAGCTCGCTCTACCGCGCCGCGATGACCGGCCTCGTCGAGGCGGCGCGCGAGGTCAAGGAGCAGGGCACCTTCGGCTATCTGGAGCGCTCGCTCGCCACGCCGGACCTGAGCCAGTACATGAAAGAGTGATGGCGCATTTCCCGAAGCTCCTGCGGAGCCTGCCGCCGTTCGAAGGCCCGTTCGACGCCTTCAAGCTCGAGGCGAAGAACTGCGACGTGCTGTTCGCCTCCTATCCGCAGGGCACGGTGATCCAGCCGCACAGCCACGACACCGAGAACCTCGGGGTGATCACCCAGGGCGAGCTCCTCCTCACCGTCGACGGCAAGGAGGAGCGGTACCGCCCGGGCGAGTGGTACCACCTGCCAGCGCACCTGAAGCATTCGGCGCGCTTCGAAGTCGAGACTTCAGAGATCGAGTTCTGGTTTCGCGGCCGTTGATCAGGCGGCTAGGCGCGGGAAAGTAGGAACGCGCCGGCCATGCCGCCCGCCGCGCAGATGCTGACGAGGGCATAGCGGCCCTCGCGCCGCGCGAGCTCGTTCGCCGCAGTGGTGAGGATGCGGCCGCCGGTCGCGGACCACGGATGGCCGACCGCGACCGAGCTGCCGTTCACGTTGACGCGCTTCCAGTCCACCGGGCCGGTGGGCGCTCCCTTCCAGCCACGCTCCCATGCCGCGACGTTCGCCAGCACTTGCGCGGCGAACGCCTCGTGGATCTCGAGCAGATCGATGTCGGCCAGCTTGACCCCGGCGCGCGCAAGCAGCCGCGGCACGGTGATCGCCGGCGCCATGAGCAGCCCTTCGTCGGGATGCAGCGCGGCGTAGTCCATCGCCTCGATGAAGGCGAGCGGACTGCGGCCTTCGCGCCGCGCGCGCTCCTCGCTCATGAGCAGCAAGGCGCACGCGCCATCGGTGATCGGCGATGCGTTGCCGGCCGTGATGGTGCCGTCGGCGCCGAACGCGGGCTTGAGCGTCGCGAGCCGCTCGAGCGAGGTGTCCGGGCGCGGGCCGCTGTCCTTCGCCACGCCCTCGAGCGGCACGATCTCCGCCGCCAGCTTGTCCGCCGCCGCGACCGCGTTGCGGTGGCTCATCAGCGCGACTTCGTCCTGGCGCGAGCGCGGGATCTCCCACTGCTTGCGCGTGATCTCCATGTGCTCGCCCATCGTGAGCCCGGTGGTCGGCTCCTTGAACGTCGCCGGATCGGCGCCGCTCAGCCACTCGACCCCGCCGGCGATGCCGGCCTCGATGCGGCCGCGCGCGATGGCATCGGCGATGATCGTCGCGCTGCGAAGGCCGGTGATGCAGTAGGAGGAAACGGTCTGCGCCTCGATCGACGCGGGCAGGCCCGCCTCGAACACGACCTCGCGGGCGAGGTTCGGCTTGCCGCGCTCGGGCACGACGGCGCCGAAGGCGATCGCGTCGATGCCGGCGGGATCGACCTGGTGGCGGCTGACGAGGCCGCGCACCGCGTGGGTGGCGAGGGCGAGCGGGCTCAGCTTGGCGAACGCCTGTCCCGCCTTCACGAACGGCGTGCGCGCGCCGGCGACGAGGGCGACTCTATTAGAGGTCACGGGTAGCCTCCTTGCCGATCACCTGGAATGCGACATCCACGTTGCCGCGCGTGGCGTGCGAGTACGGGCAGATCTTCTCGTGCGCCTCGCGCACGAGTGCGGCGAGCTCGTCCTGCGCAATGCTCTTGTCCTCTACCTGCATCTTGACGGCGATGCCGAAGCCGCCGCCGTCCCTCGGGCCGATCGTGACGGCCGTGGTGATGGCGGCCTTGGACGCATCGCGCTTCGTCTGCTTGGCGACGAAGTCGAGCGCGCCGCCGAAGCAGGCGGCATAGCCGGCGGCGAAGAGATGCTCGGGCGTCGCTCGGCCCGGCTGGCCCGGGCCGCCGAGCTCCTTCGGCACCGAGAGGTCGGCCTTGACGAGGCCGTCGCTGGTCTCCGTGTGGCCGTTGCGGCCGCCGCGCGCGGTAGCGGTGGCGGTGAAGAGGGGTTTGATCCGATCCATGGGGGAACTCCGGTTGACAGCGGGTGGGGGACTAAAATATGATACACGTCATATGGGGACGGTCAAGCCTGGCTCCAAGAAGGAGCAGACCCGCGAGCGCATCCTGCGGGCGGCGGCGCGTGCCATCCGCCGCCACGGCTACGAAGGCGTCGGCGTCGCCGACGTCATGAAGGAAGCGGGGCTCACGCATGGCGGCTTCTATGCGCACTTCGCCTCGCGCGACGAGCTGCTGGCGCACGCCGCCGAGCAGGCGGGCGCCGAGTCGGTCGAGAGCCTGTCGCGCGCCGTCGCCCTGGCGAAGCCGGGCGAGGAGCTGATGGCGCTCGTCGACTCGTATCTCTCGGACAAGCACGTCGACGCGCCCGAGCAGGGCCTGGGCTGCGCCATCGCCGCCGCCGGCAGCGAAGTGCCGCGCCAGCACGAGGAGGTGCGCCGCGCCGTCGGCCGGCGCATCAAGGACCTGATCGGGCTGATCGAGCGCCAGCACCCCGAGTGGGGCAAGAGCGCCGCGCACGAGAAGGCGATGGGCATCCTCGCGACCCTGGTCGGTGCGCTGATGCTCGCGCGCGCGGTGGCCGATCCGCAGCTCTCCAAGGCCGTCCGCAAGGCCGCGCGGGCGCTCGCCCGCGATGCGGCCGGATGACTTTTTTGGCGCATGAATATGACTATCGTCATGTAACAGGGGAAAACGCCACGCCCATGACAAACGCCATCGCCATCGTTGCAACTGTCGTCCAATGACCCGCCGCCACCTCGCCATCGTCGCCGCGGCCGGCCTCGTGTTCGCCCTCATCTTCGGCGTGCGCCAGTCGGTCGCGCTGTTCATCGGCCCGATCAACTCCGCCACGGGCTTGGGCATCGCGGCCATCAGCCTCGCCTTCGCCTGCGCGCAGCTCATGTGGGGCATCACGCAGCCGATCGCCGGCGCCGTTGCCGACAAGTACGGCACCGGCCGCGTGATCGCCACCGGCGCGGTACTCGTCATGCTCGGCACCGTGCTGACGCCGTATGCGACCAGCACCTGGATGCTGGTCCTCCTGATCGGCGTGGTCGCCGCGGGCGGCGGCGGCATGGCGGGGCTCGGTGTGCTGATGTCGGCGGTGGCGCGCGCGCTGCCGCCGGAGAAGCGCGGCATCGCGAGCGGCATGGTCAACGCCGGCGGCTCGTTCGGCCAGTTCGTCGTCGCGCCGCTGGCGATCGCGCTCACCGGAGCACTGGGTTGGGTCGGCGCGCTGACATCGCTCGGTCTGCTTTCGCTCGCCATCGTGCCGCTGGCTTTCGTTTTGCGCGGGAAGCATGCCCCGGCGGCGCAGGGCGCGGCGCCGGAGAAATCGATGAAGCAGGCGGTGGGCGACGCATGGAACGACCCGAGCTTCCTGCTGCTCACCGCCGGCTTCTTCGTCTGCGGCTTTCACGTCGCGTTCATCGCCACGCACCTGCCGGGGGTAGTGGCGCTTTGTGGCCTGCCGCCCGCGGTCGGCGCGTGGGCGCTCTCGCTGATCGGCCTCTTCAACATCGCCGGCAGCTTCGCCTCGGGCTGGGCGATCGGCCGCTGGCGGATGAAGAGCGTCCTCTCGCTCCTCTACGCCTCGCGCGCGCTCGCCGTCCTCGCGTTCGTCTTCGCGCCGAAGACCACCGCCACGTTCATGGTATTCGCCGTGGTGCTCGGCTTCACCTACCTCTCCACCGTGCCGCCGACGGTGGGCCTGGTCGGGAAGCTGCACGGTGTGCGTTACGTGGCGACGCTCTTCGGCATCGTCATGCTCTCGCACCAGGTCGGCGGTTTCCTCGGCGCATGGCTCGGCGGCCAGGTATTCGAGCGCACCGGCAGCTACGACTGGCTCTGGTACATCGACATCATGCTCGCCGTCGGCGCGGCGCTCATCCACATGCCGATCAAGGAAGCCCCGCGGCTCAAGCCCGCGCTCGCCGTATAGGAGTCCGCGTGGCCTACAAACGCATCCTCGTTCCGATCGACGGCAGCCCGACGTCCAACCGCGGCCTGCGCGAGGCGATCGGGCTCGCCAAGGCGCAGAAGGCGCGGCTGCAGCTCGTCCACGTCGTCGACGTGCACAACGCGATGCTCGCCGGCCTCTCGAGCGGCGACACGGTGGCGGATCTCGCCACGGCGCTCGAGCAGCGCGGCCGCCGCCTCCTCGAGAGCGCGGCGACCCGCGTGCGGCAAAGCGGCGTACAAGCGGAGACCGCGCTCCTGGAGAGCCTCGCCGGCCCGGCCGCCGAGTCCATCGTCCGTCAGGCGCGCAAGTGGCGTGCCGATCTCATCGTCATCGGCACGCACGGCCGGCGCGGCCTGAAGCGGCTGGTGCTCGGCAGCGACGCCGAGCAGGTCGTGCGCAACGCGCCCGTGCCGGTGCTGCTGGTGCGCGCGCCTTAGGAGAACCCCATGGGAAAGCTCGAAGGAAGGGTCGCCCTTGTCACCGGCGCGAATAGCGGCATCGGCCTCGCCACTGCCAAGCGCTTCGCAGCCGAAGGCGCCTACGTGTACATCACCGGGCGGCGCGACAAGGAGCTCGCCGCGGCGGCGGCGCAAATCGAACGCAACGTCACCGCGGTGCCGGGCGACGTCTCCAAGGCTGCGGACCTCGATCGCCTCTTCGCGCTCATCAAGCGCGAGAAGGGCCGGCTCGACATCCTCTTTGCCAACGCCGGCGTGGCGAAGTACGCGCCGCTCGGCACGATCACCGAAGAGTTCTACGACTCGATCTTCGACATCAACGTGAAGGGCCTGCTCTTCACCGTGCAGAAGGCGCTGCCGCTGATGCCCGACGGCGCGTCGATCATCCTGAACGCTTCCATCGTCGGCAGCAAAGGCCTGCCGGCCAACAGCATCTATGCCGCCACCAAAGCCGCCGTGCGGTCCTTTGCCCGCACTTGGACGACCGATCTGAAAGCGCGCCGTATTCGCGTCAACGCGGTGAGCCCGGGAACGATCGATACGCCGGGACTCACTAACCTGCTCGCCTCGGCTCCGGCGGGCGAGGAGCGCCGCAAGGCCATTGCGAGCGCTGTTCCGCTCGGCCGGTTCGGCACGCCCGACGAGATCGCGCGGGCGGTTGTTTTCCTTGCGTCCGACGACGCCGCCTATGTCACCGGTGCGGAGCTGTTCGTCGACGGTGGCTTTGCGCAGGTCTGACGTGACAACCGACAGAAAGCCGCTATGAAAGGTGCATCCGGGACTATTACACTTGTAACTGCGGAAGACGCCGATGGCTAATCTTCCGAGCGTGATCAGTGACCAGGCATTCATGACCAAAGCGCCTCAGGCGCCCTTGCAAGCGGCGCTGCCGCACGTGCTGGCGGTAGACGACGACCCCACGATCCGCGGGGTCATCGAGGACTACCTCAAGCAAAACGAGCTGCGCGTGACCGCGGTGGCCGACGGCCGCGCCATGCAGGCGGTGCTCGCGGACGAGGTGGTCGATCTCATCGTGCTGGATCTGAAGCTGCGCGGCGAGGACGGCATGATGCTCGCGCGCAAGCTGCGCGACGAGTCCGAGATTCCGATCATCATGCTCACCGGGCGGGCCGAGGAAGCCGATCGCATCATGGGTCTCGAGCTCGGCGCGGACGACTACCTCACCAAGCCGTTCAGCCCGCGCGAGCTGCTCGCGCGCATCCGCACCGTCCTGCGCCGTCGGCGCACCGAGGTGCGCCAGGGCCGTCCGGAAGGCATCCGCGCCTACCGCTTCGACGGCTGGGAGCTGAACCTGAACACGCGGCGCCTCACGACGAAGGACGGCAAGCCCGTGCCGCTCAGCAACGGCGAGTTCAGCCTGCTGGTCGTGCTGCTCGGCGCGCCGAACCGCGTGCTGTCGCGCGACCAGCTGCTCGATCTCTCGCGGCTGCACAACGACGAGGTGTTCAACCGCTCGGTCGACGTGCAGATCATGCGGCTGCGCCGCCGCATCGAGGTCGATCCGGGCGAGCCGCGCTACATCAAGACCGAGCGCGGCGTCGGCTACGTCTTCAGCGCCGCGGTCGAGACCGTGTACTGAGGGCCGGCGCCAGCACCGCCTGGTGCAGGCCGGCCCGCATCACTCCGAGCAAAAATCTAGAACTTGCCTTCGTCCGTCTCGGCGGGGTAGGGGCTGACCTCGGTGTGGCTCGCGCCGGCGTCGGTCGCGGTCTGGTTGGAGCGCGCGAAGGGCCCTTTGATACTGTCCGGCAGCGACGCGCAGCCGGAGATGGCCGCCGCGGCGAGAAGAATGGTGGCGAGGGTGCGGGTCATGGTGCTTCCTTTCATGTTGGTTTCACGAGACTGCGGAAACACTTTGACCATCTGATCTGAGGCGCGTGTTACGCCGCGCGCCCTCCGCGTTACGTCCGCAATACGGCAATGTCACACGGGCGGCGTCGGGCGCTGCGCGCGGCCGGCAGCCCAGCCGGCGTTGTATTTCTCCAGGTCGGGCGCGGTGCCGCAGCGCTGCGCATAGAGCTCGGCCTGCGGCGTGGCGCCGAGGCGCCCGTCGCGCGCGCCGAGCGAATAGGCGTCGGTGGTGCAGTCAACGCTCGCCAACCCCGCGCAGCCGGCCAGCAGCAGGCCCGCGAGTCCCGCGATGAAGGTTTTCATGCAGCGATCATGCGCCGCGCTCATCGCCGCAATGTGTCAACGCGCATGTCCGACGTCATCGGATCGCTACGCCGTGTAACGCTCGGTACACGAAGCTTCGCGAGCCTCGGGCTCACTCCGTCTTGGAGTGAACTTTTAGAGAGGATCGCAAATGAAGCTGAAACGCATAGCGCTCGCCACCGCTGCCGCGCTCGCCGCGCCGGCTGCCGCGCTCGCGCAGAGCAACGTGCAGATCTATGGAACGCTGAACGGCGACTTCGAATCGGTGAAGGCCACCGGCTCGGCGACGGGCGTCAACTTCCCTAGCCGCAACCGCGTCACGAGCAACAGCTCGAACATCGGCTTGCGCGGCACCGAGGATCTCGGCCAGGGACTGCGCGCCTTCTTCCAGATCGAAAGCTTCGTCGGCTTCGATAACGGCACGACATCGGGCTTCTGGGCCTCGCGCAATTCCGGCGTCGGGCTGCAGGGCGGCTGGGGCCAGGTGTTCCTCGGCCAGTGGGATTCGCCGTACAAGTTCACGACGTCGCGCTTCGATCCGACCGGCAACACCGGCATCGCCGCCTACTCGGGCATCCTCGGCGGCACCGGCAGCATCACCGCCGGCCAGGGCGGATCGACGTTCGCCGAGCGCGCGAGCTTCGATCGCCGCGTGCAGAACGTCGCGCAGTACTGGACGCCGGTCTGGAACGGCCTGAGCGGCCGCTTCGCGTACGGCGCGGGCGACACCAACGTGGGCTCGACCGCAACCGGCGTGAGCGAGACGAGCAATTTCCGCCCCGCGCTGTACTCCGGCTCGGTGGCGTACGAGCTGGGACCGCTCTATGCCACCGCCGCGTACGAGCACCACAAGGATTTCCAGTCGCTGAACACGCTGCTCGCCGCGCCCGCGTCGAGCGGCAAGGACGATGCGTTCAAGCTGGGCGTCCTGTACGCGTTCCTCGGCAACGCCGCCAGCATCGGCGGCATCGTCGAGCGGCTGAAGTACAAAGCCGACGACATCAACGGCCTCGGCGAGCTCGAGCGCAAGGTGACCAACTGGTACATCGTGGGAAAGTACACGGTGGGGCCGCACTCGATGGCGCTCTCCTACGGCCACAAGGGCGAGGAGAAGCTCACGGGAGCGGGATTCTCGGACCTCTCGGACAGCACCGCGAAGCAGATCGCGGCGCGCTACGGCTATTCGCTGTCGAAGCGCACGCAGCTCTACGCGATCGCGACGAAGATCTCCAACGACCCGAACGCCTTCCAGACCTTCGGCAACTCGCCGATCACGCCGACGCTGCTGTTCCGTGACCCGGCGCGCGGCGCCGACCCGACCGGGTTCGGCGGCGGCATCATCCACACCTTCTAAGTCACGCCACTCTCCGCCTGAGCCGACGGCTCAGGCGGATTTTTTCTCGCGCTTCAGGGATACGACCGCAGGCGCCGGCGGCTGCGCCGCTTCCTGCTCGCGGCGGATGCGCTCGAACGTCTTCCGGATATCCGTCGCATGGCTCGGCACGTAGCGGAAGGAGCGGTCAAGGATGCTCTTCATGGCTGGGGAAATAAAAGGGCCTCGCCACATCAGGGATTTTCAAGGGGAGAGGGGGAGGAGAGGAGAAGACCCCTGAACTCCGTGGCGAGGCCGCAAAACATGACCGCAGTGTGGCGCGCGGCCTCTTCGCGCAGATTGCAATGCCGGTTGCCCACGTTACGCCTGTAACCTTCAGAAGCGGTACTGCATGGCCGCGCTCACGAAGGTGAGCCCGGGATTCGGATTCTCGATGCCGCCGTTCGACACGTGCTGCAGGCGCAGCGCGACGCCGACGTTGTGGCGCGGGCCGAAGAGCAGCCCGGCGCCGACGTACTCGCCGAACTGGAACGAAGTGCTGAACGCGCGGTTGCCGTTGATCTGGCGGCTCGACAGCAGGTGCGCGCCGAGGCTGGCCTCGAAGTAGGGTGCCACGCCGTCGCGCAGCCGCTCGAGCCGCAGCACGGGCGCGACGCCGACGTCCCAGAGCTCCTTGTGCTCGGACTCCTCGCGCGCGCGCCAGTAGGCGAGCGAGGCCATGCCGTAGGCCGAAAGCCGCCAGCGCTCGCTGAGCTGCCATTGCCGCCAGTCGCCCCAGCGTGCCTCGACGCCGTAGACGCCGACGTGGTTGCCCTCGCCGTACAGGAGCGAAAAGCCTTCCAGCGCCTGCGCGCTTGCGCTGACTGAGAGAAGGGTGGCGGCGATGAGCGACCTCACGCCGCGATGCTGCACGCGCCGGATAGCGCGATCGTTGCAGCGGCGTTACACGTGCAACAGTTCGGCGACCGCCTTCAGAAACGCGCTGCGCTGCACGGGCTTGGCGAGAGCGCGGTCGGCGCCCGCCGCGATGGCCCTGTCGCCCGAGATGCCGTGGCCGGACTTGAAGTGGCCCGACACCGCGACGATCGCCACGTCGGGCAGCGCTTGCCGGATCTCGGCCAGCAGCGCTTCGCCGCACGGCCCCGGCATGAACATATCGGTGACCACCACTGCGGGCCGGAGCGCCTGGACCTGCTCCAGGGCATCGTCGCAATCCATGGCCTTGATCACGTGGTAGCCGGCGGCCTCGAGCCAGTCGCCCATCAGGTCGCGCATGATCGCGTCGTCGTCGATGACGAGGATGGCGGGCGGAGAGTGCGGCTTCGCAGCAGCGTTCATTGGCTGTGGATAACTTTACCGCGGGCCGCCGGCCACTGTTGCAGCTGTAACGGGTGCCGAGGGTGAGAAGTTCCGCACATCTTCGTAGATGCCGGCCTCGAGCCTGGCGATGGCCAGTACCCGGCTCAGATACGCGCGAGGCCCCGGATCCCGGCGCATCACCTCGTAGTCCCAGTTGCTGCGCCAATGGGCGTACATGGCGACCTTCGTCCCATCGACGCTGCGGTGCAGGCGCGCTCCCAGGAAGCCCGGCGCATGGCGCACCCATTCCTCGGTCGCCCGGATCAGCAGGTCGATCAGCTCCTGCTGTCTTCCCGGGCCAACCGTAAATACGTTGATCACCGTGACGGTTTCACTGAATACGTTCATGCCCTCACGGTGCGCGCCAGCGTCTTCATCGCCATTTCGGCGGCAAAGGCAGAAGTTACGGACGTCATGCGCAAAGCTTTGTGAAACGCCCGGTGATCCAGGCCCCGTCCGTTACGGCTGTAACCCCGTGCCAGAAGGGCTGTAAATTACGGGCAACCACGGGAGGGTGGAATCACACGATGAAAGGCTGCGGCGGAAAGGCCTGTGCAGAAGTGCTGGTCATCGACGATGACGCGATCATGCGCGACCTCATGGGCGACTGGCTCGAAGGCGCGGGCTACCAGGTGCGCAAGGTGGCCGACTGCGAGTCGGCGGTACGGGCGCTGGGCCAAGCCGTGCCCGCGCTCATCATCTCGGACATGTTCATGCCGGGTGCCTGCGGCGCCGCCGCCATCACCGAGCTCAGGCGCCTGGCACCCGCCGCGGCGCTGATCGCGGTATCCGGATACTTCAGGCCGGGCAGCCGGTTCACCGCCGACGAGGCGCTCGGCGCCGGCGCCGCCCGCGCGCTGCCGAAGCCGGTCAAGCGCGGCGAGCTGCTGCGCGCGGTGACCGAGCTCATCGGCCCGCCAAAGTAGACCCGATGGCGCAAACGAGGCTGCGGTCGGCGCTCGAGCGGGTGTCGCTCGTGCGCCTGCTCATCAGCCTCGGCGTCGTCCTCGTCGCCATCAACATCGGCGCCGCGGTATGGGACGCCTATAACGACCGTCAGCGCGTCTACCAGGACGTGCAGCGCGGCATGTCCAATATCACCAGCCTGCTTGCCGAGCAGACCGCGGCCGGACTCGAGGCGGTCGATGTCGTGCTGCGCGACGTGCAGCGCCTTGGCACGGCGGCGGACGTCGCCCGGCAGGAGGCGCGGCTGCGCGACGAGGTCGCCTACGTCTCGCAGATTGCCGCGCTCCTCGTCTTCGACGCGCAGGGCCGCGTCGTCGCGCGCACCAACGAGACGCCGACCATCGACACGGCGAACCGGCAGCGTCCCTTCTTCGACGTGCATGCCGACGACAAGGTTGTCGGCCTTTATGTCAGCGATCCCTACTTCGGCGGCGGCGGAAACACGTCGTGGCGCTTCGTGCTCTCGCGCCGGCTGAGCAGCCCGGGCGGTGCGTTCGCCGGCGCGGTCGCGGCCGTCGTCGAGATCGAGACCTACGAGCGCCTCTATCGCACCATCGACCTCGGCGCGGGCGGCTTCATCACCCTTCTGAACAGCGACGGCACGGTCTACACGCGCGTGCCGGACTCTCCGGTGCCGAAGGGGGAAAAGGTCGGTTGGAGCGACGTCTTCGACGTCGTGCGCCGCGATGGACGCTTCGACGGGCGCGCCATGAGCCCGGTCGTGAAGGTGCCCGTCATCGTGTCGGTGGCGAGGGTGCGCGGCGGCTTTCCGCTCTTCGTGGCGAGCGGCAGGACCGAGCAGGCGGCGCTGGACGCCTGGATGCAGGAGACGCGGTTCACGGCGGAGCGCACGGTGCTGACGTCGCTGGCGATGCTGGCGCTCGTGGCGCTGGCCGCCTGGGGCCTGCAGCGGCGCGAGCGGGCGCTGCAGTCCAACGAGCAGCGTTTCCGCGCCATGATCGAGCGCACCACCGACGCGGTGCTGCTAACGCGGCCGCTCGGGGAAGGCATCATCTACACGAGCCCGGCGTTCCAGCGGATCACGGGCTACAGCGCAGCCGAGGTGCGCGGCAGGCAGTTCCTCGACCTCGTCCATCCTGAGCAGCGCGCGGTCTTGCTCGCGTCGCGCGACGAGCACCTGCGTACGCCGGGGAAGACCCAGATCCACGAGTTGCTCGTGCAGCACCGCGACGGCTCCTGGCGCTGGGTGGAGGTGACGGCAACCAATCTGCAGCACGAGGCGAACGTCGGCGCGGTCGTCGTCAACATGCGCGACATCACCGAGCGCAAGCTCGCCGAAGCCGAGCGCTCGCGCCTGGAGAACCGGCTGCGGCAGTCGGCGAAGATGGAGGCGGTCGGACGCCTGGCCGGCGGCATCGCGCACGACTTCAACAACATCCTCGGCGGGATCCTCGGCTACGTGGAGATGCTGGTCGAGGGCACGCCCGAGGGCTCGGCGTTGCGGCGTTATGCGCGCAACGTGCTCACGGCGGCCGAGCGGGCGAGCGCGCTGGTCGAGCAGATCCTTACCTACAGCCGCAGCCAGCGCGGCACGCGCGTGCCCGTCGACCTCGGCGGCATCGTCGCCGAGACGCTCGACCTGGTGCGCGGCTCGCTGCCCGGCGGCATCGAGCTGGAGGCGAAGCTGCCGGGCAAGTCGCTCTACGTGATCGCCGATCCGACGCAGGTGCACCAGATCCTGATGAACCTCTGCACCAACGCCATCCACGCCATCGGCGAGCAGCGGGGCCGGATCTGCGCGTCGGTGGAGGAGTTCGAGGCGCCCGAGGAGCGCATCCTGTCGCATACCACGCTCGCGCCCGGCCGCTATGCCCTGTTGAAGGTGGAGGACACGGGGCGAGGCATGGACGCCCAGACGCTCGGGCGGCTCTTCGAGCCCTTCTTCACGACGAAGGAAGTCGGCAAAGGCACGGGCCTGGGCCTGTCGCTCGTCTACGGCATCGTCACGGACTCGGGCGGCGCCATCGACGTGACGAGCACCGTGGGTCGCGGCAGCTGCTTCGCCATCTACCTGCCGCTGGTCGACGCCCCCGCGACGGCCAGCGACGGCGCGCATGCGCCGGTGCTGCCAGGCCGCGGCGAACGCGTGATGGTCGTCGACGACGAGGAAGCGCTGCTCGCCGTGACCTGCGAGAGCCTGAAGCGAATGGGCTACGAGCCCACCGGGTTCGCCGACGCGGGCGCGGCGCTCGCCGAATTCGAGCGTGCGCCGCGGCATTACGACGCGATCCTCACCGACGAGGTGATGCCCGGCTTCACCGGCACGCAGCTCGCCACCGTGATCCGCGGGCGGCGTTCCGACCTGCCGATCATCCTGATCAGCGGCTACGTCGGCTCGATGATCACCGAGCTCGCGACGAGCGCCGGAGTGGGCGAGATCCTGAAGAAGCCGGTCCACGCACAGGACCTGGCCGCGGCGCTGGCGCGCGTCCTCGGCCGCGCCTAAGTCAAGCAGCAGGGCTTGGTGTCAGGCGCCGTTACGCGCGTAACTCGGCCTGCGCCGGGCTGACATGAACTCGCCAGCGCCGCGGCGCACGCTGGCGGCGTCATGCAGAAGTTCGCAACCGCCGCACGCACCCTTTTCTGGCTGGTGCTCGTCGCCGTGGTGCTGTGGCAGCTCGCGGCGGCGCCCGCGCTCGAGAGGAGCCGCGCCGCCGCGCTCGGCCGCATAGAGGCCGAGCGCCACTCGCGCGTGATCGCGCTGATCGACCGTGAGGAGAGCGCGAGCTTCCTCGGCGTGCCGGTGATGCAGAGCATCAGCATCGACGACTCCGAGGCCGTGCTGCGCGCCATCCGCTTCACGCCGCCCGAGCAGCCGATCGACATCGTGCTGCACACGCCCGGCGGCACGGTGCTCGCCGCCGAGCAGATCGCGCGGGCGCTGGTCGAGCGCAAGGGAAAGGTGACCGTGCTCGTGCCGCACTACGCCATGAGCGGCGGCACGCTGATCGCGCTCGCCGCCGACGAGATTGTCATGGACCCGAACGCGGTGCTCGGGCCGGTCGATCCGCAGATCGGCGACCTGCCGGCGGCGTCGATCGTAAAAGCGGTCGAGATCAAGGGGCCGCGCCACGTTTCCGACGACACGCTGATCGTCGCGGATATCGCGCAGAAGGCGCGCCTGCAGGTGGCGGTGTTCGTCGCGCAGCTCCTCGGCAAGCATTTTCCCGAGAAGCAGGCGGTGGCCGTCGCCGCGGCACTCACCGAAGGCCGCTGGACGCACGATTTCCCGATCACCGTCGAGATGGCGCGCAGCCTCGGCCTGAAGGTGTCGACCGAGATGCCGCGCAGCGTCTACGAGCTGATGGACCTCTATCCACAAACCGACGGCACCAAGCCCTCGGTCTGGTACGTGCCCCTTCCCCATTCACCAAGTCCAAAGGAGTCCTCGTGAAATCGCTTCCGTTCCTCAGCCTCACCGCCACCGCGCTGGTTGCGGCCCTCCACGTCTCGCCCGCTTCCGCGGTCGACGGCTACGTCACCGCCGGTCAGGACCCCGACGTCCCCGTGCGCAGCCGTTACGGCGAGTGCGTACACGACTACGGATGGCAGCCGGGCATGCGCTTCGCCGATTGCGAGCCCGCGCCGGTGGTGCCGGTCGCCGCGCCCGCGCCGAAGCCCGAGCCGGTGGTCGAAGCCCCCGCTCCCGCGCCGCAGCCCATCCCGCAGAACGTGCCGTTCAGGCTCGCCACCGAGACGTTCTTCGACTTCGACAAGTCGGTGCTGACGCCGGAAGGCCAGGCCGCGCTGGACGACGTCGCGAACCGCCTGGCGGTCTCGCAGTACAACACCATCGCGATCGTCGGCCACACCGACCGCATCGGCACGCCGCAATACAACCAGAAGCTGTCGGAGCGCCGCGCCAACGCCATGCGCGACTACCTGGTCGGCAAGGGCGTGGCTGCGGAGAAAATCTCCGCCAGCGGCCTGGGTGAGACGAATCCCACCGCGCAATGCAAGAACCTGCGCGGCGCGCGCCTGATCGCCTGCCTGCAGCCCGACCGCTTCGCCGAAGTTACGGTCTCCGGCACGGTGCAAGTGTCGGTCGCGCCGAGCAACTGATGGAGCGTATCGAGATCGGCCGGTCCGGGATATCCACGTCGCGCATCGGCCTCGGCACCTGGGCCATCGGCGGGTGGATGTGGGGCGGTGCGGACGCGCGCGAGTCGATCGCCACGATCCGCGCCGCGGTCGACCAGGGCGTCACCCTGATCGACACCGCGCCGGCCTACGGCTTCGGCCACTCGGAGGAGATCGTCGGCCAGGCGCTCGCCGGTGGCCTGCGCGACAAGGTGCAGATCGCTACCAAGGTTGGGCTGGCCTGGCAGGACGGCAAAGTGTTCCGCGACTCGCGCGGCGAGCGCATCCGCCGCGAGGTGGAGGATTCGCTGCGGCGCCTGCGCACCGACGTCATCGACCTCTACCAGGTGCACTGGCCCGACCCCCGCGTGCCGATCGCGGAGACTGCGTTCGCGCTGCAGCAGCTGCGCTCCGCGGGCAAGATCCGCGCGATCGGGGTCAGCAACTTTTCATCCGCGCAGATGACGGCTTGGCGGTTCGCCGCGCCACTCGACGCGCTGCAGTCGCCGTACAACCTGTTCGAGCGCGAGATCGAGGCGGATGCGTTTCCCTACGCGCACGGCGCCGGGCTTACCGTGCTCGGTTACGGCGCGCTGTGCCGCGGCCTGCTCAGCGGCCGCATGCGCGCGGACACGGCCTTCTCCGGCGACGACCTGCGCCGGAACGACCCGAAGTTCCAGGGTGCCCGCTTTCGGCAGTACCTCGCCGCAGTGGAGGAGCTGACCAAGCTGGCGCGCGAGCGCTATGGCAAATCGGTGCTCGCCCTCGCCGTGCGCTGGGTGCTGGACCGCGGCCACACGATCGCGCTGTGGGGCGCGCGGCACCCCGCGCAGCTCGCGCCGCTCGCGGAGATCGACGGCTGGCGGATCGACGAGCAAAGCGCGCGCGACATCGACGCGATCCTCGCGCGCTGCATCAAGGATCCGGTGTCGCCCGACTTCATGGCGCCGCCGGCCCGGACCTTACCCCAATACCAAGGAGCAGAAACATGAGGCAGCATTTGATTATGGTGGCCCTCGCGGCCGCCGCATTGACCGGCATCGCCGGATGCGCCACCTCCGACGGCGCGCAGGACTACAGCGTCGGCGACGAGCG
>DASQAW010000333.1:0-3074 GCA_035635495.1 Burkholderiales bacterium
TTCGGCGGCTTCGCCATCACGGTGCTGGTGCATACCGACATGGCCTCGCCGCACCTCGTGAACGCGGGGACGCCGGAGCAGATCAGGCGCACCCTGCCAGATTTGGTGGCCGGAAGGAAGATCGGCGCCATCGCGGTCACCGAGCCCGACGCCGGGTCGGACGTGAAGGCGATCCGCACGAGTGCAAAGCGCGACGGCGATGGCTGGGTGCTCAACGGCACGAAGATGTTCATCACCAACGGCGCGCTCGCCGACCTGGTGTTCGTCGCCGCGAAGACCGACGCGGCGGCGGGATCGAAGGGCATCTCGATGTTCATCGTCGAGAAGGGCACGAAGGGCTTCTCGGTGGGCCGCAAGCTCGACAAGCACGGCTGGCGCTCGTCCGACACTGCCGAGCTGGTGTTCGACGGCTGCCGCGTGCCGGCCGCCAACCTCCTCGGCGAGGAAGGCCGCGGCTTCTACTCGATCATGCGCAACTTCCAGAACGAGCGCATCGCGATCGGCGCGATGTCGATCGGCGAGAGCGCAAAGGCCCTCGAGCTGACGCTCGACTACGTGAAGACGCGCAAGGCCTTCGGCGCGCCGCTCTGGGACAAGCAGGCGATCCGCCAGCGCCTGGCGATGCTCGCGGCGAAGGTGGAGGCGGGCCGGCAGCTCGTGTGGCACGCCGCCGCGCTCGATGCCCAGGGGAGGGATTGCGTCAAGGAAGTGTCCATGGTGAAGGCCTACTGCGGCGAGCTGGTGAACGAGGTGATGTACGACTGCCTGCAGTTCCACGGCGGCTCAGGCTTCTTGCGCGAATCTCCCATCGAGCGCATGACGCGCGATGCGCGCGTGCAGTCGATCGGCGGCGGCGCGACCGAGGTGATGCTGGAAGAGGTCGCGAAGCGGCTGTAGCAGGCACGATATGGGGTGCGCAAAGGTTCATTATCGTTACATGTAACGTGAACGACGCCTCCCAGCTCGAAGCGGTCCTGCGCTATCACGAGCGCACCAAGCATCACTTCAATCGCTTCGCGCCGGGGCCCGGCCAGCTCGACTGGGCGAACCAGCCCGATCCCTTCCGGCGTTACGCGGGCGCGCCGCTCGCGCGGCTGCCGATCCTCGGCGCGAGCGAGGAGCCGGTGTCGCCCGCCTACGAGAGCCTGTACGCGCCGGGCATGGTGCCGAGCGTGCCGCTTACGCTGCGCGCGCTGTCGCGCCTGCTCGAATACGCGCTCGCGCTTTCGGCGTGGAAGCAGGCCGGCGGCACGCGCTGGGCGCTGCGCGCGAATCCGTCGAGCGGCAATCTGCATCCCACCGAGGGCTATGTCCTGATCGGCGGCATCCCGGAGCTTGGCGCATCGCCGGGACTGTTCCATTACGCGCCCCTTGCGCACGGCCTCGAGCGGCGCGCCGACTGCCCGGCGCCGCTGTTCGAGCGATTGATGAGCGGCTTCCCGGCGCAGGCGTTCCTCGTGGGCCTGTCCTCCGTTTACTGGCGCGAGGCGTGGAAGTACGGCGAGCGCGCCTTCCGCTACTGCCAGCACGACGTCGGCCACGCGATCGGCACGGTGCGGATCGCGGCGGCGACGCTCGGCTGGTCGGCGCTGGTGCTGGACGGCGCGGCGGACGACACCATCGAGCGGCTCCTCGGCCTCGACCGCGGCGCGGACTTCGACGGCGCCGAGCGCGAAAGCGCCGAGCTCGTGATGGCGCTGTGGCCCGGAGGTGCGGCGACGAAAACGTCGAGCCTCGATGCGGACGTCGTGCGGGAGATGGGCGCACAGCGCTGGTACGGGAAGGCGAACCGCCTCAGCCCCGACGATCCGGTGCCGTGGGAGGCGATCGACCGCGTAGCCGAAGCGTCGCGCAAGCCGTGATCTCCGCCGGGCAGATCATTCACCAGCGGCGCAGCCTGCTCGCTTGCGATGGGAAGACCTCGATCCCCGCGGAGCGCTTCTACCGCATGCTCACGCGCGTCATGCCGCATGCCGGCGACGCGATGCCGTGGGCGCCGTCGATCCACTTCGGCCTCTTCGTGCATCGGGTGGAGGGCATCGACCCGGGCCTGTATGCGATGGCGCGCGATCCCGGCAAGGTGGAGAAACTCAAGGCAGCGATGCACGCGCACTTTGCGTGGGAAGCGCCGCCGGGCTGTCCCGAGGATCTGCCACTGTACCTTCTCGAGCGCGGCGACGCGCGCGCGCTCGCGACGCAGGTGAGCTGCCGGCAGGAGATCGCGGGCGAAGGCGCGTTTTCGCTCGGCATGCTCGCCGAGTACGAGGCAAGCCTGGTCGCGCACGGCGCGTCGTTCTACCGGCGTTTGTTCTGGGAGGCGGGCGCGGTCGGGCAGGTGCTGTATCTCGAGGCGGAAGCGGCCGGCGTGCGCTCGACCGGCATCGGCTGCTTCTTCGACGATCCGGTGCACCAGGTCTTCGGCTTCAAGGACCTCGCTTTCCAGTCGCTCTACCACTTCACCGTCGGCGGTCCGGTCGACGATCCGCGCCTCACCACGCTGCCGGCCTACGGCGCTCGAGTGAAGGCGCGGCCCCGCGGCATGGACCTGCCGTAGCCTAGCGGCGCCTCGAGCGCGGCTTCGAGCGGAGGCGACGGTCAGGTCGCTTCTTGCGCACCTCGCTGCGGTGCTCGCGCCGATCCTCGTGCTTCAGCGCCCGTTTCTTCGCCGCCGATGCGGTGATCTCGGTCCACTTCCCGTTCCTGAACATGATCTGGTAGCCGCCGGCGAGGATCTGGAACGGCCGCTTGACCTTCCCGCGGTAGTCGAACTTCGTCGAGTTCGGCTTGCGGAAGATCTCGAAGTAGGACGGGTAGATGAAGTCCGTCATTTTGAAGCCGTTCACCTTGAAGGCGAGCGAGTCGTCTTCCACCGGGTCGGCGGCCTCGTAGGCATAGGCGGACTTGAGGTCGGGTCCGGTCGTCAGCATGTTGATCGCCGGATCGACGAGCATCTCGACCAGCTCGTGCGAGGCGGCCACGGTGAGGGACGCCCCCGCGCTGGTGATGGTCTTGACGAATACCTTCGACAGCGGGAAGCCGTCGGGCGTCAGGTCGTGGTAGGCGAGCGCGTTCGC
>DASQAW010000334.1:0-2552 GCA_035635495.1 Burkholderiales bacterium
TGGCTCGGCACGGTGGCGCCGCAGCCGCCGTCGATGAACGTGGTGCGCAACGTCGTCAGCGTCTACCGCACGCCGCTGCTGGAAGTGTCGACCAAGGTGATGTTCACCAACACCACGCCGGTGAGCGCGTACCGCGGCGCGGGGCGGCCGGAGGCGAACTACTACATGGAGCGCCTGATCGACGAGGCGGCGCGCGAGATGGGCATCGACCGGCTCGAGCTCCGCCGGCGCAACCACGTGCGGCCGAGCGAGATCCCGTGGAAGGCGGCTTCCGGGATGACGTTCGACTCGGGCGACTTCCCGGCGGTGTTCGAAAGAGCGGTGAAGGCGGCGGAAGGCTTTGCCGCCCGGAAAAAGGAATCCGAGCAGCGTGGGCGGCTGCGGGGGCTGGGGATCGGCAGCTACCTGGAGGTGACGGCGCCGCCGAACAAGGAGATGGGCGGCGTGCACTTCGAGGGCGATGGCAGCGTCACGCTGGTCACCGGCACGCTCGACTACGGGCAGGGGCACGCGTCGCCGTTCGCGCAGGTGCTTTCCTCCCGCCTGGGAATTCCCTTCGGCAGCGTGCGGCTGGTGCAGGGCGACTCCGACCGCATCGTGTTCGGCGCCGGCACCGGCGGCTCGCGCTCGATGATGATGAGCGGTGCGGCGATCGCCGAAGTTTCCAGGTTGATTCTTTCCAAGGGACAGCAACTTGCGGCCGAGGCGCTGGAAGCGGCGGCGGCGGACCTGGAATTTTCCGACGGCAAATTCGTCGTTGCGGGCACCGACCGTGCCATCGGCATCCTGGAGCTCGCGCGCAGGTTTCCCGGCAAGCTCGACACCACCCATGTGACTGAAGTGGTCCCTTCGGCGTTTCCGAACGGCTGCCACGTGTGCGAGGTCGAGATCGATCCCGACACCGGCAAGGTCGAGGTGGTGCGCTACAGCTCGGTGAACGACTTCGGCACGGTGGTGAACCCGCTCACGGTCGAGGGCCAGGTGCACGGCGGCGTGGTGCAGGGCATCGGCCAGTGCCTGATGGAGCACGCGCAATTTGATGCCGAAGGCCAGCTCGTCACCGGCTCGTTCATGGACTACGCGCTGCCGCGCGCCGAAGATATCCACGCCGCGATCCAGTGGCAGAGCCACCCGGTGCCGGCGACCACCAACCCGCTCGGCGTGAAGGGCTGCGGCGAGGCGGGCTGCGCCGGCGCGCTGACTTCCGTCATGAACGCGATCGTCGATGCGCTAAGGCCGCTCGGCATCCATCACTTCGACATGCCGGCTAGCCCGCAGCGGGTATTCGAAGCGATCCAGGCGCGCAGACGCGAAACGGCAGGGCGCGGGTCCGGCGCCGGTTGAGCTCGAGCAGCGCGCGGTCCTTGCTGACGAGGACATCGGCGCCCGCGGCGAGCGCCGCCTCGAGGAAGATCTGGTCGTCCGGATCGCGGCAGCGCGGCAGGCCGGCGCGCTCGGGCGGCGAGAGCGCGTTCTCGATGCGCCGCGCGATGCGGCGCGCCTGCGCCAGCGCCGCGGCCTGCGCGGCGGGCGCGATGCTGTGCTTGCCGAGATCGTAGGCGAGCACGCGCTCGAGCTCGGCGTCGCAGGCGGCGTCGATGTAGACCTCGGCGCGGCCCAGGTGCACGGCGTTGCGAAGGCGCCGGATGCCCGGGTCGTCGAACACCAGCCAGTCGAGCCAGACGTGCGTGTCGAGCACTAGTCGGAGCATGGCGCCCAAGGCTATGCCATAAATGGGGTCCGACCCCATGCGGTGGTACGCTAGGTAGCATGAGCGACGCGGACGTTGCCGAAATCCTGAAGCTGCCCCCGGAACAGCGGATGCGGCTGGTGGAGATCATCTGGGCCAGCCTCGCGGCGGAGCCGTCTTCCGTCCCACTCGGCGATGCGCATCGCGCCGTCATCGACGAGCGCGTGGCCGAGCATGAGCGCAATCCGGACGACGTGGTGTCGCGGGAGCAGGTCCTCAAAGAATCGCGGCGACGCTGATTGTCGCTGCCCGTCGTCTGCCGTCCCAAGGTCGCGCGGGACCTCGCGGCGTGCGCCGAGCGATCGTTGGCGGCTTTCCGTACGCGGTGTTTTACCGCGTCGAGACGGCGCGCACGGTCGTGTTCACGGTGCTGCATACCGCCCGTGACCCGAAACTCTGGCCGCGCGCGGGAATGACCGGGCGCAAATAATTACGAACCTGACCCCGAATTCAATCTCGAAGGACGAGATCAACGCCCTGCCGATCCGGCGCTACGAGGGCGAGGTGGTGCTCGTGGCGAGCGCCGGGGATGTCGAGCGGGCGGCGGCGGATTTTGCCGCGGAGCGGGTCGCCGGCTTCGATACGGAAACCAGGCCCACCTTCAAGGTCGGGCAGAAATATCCGGTGGCGCTGGTGCAGGTCGCGACTGCCCGAGCGGTGTATCTGTTCCAGCTCCAGCGAATGGATTTCAGCGCCGTGCTGCGCGCGCTGCTCGAGTCGCCGACGGTGAAGGCCGGCGTCGGCATCGGCGACGACCTCAAGCAGCTGCGCGAGCTGTTCGCGTTCGAGCCGGCGGCGATCG
>DASQAW010000335.1:0-16420 GCA_035635495.1 Burkholderiales bacterium
GCTGCAGCGAGCGGCCGCCGGGGCTTTCGCGGCCCTGGATCATGGCGAAGATCACTTCCGGACCGACCGGCCCGCCGAGGAACACCGGGTCGACCACCTTCTGCGACGGCAGGTGCTTCGGGAAGAGCTTGCTGAGCGTCATGGTGGTCGGCTTGTTCACGATGAAGCCGATGTGGCGTTCCTGCCCGAGCGGCCGCACGACGATCACGCTCGACCCGTAGACGCGGTCGCGCATCTCGCGCTTGGCGACCAGGATCGCCGTCTCGTCGTTGAAGTCGGCCGACCAAGCGAGCGGCGCGGCCAGTGCCAGCAGGAACGCAGCGACCAGGAGAGGGGGTTTCATGGCCGCATCATGGCGCCGGCTTGATTTCAGTCCGGCGCACCCTGACTAGTCCGTTCGGTGTCGGTGCAAATCTACCGCCGGGCACGCCGCTCCAGGCACTCGAGGTAGGCGAGCGCGTCCGGCGGCAATTTGTCGCGCTGGGCGCGCCACATCGTCTCGGCGAGGCATTCGATGGCTTCGTGGAGCGCCTCGTGGCGCCCGCCGCAGCGCCGCACCAGCCCCTGGAAGTGGCTGGCGATGCCCGGGGGCTGGTCGATCGAGAGCTGCTCCTCGAGGGCGAGGTGCAGGCTCATGTGCAGGAAGGGGTTGCCTTCGTCGACGTAGTCCTTGTCGCGATGGCGCTCGGGCGGGTCGAGCATCGGGTGATATTCGGCGTGGGCCAGCATGACGTCGAGCGCGATCGTCTCGATTCCGACGAGCGGTTCACCGGCGCGATATTTGCGCCATGCCTCGAAGAACATGTCCCGCACCTGGTCGCGCGACGGGTCAAAAATCACGCCTTGGTCTTCTTCTTGAATTCGCAGAGATCGCGGATCAGGCACTCGGGGCAGCCGGGCTTGCGCGCCGTGCAGACATAGCGGCCGTGCAGAATCAGCCAGTGGTGCGCGTCCTGGAGGAATTCCGGCGGCGTGAACTTGAGTAGCCGGTCCTCTACTTCACGCGGGTCCTTGCCCGGCGCGATGCCCGTGCGATTGGCGACCCGGAAGATATGGGTATCCACGGCGACCGTCGGCTGGCCGAACGCCGTGTTCAGCACGACGTTGGCTGTCTTGCGCCCCACGCCGGGCAGCTCCTCGAGCGCTTCGCGGTTCTGCGGCACCGCGCCGCAGTGCTTCTCGAGGATGATCCTGGAGAGCGCGACGACGTTCTTCGCCTTCATGCGGTAAAGGCCGATGCGCTTGATGCATTCCTCGAGCCCGGCGACACCGAGCCGGACGATCTTCTCGGGCGTGGCCGGAAAGAGCTTCTCGCTGGCGAGGTTGACCGACTTGTCGGTCGCCTGCGCCGAGAGCACGACGGCCACCAGCAGCTCGAACGGGGTACCGTACTTGAGCTCGGTGGTCGGATTGGGATTCGCCGCGCGCAGCCGCTCGTAGATGGCGCGCCGCTTGGCGGGATTCATTTGCGCGCGAGGAGCGCCGCCAGGATCGACCTGCGCTCCTCCGCCCCGTGCGAGCGCACCTCGGCCTGCGCCAGGCGCTGCTGCCGCCGCCGCCCGCGCTCGCCCGCGGCGCGCTTGAGCGCCGGCGTCCATTCGCCGCCCGCCTTCACCAAGTCGATGCAGTCGACCGGGCAGGGCGGCACGCAGAGCTCGCAGCCGATGCACCAGTCCTCCACCACGGTGTGCAGGTAGCCCTGCGCGCCGACGATCGCATCGACCGGGCAGGCGTCGATGCAGCGCGCGCAGCCGATGCAGCGCTCCTCGTCTACTACTGCCACGGTCGGGCGCTTCATGGCTTATTTTTCCAGCGTGTGCCCGTCACGCACCCGGATGCCGCTGCGCAGGTCGTCGTCCATTTCGTCTTTCATCAGCTTGCGCACGTAAGGTAGCACCGCGCGCTCGAGCGCGAGACTCGCGGTGCGCGGGCATGCGGCCGGCATGTTCGGCACACAGTAGTGCACGACGCCTTCCTCGATGTAGGTGGGCGCGCCGTGGGAAGTCGGGCGCGAGGTCTCGGCGATGCCGCCGTGGTCGATGCCGACATCGACGAGCGCCGAGCCGCGCCGCATCCCGGCGAGAATCTTCCTGGTGACGAGCTTGGGCGAGGCTTGGCCCGGGGCGAAGACCCCGGCAATGATGAGGTCGGCGTCCTCCAGGGCGCTCGCCTCCAGGCCGATCCGGAAACGGGCGCGGGGAAAGCGCTCTTGGAGCGCAGCGAAGCGGCGCTCGGTCTTCGCGAACACCATGACCTCGGCGCCGATACCGTACGCGACGGCGAGCGCGTTGGCGCCGACGCCGCCGGCGCCCAGGATCACGACCTTGCCTGGAGGAACGCCTTCGAACCCCGACAGCAGCACGCCGCTGCCGCCGTTCTGACTCTGCAGGCACCAGGCGCCGACTTGCACGGCGAGGCGTCCCGCGATCGCAGACATGGGCGCGAGGATCGGCGACTCGCCGCGCTGCCGGCCGACGGTGTTGTACGAGATGAAGGTCGCGCCCGAGGCGAGCGCGGCATCGAGCAGCCGGCGATTGACTGCGAACTGCTCGAAGCCGAGCACGATCTGCCCGCGCCGCGGCTTGCGGTATTCGAGCTCCTGCAACTCCTTGACCTTGACGACCAGCTCGCAATCCCACGCATTGCCGAGCTTCGCGCCGGCGGCGAGGTACTGCGCGTCCGTAAACCCGACGCCCGCGCCAGCGCCGGGCTCGACCACGGCGTCCCTCAGCTGCGCGACCGCAGCCGGGGTGAGAGCAACGCGGAATTCGCCGTCCTTTATTTCGCGCGGAATGCCGATGCGCATTCGGAGACCAGGTCCGGCCCGCGGTAGATGAGGCCGGTGTAGAGCTGGACCAGCGACGCGCCGGCGCGGAATTTCTCGGCCGCGTCGGCGCCGGACATGATCCCGCCGGCGCCGATGACAGTGGTTTCCCCTTTTAAAGCTCTACCAAACTCGCGCAGCACGCGCGTCGCCAGCTCGCGGATCGGCGCTCCCGACAGGCCGCCCGCTTCGCTGGCGTGCCGCAGTCCTTCGACGCCCTGGCGCGAAAGGGAAGTGTTGGTCGCGATCAGGCCTTCGATGCCGTAGCGTCGCACGGCGTCGGCGATCGAGCGGATCTCGTCGGCGCCGAGGTCGGGAGCCACCTTCACCACGAGCGGCACGCGGCGGCCATACCGGTCGGCGAGCGGCTCGCGCAGCGCCGTGAGGCGCTTGAGCAGCGCTTCAAGATGCTCCGCTTCCTGCAGAGTGCGGAGGCCTTTGGTGTTGGGCGAGGAGATGTTGATCGTGACGTAGGCCGCGTGCGGGTAGACCTGCTTCAGGCCGAGCTCGTAGTCATCGATCGCGCGCTCGGCCGGCGTGTCGGCGTTCTTGCCGATGTTGATGCCCAGCACGCCCTTCCAGCGCGCGCGCTGCACGTTGGCGATGAAGGCGTCGAGGCCGACGTTGTTGAAGCCGAAGCGGTTGATGATCGCCTGCTTCTCTTCGATCCTGAACAACCTCGGCCGCGCGTTGCCGGGCTGCGGACGCGGCGTGACCGTGCCCACCTCGATGAAGCCGAAGCCGAGCGCCGCGAGCGTGTCGATGTGCTCGGCGTCCTTGTCGAGCCCGGCGGCGAGGCCGACCGGATTGGGGAACTCGATGCCCATCGCGCGCACCGGACTGCGCGGCACCGGCGCCGAAAAAATGCCGGCCACGCCGGCGGCGCGCAGCGCAAGCTGGTGAGCGTTTTCTTCGTCTAGGGAGAAAAGGAGAGGCCGGGCGAGCGAGTAGAGGTTCAAAACCCCCTCGCTGGGAGGCTCAAAACCGGTTCTCTTCGGTCTGCCGGCGCCCGAGACGGCGCCACGAGCCGCCCATGAAGCCCTCGATCGGCTCGAACTTGGACTTGTAGGCCATCTTCGGGCTCTCGCGGATCCAGTAGCCCAGGTAAAGGTACGGCAGGCCGAGGCGGCGGCACTGGTCGATCTGCCACATGACGTTGTAGGTGCCGAAGCTCGCGCCGCGGCGGTCCGGCTCGTAGAACGTGTAGACCGACGAGAGGCCGTCGGGCAGGAAGTCGACGATCGACACCATCACCAGCTGGCCGGCCTCGCGGAACTCGATCAGGCGCGTGTCGACGCGGCTTTGCAGCAGGAAGTGCGAATACTGGTCGCGGCTGTCGTTGTCCATGCCGCCGCCGGAATGGCGCTTCGACTGGTAGCGCAGGTAGAGCGCGTAGTGCTCCAGCCGGAACTTGAGCGGATGCGCATGCGCGACGAGCGAGCCGTGCAGCTTCTGCGCGCGGCGCTGCGAGCGGTTGGCGACGTATTCGGCCACCGGGATGCGCACCGGCACGCAGGCGCGGCAGGCATCGCAGTGCGGCCGGTAGGTGAAGATGCCGCTGCGGCGGAAGCCGGCCTTGACCAGGTCGCCGTAGAGCTCGGTGTTGATCAGGTGGCTGGGCGTGGCGACCTGCGAGCGCGCCATCCGGTCCGGCAGGTAGCTGCACGGATACGGCGCCGTCACATAGAACTGCAGTACGGCATGCGGCAGGTCGTTAAGTCGTGACACGAGTCCAGATTCCGGAGGGCACCGAGTAGTTTACCAAGGGTGTGAGCAGCCGCAAAAAGGCGCGGCGTGATATTTCACGCCCGCCGAGCGATGCGAGCAGCGGCGTATGCATCTGGCAGTCGATGAGAGGGAAGCCGCGCGCTTTCAGTTCCTCGACCAGGGCCACCAGCGCGACTTTCGACGCATCGGTGGCCCGCGAAAACATCGATTCTCCGTAGAACATGCGGCCGAGCGCCACCCCGTAGAGCCCGCCGACCAGATCAGGCCCGCTCCAGGTCTCGAAGGAGTGCGCATGGCCCGCCCGGTGCAGCGCAAGGTAGGCGGCGCGCATCGCGCGCCCGAGCCAGGTGCCTTCCTCCCGGTCGGCGCAGCCTGTCAGGACCCGCTCGAAAGCCGTGTCGACGCGCACCTCATAGCCCTTGTTGCGCACGCTCTTTGCCAGCGAGCGAGGCACCTTCAGCTCGTCGCAATGCAGCACCATGCGCGGGTCGGGCGACCACCAGAGGATCGGCTCGGCCGCCGAGTACCAGGGGAAGACGCCGCGCCGGTAGGCTTCGAGGAGGCGCGGCACCGAAAGGTCCCCGCCCGCCGCAAGGAGGCCGTTCGGGCTCTTCATTGCCCGCTCGACCGGCGGGAATGGGTCAGCGGTTTCCAACCACGTCAGCACTTCACCGTCAGCATTTCACCTGTTGCCGGCAGAAGTTCTCCAGCGGCTGCACGACGCAGTCGCTTCGCACCGCGGCGCGCGCGTCCGCGCCGAGCTCCACCTGCAGCCGGAACGCGTACTTGTCGAAGAACTCGTTGAACAGCTCGCCGCCGAGCGTGCCCACGGCGAAGAGCTCGTCGGTCGCCGGATCGTGCTCGAGCACGATCGCGGCGAGCGGCTGCGGCGCCGGGCCGGCGACGACGCGCGCGCCCTGCGCCGGGTCGTACTGGCTGTGCTCGGAGCAGCAGTGGATGACGGCGGCGAAGCGGTTGCCCGTCGTTTTCTCGGCGCGATAGCTGATGAAGCTGATGTCGCGCGTCGGATAGGTCAGACGGTGCGCGCAGATCGCGGAGTAGGCGACGATCGAGCGCTCCGCGCCGACGCCGCCGTGCCATTCATACGGCTTCTCGTCCGCCGTCTTGAGCTGCGCCGCCGGCGCCGCCGGCCGCCCGAGGTTCAGCAGGAAGCACGGCGTCGCGGCGTACGGGTAGTGGAAGATCAGGTTGCGGTTGGCGGGAACCGCCTTGCCCAGCAACGGCGCGCCGTGCGCGTCCACGAGGCGGGAGCGCGCATAATGCCGCGGCTGCGCGTCGGCGCCGACAGCATTCGTCGCCGCCGCGGCGGCGGAGGCTACGCAGAAGGCGACGAACTCGCGGCGCTCCATTCGCCTATAGGTTATAGCCTTTTTCGTTGTGCAGATCGTCTGGGCGCGCGAAGGCGGCGCAACCGAGGAGCGAATGCTCGCCGAAGCACCCACGCCCGCGCAGCGCCGTCTGGTCCAGGAGGTGTACCGAAAGCGGGGCTCGGCGTCCCAGATCCAGAGCGCCATCGCGACCGACTGCATCGCGCAGAAACAGCAGATCGAGCGCGACGCCGCGCTCGCCGCCGCAGCGGCCGTAAGGGCGCAGCGCGAAGGGACATCGTCAGTGTCGGCTTCGACGGAAGCCCGGCCAACGGGCAACAGCCAAGCCGTGGACGACGGGCGGGCGGCGGCCATCGCGGCCGACCGTAAGAAGCAGGAGTGCGCGGGATATAACGCGGACCTCGAAGCCGTGCGCGCGCAGGAGCGGACCGGCGGCAGCGCGCAGACGATGGATCGCCTCGCGGAATCGCGCCGGCGGATCGCGGCCCAGGCGAGCCGAGCGGGCTGCTAGCGCCTCAGCCCGGCAGGTCCTCGGCGTGGAAGCCGAAGGTCCCGCGCTCGCGGTCGGCGAACCACCGCTTGAGCGTCAGGCCGACCGTGCGGAAGGCGATCTCCTGCCACGGGATCGCCGCCTCCTCGACGAGGGTCACTTCCAGCGTCTCCTCGCCGGGCTTGAACTCCAGGTTGCGCAGCCGGGCGCGGTAGAAGAGGTGCACCTGGTTCACCCGCGGCACCGAGATCAGCGTGAACGGCTCGCCGAGCTCGACGATGGCGCCCGCCTCCTCGAGCGTCTCGCGAAGCGCCGCCTGCGCCGCGGTCTCGTCGTTCTCCATGAAGCCGGCCGGCAGCGTCCAGTAGCCGTAGCGCGGCTCGATCGCGCGGCGGCAGAGGAGCAGGCGCCCCTCGTGCTCCGGGATCGTGCCGACGACCAGCTTCGGGTTCTGGTAGTGGATCTCGCCGCAGTGGTCGCACACCCAGCGCGGCAGCGTGTCGCCGGGCGGCACGCGCTGCACGACCGCCGCGCCGCAGTTAGCGCAGAACTTCATCCGCCAGTTCGGCGAGCGATCTCACCTGCGCGTCGGGCGTGAAGCCGAGCGCGTCGACGGGGGCGCCCGTACGGTTCACCCAGTAAACCGTAAACCCGTACGACTTGGCGCCGAGCGCGTCCCAGCAATTGGAAGAGACGAAGCCGATGCGCTCTTTGGCCACCTTCAGCCGCCGCACGGCGAGCTCGTACACCTGGGGCGCCGGCTTGTAGACCTTCAGCTCGTTGACGCTCAGCACCGCGTCGAAGCGCAGCCCGGAATTGCGCACCAATGGGTCCAGCAGGTCGGGCGAGCCATTGGAGAGGATGGCCCGCTTCATCTGCAGTCGCTCGAGCGCGCCGGGTACCTCGGCAAACGGCGCGAGGCGCAGGTACTCGGCCATCAGCGCCTCGCCGTGCGGGCCAAGATCGAGCCCGAGCGCGGCGCAGGAATAGGCGAGCGCCTCGCGCGTCACCTGCGAGAAAGGCACGTAGCGCTGCATCAGGCTGCGTTGCCAGGTGTACTCGAGCTGCTTTGCCCGCCAGAGCTGCGAGAGCTGCGTGCCTTTGCCCGGGAAGCACGTTTCGCAGCGCCGAACCACGGAATGGACGTCGTACAGGGTGCCGTACGCGTCGAACACCAAGGCAAGAAGCGGGGCATCTCCCGTCATGTAAACTGAATTAGACCATGGTCGACCGCTACGACGAGCTCTACCGCGCGTTCCGCTGGAGCGTACCGCAGCGCTACAACATCGCGCACGCGTGCTGCGGGCAGTGGGCCGACGATCGCAACCGCTTCGCGCTCTACTGGGAGGACGAGTCGGGCGCGGCCGCCGCGTATTCGTTCTGGGACGTGCAGGTCGCCGCCAACCGCCTGTCCAACGCGCTGGCGTCGCTGGGTGTGAAGCCCGGCGATCGCGTGGCGATCATCCTGCCGCAGCGGCCGGAGACCGCCATCGCCTACATCGCGATCTTCCAGATGGGCGCGATCGCGTTGCCGCTGTCGCACCTCTTCGGGCCCGATGCGCTCGAGTATCGGCTCGCGCATGCCGAGGCCAGCGTGGCGCTGGTCGAGGCGACGACGATCGCGAACCTCTGGACGGTGAAGGACAAGGTGCCGAGCCTGCGCCATGTCATCGGAGTGGGCGGCGCACAGGAGACCGGGGTTCTCGGCTATGAAGAACTCCTGGCCAGGGCCAGCCCTAGTTTCCGGCCGCTCGACACCGCGGCCAACGATCCGGCGCTGATCGTCTACACCAGCGGCACCACCGGACCGCCGAAGGGCGCGCTCAAGGCGCATCGCGTGCTGCTCGGCAACGTGCCGGGCTTCGTGCACTCGCACGATTTCTTCCCGCAGCGCGGCGACCTGTTCTGGTCGCCCGCCGACTGGGCGTGGACCGGCGGCCTGATGGACGCGCTGCTGCCCTCGTGGATGTTCGGAGTGCCGATCCTCGGCTACCGGGGCCGCTTCGATGCGGAGCGCGCGTTCTATCTGCTCGACAAGTACGGCGTGCGCAACTCGTTCCTGTTCCCGACCGCGCTCAAGCTGATGATGAAGGCGGTGCCCGAGCCGCGGAAGAAATACCGGCTGAACCTGCGCAGCATCATGAGCGCCGGCGAATCGGTGGGCGTGACGGTGATCGAGTGGGCGAAGGCGGGGCTCGGCGTGACGATCAACGAGATGTTCGGCCAGACCGAGATCAACTACGTCGTCGGCAACTGCCAGGCGGCGTGGCCGGTGAAGCCCGGCTCTATCGGGCGTCCATACCCAGGACACAAGGTCGCCGTGATCGACGAGAAAGGCAACGAGCTGCCGCCGGGAGAGCTGGGCGAGATCGCCGTGCACAGGAAAGATGATCCGGTGTTCTTCCTCGAGTACTGGAAAAACGCCCAAGCGACGCGCGACAAGTTCATCGGCGACTGGGGCTGCACCGGCGACCAGGGCAAGACCGACGGCGACGGCTACTTCTGGTACCAGGGGCGCTCCGACGACGTCATCAAGAGCGCGGGCTACCGCATCGGGCCGGCGGAGATCGAGAGCTGCCTGGTCAAGCACCGCGCGGTGGCGAACGCGGCGGTGATCGGCAAGCCCGACGAGACGCGCGGCGCGATCGTCAAGGCGTTCATCGTGCTGCAGCCCGGCGAGTCGCCCTCGCAGGCGCTGATCGAGGACATCCAGGGGCACGTGCGCGGGCGCCTCGCGCCCTACGAGTATCCGCGCGAGATCGAGTTCATCGACGCGCTGCCGATGACCACCACCGGCAAGGTGCAGCGCAAGGAATTGCGCCAGCGCGAAGAAGCAAAGCTCCGTAGGGCGTGAGGCGCATCCTCCTAGCCGGCGCGGGGCACGCGCATGCCTGGCTGCTCGGCTCGCTCGCCAAGGAGCCGATCTATGGCGCGCGCTTCATTCTCGTCTCGCCGGCGCCGCGGCAGCTCTATTCGGCGATGGTGCCGGGCGTCATCGCCGGCCACTACCGGCGCGCAGAGGCGGAGTTCGACGTCGCGCTGCTCGCCGAGCGCGGCTACGCCGAGTACATTCCCGCTAGCGTCGTGCGGCTCGATGCCGAGCGGCACATCGCGAACTTGAGCAATGGACGCGAGATCGCCTTCGACTTTGCGTCGCTCAACGCCGGCTCGAGAACCGAGGATGCAACGCCCGGCGCCAGCGACTACGCGCTGTCGGTGAAGCCTTTCGAGCGGCTGGTGGATCGATTGCGCGTGGTGTCGCACGTCGCGGTCGCGGGCGGCGGCGCGGCCGGCGCCGAGCTCGCCATGGCGCTGCGCTACCGCGGCGGCGAGGTCACGCTCTACGCGGACCGCACACCCTTCACCCCCGAGCTGGCGCGGCGGATCGAGCGCCGCTTGCGAAAGGCGGGCGTCGACTACCGGCCGGGCATGCACGTCGACGCAATCGAGCGCGGGCCGGTCGTGGTCGCAGGCGCCGCGCACCAGCAGTTCGATCTGGTGCTGTGGGCCACGGGGCCGGCGCCGCTGCCGTGGCTCGCCCGAAGCGGCCTCGCGCTCGATGAGCGCGGCTTCGTGCGGGTCGACCGCGCGCTGCGCAGCATTTCGCATCCGCAGGTGCTCGCCGTCGGTGATTGCGCCGCGCTCGACGAGCCGAAGTCCGGCGTGCACGCGGTGCGCCACGGCATGCTGCTCGCACAGAACCTGCGCAAGCTGGTGAGCGGCGAGCCGCTCCTGCCCTACGTTCCCAATCCCAGGGAGCTGATGCTCCTGACCTGCGGCGCGCGCTACGCCATCGCCGCGCGCGGCGGCTGGAGCGCGCAGGGGCGCTGGGTCTGGTGGTGGAAGAACGCCATCGACCGGCGCTGGATGCGCCGGCTCAACTCGACGCGCATTAACTCCTACGGGCGCTGACCAGGATCTTGCCGTCGGCCTCGACGGCGAGCTCGCCCTTCTGGTTGCGCGCCGTGCCGGCGAGCACGCAGATGCCGCCCTTGTGCTTCGGCTTGTCGAGCTTCTCGGTCACCGTCCACTCGGTCGTCAGCGTGTCGCCCGGGCGCACCGCTTTCTTGAACCGGCAGGCGTGCTCGAGATACGCGATCGCGGTGCCGGAGAAGTACATGCCGACGGGCGCCGAAACGAGCGCGCTGGTGAACGGACCGTGGAGAATGCGGCCGCCGAAGATGGAGCGGCGCGAGAACTCCTCGTCCACGTGCAGCGGATTGAAGTCGCCGAACATGCCCGAGCCGAGCACGAGATGCGTCTCGGTGACGGTAACGCGGGTGCCGAAGCGCTCGCCGACGCGGACCTCGTCGTACCACTTGCCGGGGAACATCGGCGCATTATGCACCGGCAAAAAAAGCGCCGTCCCTGAGGACGGCGCCGATTTCTAGTTGCCGAGCCTGGCGAGGTGAATGAGTTCGTCGATCGACGGTGCTTGGGTGACTGCGGCGCGCTCGCTCTGCTTGCCGCGCACCACGATCACTAATCCGTTGCTCTGCGGGTTGTTGCCGCGGCCGCGCAGGTCGTCCCAGCGGCCGCCGATGCGCTTGCCGTTCAGGTCGCGCAGGATCGAGCCGCCGCGCACCCGCTCTTCGTAGCCGACGATCTCGCCGCGCTCGCCGAGGCGCGGCACGAACAGGGCGATCTGCGCCAGCTCTTCGCCTGTGCGGCTGTCGCGCATCACGTCCTTGTAGCCGACGACGTGGCCCTGGGCGTTCTTCAGGTCCTCGCGCGCCACCGATTTGGTCTCGAGCGTCGAGCAGCCGCCGGCGGCGAAGCCGAGGGCGAGGACGAGCACTGTTCTTTTTAGCGCCTTCATCTTTTCTTTCTGGTCAGCGGCGCCGGGACTGTACGCTCGACCGGTATCTGACGCAAACGGCGTGCGCGGGAAGGATTGCCGCAGTGCGAGGAAGGCTCATCTGCGGCTGCGGCGCGCTTCGATCGCCTCGATTTCGTCCATCACGCGGTTCATCCGCCGGATCACCGCCTGGTAGGGCGCGGGCGACGCGAGGTCGACCCCCGCCGCCTTCACCAGCTCGTACGGATAGTCCGAGCCGCCGGCGCTGATCAGCTTCAGATAGCGCTCGCGCGCGCCCGGTTCGCCCTTCAGCACCGAGTCGGCGAGCAGCGAGCTCGCCGAGATCGAGGTCGCGTACTGGAAGACGTAGAAGGTGTAATAGAAGTGCGGGATGTAGGCCCATTCGACGGTGAAGAGGTCGTCGATCTTCACCACGCCCTCGCGCTCGCCGTGGTAGCGCCGCAGGATCTCGCCGTACATCTCGGAGAGCCGCTTGCCGCTGAGCGCTTCGCCCTTGTCGACGCGCGCATGGATGTCGCGCTCGAACTCGGCGAACATCGCCTGGCGGAAGAACGTGCCGCGCAGGTTCTCGAGCGCCGAGCCGAGGTAGAGCAGGCGCTCGTCGTCGGTCTTGGCGGTCTTCAGCGCGTGCTCGAGCAGAAGGGCCTCGTTGAAGGTCGAGGCGATCTCCGCCACGAAGGTCGCGTAGTCGGAGTTGATGAAAGGCTGCGCCGCATTGGAGAAGTGCGAGTGCATGGCATGGCCCCACTCGTGCGCCAGCGTCGACACCGACTCGTAGTTGTCGCTGTAGTTCATCAGCACGTAGGGGTGCACGTCGTACGCCGAGCCCGCCATGTGCGCGCCCGACTGCTTGCGCGGACGCGGATACACGTCCATCCAGCGCTCGTTGAAGCCCTTCTGCATCGCGGCGACGTAGCGCTCGCCGAGCGGCTTCACCGCCTCGAGCGTCATCGCCTTGCCCTGCTCGAGCGGGTAATTGAGCGAGCTCTCCACCAGCGGCGGGTAGATGTCGTAGTAGCGCATCTCGCCTTCCTTCAGGCCGAGCATCCTCGCGCGCAGGCGGAAGTAGCGATGCAGCGTCGGCAAGCCCTTGTTCGCCTCGGCGATCAGCGTCTCGTACACCGCGGTCGGCAGCCGGTCGCGGTCGAGCGAGCGGCCGATGGTGCTCGGGTACTTGCGCACGCGCGTGTAGACCGTGTCCTTCTTCAGGCTCTCGTGCAGCGTCACGCCGAAGGTGCGCTCGAACTCCTTCCACTTGCCCCAGAAGGCATCGAAGACCTTCTTGCGGTCGTCGCGGTTGTGGGCCTCGCGGTACTCGGTGTAGGCGGACTGGTCCAGTAGCACCTCCTTTCCATCCGAGAGCCGCACCGTCGGCCAAGGCAGCTCGGCATTGGAGAGGATCTGATAGGTCGAGCCGGCGGCGCCCTCCGAGAGCTCGAAGTTCGCGACGATGCCTTCGCCCTTCGAGTCGAGCGTGTGCGCCGCCATGCGTACGATGTCGTCAACGTAATGGCGGTAGACGGCGAGCGAGCGGTCTTTCTTGAGCAGCGCTTCGACCTTCGCCCGGCCGAGGCGCAGGATCTCCGGCTTGAGGAACGAGATCGCCTGCTCGCGCTTCGCACCCAGGTGGCGCGCCTTGTCCTGGAGCTCGAGGCTCTCGGCCGAGCCCGTGTCCTCCGCGAGGAGCTGCGAGGAGTAGGTCTCCAGGCGCGCGAAGCGCTTGGTGAAGTCGGCGTAGGCGTCGAGGCAGCTCTTCAGCCGCTGCGGCGATTCGCCGAGCTTGCCGCGGCAGCCGGCGAAGCTCTTCAGTTGCGCTTCAAGCTTGGCTGCGTCGTCCTGCCAAGCCTTGACCGACGGATACATGTCGCCGAGGTTCCAGCGGTCTTCGGAGCGCTCGGCGGCGGCGAGCACCGTGCTGGTTACGAACACGATGGGCAACAGAATGGATGGAAGCATGGCTCTCTTATGGTTGATGGCGTGGCACCCCGGACACGAATCGAGCGTCCGACTTGGAGCGCGTTGCCAGCGCATTTTAGCTGCCGAGGGATTCCGTGGTGATCGGCCTGAAAGCTTGGCGTCATATTGGAGGAGCAGACTTCTTGCATCGTCGCATCTTCCTGGGAGCTCCAACAAACAGTAGGTCACTTCACAGTCGAGAGGTCGGTCATGAGAAAGACCATCGCGTTCGCGTTCACTGCTGTCCTGATTTCTTCGGCGTACGCCGATCAGGGAGGCTTCACCAACTCCGGCGGTACGTTGTCAGGCGGGACAACCGTAGCCAATCCACCGGGCACGTTGCAGATCGCAGGCGGAACGCTCACGTTTACGTCGAGCGATGGCAGCCTGGCGATCGCTGCGACGTTTACCACCAGTTCCACCACCGTGAGTTGCTCGGGAGGTGGCAGAGGCCGCCCCGTGACCTGCTGGTATACGTTCAGCGGAATCTTCAGCGGTACGTTGACCGCGAACGCCGCGACGCAAGCGATCAACGGCACGACCCGCCAGGTCTATGCAAAAAGTGGTGCGGTCGCAGGCGGGTCGACTGGCTACAACTCCGCCCATACCCCGTTCTATTTCTCGAATACCGGACAGATCCTTCGCTCCGACGATCTGGATGGCGCCAATCTCATCTCGTACGGAACACAGGGCAGCGATGTCGGGCAGTTCTACGGCGCCTACGGCATCGCACTCGACTCGACCGGCCGCATCTATGTGGCCGACACGTACAACGCCCGCGTCGTGCGCATCGATGACATGGCGGGAACCAACTGGACCACCTTCGGCACTTACGGTTCGGACGTCGGCCAGTTCAACAACCTCTCCGCCATCAGCATCGATCCCGCCGGCAGGATCTACGTGATGGACACGGGCAACAATCGGCTTGTCCGCATGGACGACCTGAACGGCGCGAACTGGATCGAGATGAGCGGGATCGGCTCGGGCGTTGCCCAATTCGCGCAGTATTCCGCGCCCGTCGCTTTCGACGCGAGCGGACGGATCTATGTCGCCGATACGGGCAACAGGCGGATCGTCCGCATGGACGACATGAATGGCACGAACTGGACCGCGCTGACGCAATCTCCTCCCATCGGCATGTACATCTATTCGTTCGGCTCGCCCCTGGGCGTCGCCGTGGACGCCTCCGGGAAGATTTACGTCGCCGATTCCAATGGGCCGTCGGTGGTTCGCGTCGACGACATGAGCGGAGCGAATTGGACGTCCATACGCCTCGGTGCGGGAGCGACTCCTCACAGCATCGCGGTCGATTCGAGTGGCATGGTGCTCGTCGGCGGCGGCGGAGCACAGATCGTGGACAACATGGCGGGTGTTCTTTCCTCGTCCAGCGACCTGACCGCCGGTTATGGCCCCTACTACGTGTTCGGAGCAACTCCGCTTGCCGTTCCGAGCCCGCGTCCTTCAGCGATCAAGTTCTCGCTCGCGTTGTTGACGTTCTCGCAGAATGTCGGGACGACAAGCCCGGCCCAAACCATCACCATCACGAGCTTTGGCGGCGCTCAGTTGAACGGATTGAGCGTCTCGGCGAGCGCCGGATTCTCGGAGACGGACAATTGCCCTTCGGTCCTTGCTCCGGGATCACACTGCGCCGTTTCCATTTCGTTCACGCCGGTCGACACTAGTACGGTGACGGGGTCCGTGACGGTGAACGACGATTCAGGAAACCAGGGATCGATACAGCTCGTGCCGCTCAGCGGTACCGGAACGCTGCCGCCACCGCCACCTCCTCCGCCTCCGCCGCCCGACGACTGATCCATATAGGACGGGGCGCCTGAAACATTGGCACCCCGGACACGAATCGAACGTGCGACCTGCCCCTTAGGAGGGGGCTGCTCTATCCACTGAGCTACCGGGGCGCGGCGGAAATTCTAACCGCGAGCCTGGTTACCGATCGTTGGCCGGATGCGGCGGCGGCGGCCCGCAGGTCGGGGCCTTGACCTCGACGCATTTCTTGAAGGCCTCCGGCCGGATCCCGCCGCCCGCGATCATGTAGGGCGCAAAGCACTCGTTGCTCTCGGCGAATTTCCGCCATTCGCGCTCGCAGGCTGTCTCGTTCGGGTTGGCCGGCGGTGCGGCGGCCCGCTGCGCAGCAACGGGGGGCTTCGCCTTTTCATCGCGCGCTTTTTCCTCCGATATCCGCGCCGCGGCCTCGCGTTCGCGCGAGGCGCGCGCCTCCGCTTCGCGGACCTGCTCGGCGGTAGGCTCGCCGACGGCGTCCACACGGCGGGCGCGGGACTTGTATTGTTCGGGCACCATGTCGCCGTACTGCGTGCTTCCCGCATCATCGACCCAGCGATAGATATCCGCGGCGGGGGCTGCGCCGGCCAGCGCGCAGAGGAGGGGTGAAAGCCAGAGCAGGATCGAACGCCGAAGCGGCATCATCCTGCGTGCATCTTAGACCTGCCGCCGGCCGGGCGGCAGGGGCGGGCTATCGCTCGGGAGGGTTGACGATGACCGTCACGCCGCCGCTGCCCGGATTGGTGCCGCGGCTGCGGAGGTCGGTGTAGCGCACGCCGATACGGCGGCCCTGCAGGTCGCGCACGACGTAGCCGGGAGGCAGCGGCTCTTCGTAGCCGATGACCGTGCCTTTCTCGTCGCGGCGCGGAGTGAAATAGGTGATCTCCTCGAACTGCTGGCCGGTCTCGGGGTCACGCAGCATTTCCTTCTGGCCGATGACATGCCCCTCGTCGTTCTTCAGGACCTGGCGGTCGCCGACGTACCGGTACTCTTTGGTGCTGCAGGCGACCGCGAGAAGGAGGAGGGACAGGACCGCGCTCATTAGTTTCATGTGGCGCGTGAAGCTACGCTTGCTTTGCAGGCGCGTCAAAGGTATTAGTGCTCGCCGCCCCGATGCCGTCCCTCGTCCTCCGCGCGCTGCTCCTCGCGCTCATCGTCCTGCCGACGCCGGCGCAGCCGCAAGCGTGGGCGTGGGACGACGGCACGGTGCCGTACGTGCAGACGCCGGCCGAGATCGTCGAGCGCATGATGCGCATGGCCGAGGTCGGTCCCGGCGACTTCGTCATCGATCTCGGCTCGGGCGACGGGCGCCTGGTGATCGAGGCGGCGAAGCGCGGCGCGCGGGGCCTGGGCGTCGACCTCGACCCGAGCCTGGTGAAGCTCGCCACGCAGAACGCGCAAGCGGCGGGCGTGGCCGATCGCGCGCGCTTCGAGGTGCGGGACATCTTCGAGACCGA
>DASQAW010000336.1:0-7925 GCA_035635495.1 Burkholderiales bacterium
CTTTTTCATCGCGGCGCGCGCTGCCTTCGCCAGCGGCTCGCCGAGATAGCGCATGCGCGCCGCGACGTCGTGGGCCAGCACGCCGCGGATAAATGCCTCGCCGATGCCGGTGCCCGACACGGCGCACGCGTCGTCCGCGTAATTCCCGGCACCGATGATCGGGGAGTCCCCGACCCGGCCGGGGAGTTTCCCCGTGTACCCGCCGGTGGAGGTCGCGGCGGCGAGGTGGCCGTCCGCGTCGAGCGCCACCGCGCCCACCGTGCCGTGGTGGCCCTCGATCTTTTTTCGCAGCGCCGTCAGGCGCGAGCGCGTATGGAAGTAGGAGTCGTCGACGAGCGTCAGCCCATGCTGCCGGGCAAAGCGCTCGGCGCCGCGTCCCACGAGCAGCACGTGCCGGCTCTTCTCCATCACCGCGCGCGCCGCGAGCACCGGGTTGCGGATCCGGCTCACCGCCGCCACCGCGCCCGCGCGCAGCGTCGCGCCGTCCATCACCGACGCGTCGAGCTCGTGCTTCTCGTCGGTGTTGTAGCAGGCGCCGCGCCCGGCGTTGAAGAGCGGCAGATCTTCGAGCGCCACCACCGCGGCGCAGACGGCGTCGAGGCTTTTGCCCCCGCCTTTCAGCACCTCATGGCCGGCGTCCAGCGCCTGCGCCAGCCCGGCCTTGTAGCGCGCGCTCGCCGCGGGCGTCATCATCCGCCGCGGCATGGTGCCGGCGCCGCCATGGATTGCGATAGCGATCAATTCGGGGTCAGGGCCGTAATTCGGGCGCCGGCAGCGCCTTCAGGTCGATTGCCATCCCCATCGCGAGATAGCCGGCGCGGTTCGGGTGCAGTTTGTCGCCCGCGCCGCCGGTCGTGCTCTCGGGGACGAACTCCGCGCGCATGGCGCCGGTGGCAGCGTCGAGCACCACGGCGTCGAAATCGATCACCGAGTCGAACAGGCCGGAGCTGCGGATGAACGCATTCAGCGCCTTGCGCTTCTCGTCCTGCTCGGGAGAGCCGTGCGCCGCATTGGTCGAGCCGAGCGCGGTGACGAGGGTGGCGCCGATGATCCGCACGCCGGGCACACCGGTGCGCAGCCGCGCCACGCCTTCGCGCAGCGCGCTGGTCACGGTGTCGACGCTCGCATTGCCGTTCTTGCTGAAGTCGTTGATGCCTTCGAGCCAGATCACGGCCGAGACACCCGAGAGCGAGATGATGTCGCGCTCGAGCCGCTGGCCTGACGCCGGGCCGCCCGCGAACGGCTTCGCCGCGCTGTACTCGGCCGGACCGGCGATCTGGTTGCCGCCGATGCCGGCGTTGACCACGGCGACGCGGTTGCCGTACTGCACATAGAGCCGGCGCGCGAGCACATCGGGCCAGCGATCGTCGCCGTTCATGGTCGAGGCGGTGCCGTCGGTGATCGAGTCGCCGAAGGCGACGATAAGGCGCGTGGCCGCGGGCGCTCTTATGTCGAGCGCATCGAGGAAATACCACGACGCGGTGCTGTAGGGGAACGATGCCTCGCCGTCTTCCTCTGCGTGCGCGCCGCCGCCGGGTGCGCTGACGTAGGAAGTCTGCAGCGCCTTGGCGTGCCAGGTCATCGGCCCGCTCTCGCCCGCCACGTGGAAGCTCACCGCGAGCTTGCGTCCCTGCAGCAGCGGATCCGCGGCATCGCGCACGAAAGGCAGCGCGACCGCGTCGCTCCACGCCGATGCGCCGGGCGCGACGGTGACCTCGTTGCGGCCGGAGAAGCGCACCGGCTGGTGGGTGCCTTGTACCAGCGCCGGCCCGCTGTGCTGCAGGCCGACGTGCACGCTCTTGAACGTTACCGGCTTTGTGCCGAAGGCGTTGGAGAGGCGGATGCGCGCCTCGCGTCCCCAGATCGCGGGGCGCACCACCAGGCGGAAGCTCTGGTCGCGCGCGCCCTGTTGCGGCGTGGGAAACACGACATCCAGCTTCGGCTGTGCCGAGGGATTGCCAACCGGGTAGGGGCCTTGCACCGAGGCGGCCCACGACGTCACCCATTTTTCCTGCGCTGTGGCTGCGAGCGACAGCAGGACGCCGATCAGCAAAGCAGCGAGTCTCATGTGGATCTCCTAGTCATGGCTTGTGCTCGGCCAGCACCCGCTCGAAGCGCCGGTCGGGCACGAGCCAGAGCAGCGCGACGGACGCGTAGATGGCGAGCGAAAGCCAGGTCAGCCAGAAGGCGAGCGCGATCCCCGCCGCATACATCACGACCGAGATCTTGCCCTTGAAGTCGGTGCCGAGCGCCTTGTGCAGCGGCGAGTCGTGCGGATGGCACGCGAGCAGCACGCGCGTCAGGATGAAGTAGGCGATCCCCGCGCAGAGCAGCACCGCGCCGTAGCTCGCGACCGTCACCGGCGCGAAGTGGTTCTCGTCCATCCAGCCGGTGACGAAGGGCACGAGCGAGAGCCAGAAGAGCAGGTGCATGTTCGCCCAGAGCGTGCCGCCGGTGACGTGATGCACGGCGTGGAAGAGGTGATGGTGGTTGTTCCAGTAGATCGCAACGAACACGAAGGAGAGCACGTAGCTGAGGAAGATCGGGATCAGCGGCGCGAGCGCCGCGGTGTCCGTCCCGTGCGGCACCTTCATCTCGAGCACCATGATGGTGATGATCACGGCGATCACCCCGTCGGTGAAGGCCTCGAGCCGTCCCTTGGTCATCCGTACTTCCACCAGAGGAAGCCCGCCGCCGCGGCCGGCACGCCGAAGATCACGAGGAAGATCGGCAGCTCCTCCATGAAGCTGTAGCCGGCCTTCGCCACGCCGATCCACATGTTCAGCGCGGCGGCGATGAACCACAGCGGGATGAAGATCTTCGCGCCGAGCGCGAGCGTCTCGGGGCCGCGGCCGAGGAGCCGGCCGCCGAAGAGGAAGAGGGTGCCGATGATGAGGCCGGCGAGGATGATGAAGGCAGTACGCATGGTTATCGAGTCTTCCGGAAGCAGCCGTCGAGATGGTCGTCCACCATCCCGACGCCCTGCATGTACGCATAGCAGATGGTCGAGCCGACGAACTTGAAGCCGCGTTTGACGAGATCCTTGCTCAGCGCATCCGATTCCTTCGTCTTCGCCGGCACGTCCCCCACGCCTTTGCGGCGGTTGACGATCGGTTTTCCGCCGACGAAGCGCCAGACGTAGGCGTCGAAGCCGCCGAACTCCTTCTGCACGGCCAGGAAGGCCTTGGCGTTGGTCACTGCGCTGTCGATCTTGAGCCGATTGCGCACGATGCCTTCGTTCTTCATCAGCTTCTTCTTATCCGCGGCGCCGAAGCGCGCCACCTTCGCCGGATCGAAGCCGGCGAGTGCCTTCCGATAGGCGTCGCGCTTGCGCAGGATGGTCTCCCAGCTCAATCCCGCCTGCGCGCCTTCCAGGATCAGGAACTCGAACAGCACGCGGTCGTCGTGCACCGGCACGCCCCACTCGGCGTCGTGGTAGGCGATGCCCAGCGGCGTGGTGGCCCAGGCGCAGCGGTTGGTCATTGAATCTGCTCCACAAGCAAGGCTCGGATTCTAAAACGCGGTCCACAGGTGTAGCGTAGCAACTCCGGGGAGATTGCCATGATCACAGGCGCGCAAGCGGTCGTCGATTGCCTTCGCCGCGAGGGGATCGACCACGTCTTCGGCATCCCGGGCACGATGAACCTGCCGATCCTCGACGTGCTGCGCGCGACGCCCGAGATCCGCTTCGTCCTCACGCGCCACGAGCAGGGCGCGGCGTTCATGGCGTATGGCTTTGCGCGCGCGGTGCATCGGCCGGCGATCGTCACGGCCACCGAAGGTCCCGGCGTCACCAACCTCGCCACCGGCATCGGCGCCGCCTACAAGGGCTACGTGCCGGTCATCAGCATCAGCGGCGCGCAGGAAATCTGGGTGCGCGAGAAGGACGCGAGCCAGGACATCGACCAGGTGACGATGAACCGGCCGATCACCAAGTGGGCGTACTCGATTCCGTCGGTGATCAAGGTGCAGGAAGCGGTGCGCCGCGCCTTTCGCGTCGCGCTCTCCGAGCCGCTCGGGCCGGTGCATCTCGACGTGTCCAGGGACATCCTGCTCGAGCAGGTCGAGCCGGAGCCCATCGACCCCGCTGCCTACCGTCCCACCTCGCTGCCGAGCTGTTCGGCGGCCGAGCTCGACCGTGCGGCCGGGCTGATTGCGCAGGCAAAGCGCCCGATCCTGCTCGCCGGCGGTGGCGTGCTGCGCGAGAACGCGCTCGGTGCGCTGCAATCGCTGGCCGAGGCGACCGGCATCCCCGTCGCAACGCTGCAATACCACCCGGACGCGTTCCCGACGACGCATGGGCTCGCGCTCGGCCCGCTCGGCCGCAACGGCTGGTCCAGCGCCAATCGCGCCATGCCGGAGGCCGATGTGGTGATCGCGCTTGGTGCGCACATCGACCTCTTCTCCACCACGTTCAAGTACGGCATCATCAGCCGCGACGCCAGGCTGATCCATCAAAGCCCGGTGGCGACCGATATCGGCGTGGTGTTCCCCGTGGCGCAGGCGGTGGTCGGTTCGACGCTCAGCTTCGTCGAAGGACTGCGCGAGCGCCTGCGCAAGAAGTGGGAATGGACCAGCGTCGCCAAGCTGCGGCGCGAATGGGAAGAGGAGAGGAAGCGCCTGCTCGACTACGCGAAGCGCCCGGTCCTGCCGCCGGTGGTAGCGCACGCGATGCGCGAGGCGCTGCCCGCCGACGGCATCATGATCGTCGACGCCGGCAATGCGGGAAAGCACATGCGCGTCTTCATGGACACCCACCAGCCCGATACCTTCATGTACATCAGCGACTGGGGCTCGGTCGGCGCCGGCTTGCCGATGGCGATGGGCGCGAAGCTCGCGCGGCCGAAGCAGCCGGTGATGGCGGTGGTCGGCGACATGGGGATGATGTGCAATATCGGCGAGCTCGAGACCGCAGTGCGCGAGCGCATCCCGGTGGTGTGCGTCGTCTTCAACGATTGCGGGCTCGGCAACGAGCGCGCATTCCAGAAGGAGCTCTATGGCGGGCGCATCTTCGGCGTCGATTACAGCGACGTCGATTTTGCGGCGCTGGCGCGCGTGTTCGGCGCCTATGGCGAACGCGTCACGGATGCTTCGGCTTTGCTGCCGGCGCTAAAGCGCGCGCTGGACAGCGGTCTGCCGGCGGTGGTCGATGTCGTGATAGACCAGAATACGCTCGCGCCGGTGGTTTACAGGAAGTAGGTTGTTAACCAAGGGGAGATGACCATGCGTTTCTTGCTACCGATGGCACTGGTGCTTCTAGCCGCACCCACGTTCGCCCAGGAGAAGCTCACGGGCAGCAACGTCGATGTGCGCATCGCCATGACGTTCAAGGTGTCGGAGGCAGCGCTGCGCAAGCTCGTGCCCGACGGCTGGGAGATCAGTCCAGCGACGTCGGGACCGAACCAGGGCGCGAACCTGAGCATGACGATGGTGAACCAGTCGATGAGCTTCGATCCGGACGGCAAGCCGCTCAACCCGTTTCGCGGCGTCGCCTTCAGCGTGCCGATGAAGAGGAAGGGCAGCGACGCGACCGTTGCCATGATCATCGCCGGCATTTTTACGCCGAACGGCGCACCGGGGGCGTATGGGCTCTATCTGCCGGCGCAGGTGACGATCGATCGCAAGCTGCGCACCGAGATGGACGGCAAGATCACCGTCGAAGAGTCGTGGGACCTGCGTGCCGGGGGCGGCAATTCGCTGCTGATCCAGGTGCACTACGTTCCCGGCCCGGCGACGAGAGGCAAGGTGGAGGCGCGCGTGCACTCGGCGCTGAAGCCCGACTTCTTCCGCGTCTACCGCTTCGAAGCCGCAAACGATGTCGTGCGCAGCGTGCCGGCCGGCATCGATCGCGCTTCAGTCGTTGCGGTCAAGGCGAGCGGCGACAAGCTCGGCACGCTCTTCGACGGCTCGCAGCAGGTGATCAGCGTGACGTCGATCCCGTGGTATTCGCGCCAGGTGTACGTGCTCGGGCTATAACTAGTCCAGCGTGCGCTTGTAGAAGCCGAGGCCGATCAGGATCACCACCAGCATGAAGGCGAGGATCGGCCAGATCTGCGGGATCAGGTCGAGGAAGTCGTTGCCCTTGAGCATGATGCCGCGCACCAGCAGGAGAAAATGCGTCAGCGGCAGCAACGAGCCGATCCACTGCGCCCACTCGGGCATCCCGCGGAACGGGAACATGAAGCCCGAGAGCAGGATCGAGGGCAGGAAGAAGAAGAACGTCATCTGCATCGCCTGGAGCTGGTTGCGCGCGATCGAGGAGAAGGTGATGCCCAGCGTCAGATTGGCCGCAATGAAAATGAGGACCACGAAATAGAGCAGCAGCGGATCGCCCTGCATCGGCACCTCGAACAGGACGAGCGCGCAGCCGATGATCAGCGTGACCTGGATCAGGCCGATCATGATGTAGGGCACGATCTTGCCGGTCATCACCTCGATCGGCAGCGCCGGCGTCGCGAGCAGGTTCTCGAACGTGCCGCGCTCCCGCTCGCGCGTCATGGCCAGTCCCGTCATCAGCACCATGGTCATGGTGAGGATGGTGCCGATCAGCCCCGGGACGATGTTGTAGGCCGTGACGCCCTCGGGGTTGTAGCGCCGGTGCACGCGCACGTCGACGGGCGGTGCCACGGGCTTCATCTCGGCGAGCGTCCCGCTCAGGTCCCTGCTGAGTGAATTCACGATCTGGTTCAGCGCCGCCACCGCGTTGCCCACCGCCGCCGGATCCGACGCGTCGGCCTCGACCAGCAGCACCGGCCGCTCGCCGCGCACGAGCTTGCGGCCGAAGTTCTCCGGAATGGTGATGGCGAACTGCACGCGGCCCTTGGCGAGGAGGTCCTCCACCTCCGCTTCCGATTTCGCGTAATGATCGATGCGGTAGTAGCCGCTCGTCTGCATCGCCGACAGCAGCGTGCGCGAGTACGAGCTCGAATCGGCCGAGAGCACCGCGGTCGGCAGCCGCTTCGGGTCGGCGTTGATGGCGTAGCCGAAGAGGATGAGCTGCAGCACCGGGATGCCGATGATCATGCCGAAGGTCAGCCGGTCGCGCTTGAGCTGGATGAACTCCTTGACGATGATGCCGATCCAGCGCGAGAGCGAGAAGCTCACTCGACGTTGTCCTCGACCGTTTCCATCAGGTGCATGAAGACGTCCTCCAGCCCCGCCTGCGATTTGCGCCACTGGAGCTCGCGATCGTTCTTGAACTCGGCGATCGCGCGCTCGAGCGCCGCCTGATCCTCGCTCGTGACGTGCAGCGTGTGGCCGAACGCGGTGACATGCGCCACGGCGGCCCGGCCTTTCAGTTTGCCGGCCAGCTCGGCGAGCTTCTGCGGCGGCCCCGACACCTCCCAGGTCGCGAGCTTGAAGAGATGCAGGATCTCGTCGGGCGTGCCGGTGGCCAGCAGCTTGCCGTAGGCGATGTAGGCCAGGCGATGGCAGCGCTCGGCCTCGTCCATGTAGTGCGTCGCGACGAGCACCGAGATGCCCTGCGCGGCGAGCCCGTGGATCTCCTCCCAGAAATCGCGCCGCGCCGCCGGGTCGACGCCCGCCGTGGGCTCATCCAGCAGCAGGAGCTTCGGGTTATGGAGCATGCACGCGGCGAGCGACAGCCGCTGCTTCCATCCGCCGGAGAGCGTGCCGGCGAGCTGATCGCGCCTGCCTTCCAATCCCAATTCCTTCAACGTCGCGGCAACGGCCTCCTTGCGCTCGCGCATGCTGTACATGCGCGCGATGAACTCCAGGTTCTCGCGGATGGTCAGGTCCTCCCACAGCGAGAAGCGCTGCGTCATGTACCCGACCTCGCGCTTGATCGCGCCAGTCTCGCTCAGCACGTCGTGGCCGAGGCACGTGCCGCTTCCGGAATCGGGCCTGAGCAGCCCGCACAGCATGCGGATCGAAGTGGTCTTGCCGCTGCCGTTCGGCCCGAGGAA
>DASQAW010000337.1:0-9452 GCA_035635495.1 Burkholderiales bacterium
GTTGCGGTCGGCGGCGAAGTCGCGCAGCAGCATCCCGCACCACAGGTGATAACCCACCAGAAGGGCTCCGAGCGCCATCTTCACGTGGAGCCAGCCCGCCGCGCCGCGGAACCAGCCGAGCCACAGCCAGACGCCGAAGACGATCGTCAGCACGCCGCCGGGGGTCATGATGCCCCAGTAGAGCTTGCGCTCCATGATTTTGAAGCGCTCGCGCGAAGGCTGGTCATCGGTCATGGCGTGGTAGACGAACAGGCGCGGCAGGTAAAACAAGCCGGCGAACCAGGTCACCATGAAGATGATATGCAGCGACTTGACCCAGAGCATTTACGCGGAGAAGCGTCGGCGCGCGAACATGATGGCGATGGCGGTGGCGACCGCAGCATAAACGAGCAGCACGGCGAGGTGCAGCGCGGCGTTGGCGGGGAAGCGGCCCGCCACCAGCGGCCGCACCAGCTCGACGCCGTGATAGAGCGGCAGCACCTGCGCAAACGCGAGCACCGGCCTGGGAAGCTGCTCCGCCGGGAAGAAGACACCCGAGATCATGGTCATCGGCGTCATGATGAGCGTCATGTAGAAGCTGAAGAAGTCCCAGTTCTTGGCGAGGACGCACATGATGAGGCCGACGGCGGCGAAGGCCAGGCCGACGAGGAATGCCACGGGCAGGGTGAGCACGACGAGCGGCGATGCGGCAAGGCCGAATACCGCGGCGACCGCCAGGATGGTCGCGCCGGACAGCCAGGCCTTGCTCGCCGCCCAGATGATCTCGCCGGCGACCACGTCGTCGATGGTCAGCGGCGCATAGAGGATCGAGTCCCAGGTCTTCTGGCCGTGCATGCGCGCGAAGCCCGAGAACATCGACTCGAACGAGGCGGTGAACATCGTCGCCGAGCAGAGCGTGCCGGCGGCGAAGAAGGCGATGTAGGACATGCCCTCCAGGGACGGGAGGAGCGCGCCGAGGCCGTAGCCGAGGCCGAAGAGCAGGATCAGCGGATCGGCGAGGTTGGTCAGCACCGAAGCGATGACCAGCTTGCGCCAGACGAGGAAGTTGCGCCGCCACACCGCGATCCAGCGCATCTAGTCCCTCAGGTCGCGACCGGTGAGCTTCAGGAACACATCCTCCAGGCTCGCCGGGCGGTGCAGGTAGATCAGGTCGGGATGGTTCCGCAGATCGGCGAGCACCGGCGCCACGTCGGCGGCGTAGACGAAGACCGTGTCGCCCGCCCGCTCGACGCGCGCCGCGAGCGCGCGAGCGTGCTCCATCCATGCCTCGTAGCCGTTGCCGTGCACTTCCACCACATGCGGCTCGATGTGCGCCGCGATCAGCTCGCGCGGCGAGCCGGTGGCGATCAGGCGGCCGCGGTCCATGATGGCGAGACGGTGGCAAAGGCGCTCGGCCTCCTCCATGAAGTGCGTGGTGAGGACCAGTGTCTTGCCTTCCTGGGTGAGGCTGCGCAGGCGCTCCCAGATCAGGTGCCGTGCCTGCGGATCGAGGCCGGTGGTCGGCTCGTCCATGAAGAGGAGCTGAGGGTCGTTGATCAGCGCCCGCGCGAGCGTGAGCCGGCGCTTCATGCCGCCGGAGAGCGCGTTGATGCGCGCATCCTCGCGGCCCGTGAGGCCGGCGAATTCCAGCAAACCCGGGACCTTGGCCCGCACCTCGGACGCCGGCATGGAGAAATAGCGGCCGAACACCAGCAGGTTTTCCTCGACGGTGAAATCCGGGTCGAGGTTGTCGAACTGCGGCACGACGCCGATGCGGCGGCGCGCCTCGCGCGCCCGGCGCGGCACCGGCTCGCCCAGGACCTCGATCTCGCCCGCGTCGGGATGCGTGAGGCCGAGGCAGAGCCTGAGCGTGGTGGTCTTGCCAGCGCCGTTCGGGCCGAGGAGCCCGAAGCATTCGCCCCGGGCGACGTCGAGATCGAGGCCGCTCACCACTTCCAATTCGCCGTAGCGCTTGCGCAGCGCGCGCGCCTTGAGCGCGCTCATGCGCAGTGCGCCCTGACCAGCCCGCGCAGGATGTGGAGCTTGCGATGGAAGAAGTGATCGGCGCCCGGCACGAGCACCACCGGCAGGTCCTGCGGCCGCGCCCAGTCGAGCACCGCGGCTAGCGGCACCGTCTCGTCGTTTTCGCCATGGATGACGAGCGTGCCGGGCTGGACCGGCGGCAGCTCGAAGCGCGTGACGGCGACGCCGACCAGCACCAGCTTTTCCGCCTTGACGCGCCGCGAGAGCAGGGCCTGGACGCCGGCGCCGAAGGAGAAGCCCGCGAGCGCCAGCCGACTGGGATTCAAGTGCGCCACGATGGCGGCCAGGTCTTCCAGCTCGCCGCGTCCTTCGTCGTGCGTGCCCTCGCTCTCGCCGACGCCGCGGAAATTCGGCCGCCAGGCCTCGTGGCCGAGCTCGACGAAGGCGCGCGCGAGCGTCTGCACCACCTTGTTGTCGAGCGTGCCGCCGAAGAGCGGATGCGGATGCGCGATCAGCGCAACACCAATGGGCGGGCTCTCGGGCCCGTCCACCGCGCACTCGATGCGGCCGGCCGGGCCGGCGATGAATTCCCTGCGGGTGCTCGCCCTCACATCTTCAGGCGCTCGACCACCCGGCCGTGCTGGAGGTGCTCCTCGATGATCTCGTCGACGTCGGCGCGGTCGACGTAGGTGTACCAGACCGCTTCCGGATAGACCACGACGCAGGGGCCCTCCTCGCAGCGGTCGAGGCAGCCCGCCTGGTTGATGCGGATCTTGCCTTCGCCCGAGAGGCCGAGCTCCTTGACGCGCTTCTTGGCGTAGTCGCGGATCTCGCTCGCGCCCTTGTCGTTGCAGCAGACGCGGCCGCCGTCGCGCTGGTTGCAGCAGAAGAAAACGTGCTTGTCGTAGTAGGACATACCGGATTTTAGCCGACCGGCTCGCGCCGCCGCGCCGCGAGGAAGATCAGGTAGCCGAGCGCGACGAAGGCCCAGAGCGCGCTCACCAGCCGCGTCAGGCCGTTGAAGTTGAGGAAGTGGCCCTGCTGCCAGAGCTTGAGCGTGGCGGCGAGGTACGCATTGGGCGGCGCCAGGTTCACCAGCACCGTAGCCGCCATGATCAGCACGGCCGCGAACGCGAGCCGCGCCACCCGTGGCAAGGACATCGCGGCGAGCGCCACCAGCACGCCGCCGGCAAGCCCGATCTGCGCGCCCGGCGTGAGCCAGACCAGCACGTTCTGAGCATGCATGATGATGGCGAAGGCCGCGACCTTGACCGCCAGGGCGGCGATGACGAGCGCGGCGAACATCGCGCGCACCGGCTGCCCGGGGCGCACCAGCGCCGAGAGCAGCAGGCCCACGCTCACCAGGTTGGCCGCGGCGGTGAACGCTTCGATGGCGATGAAGAACTCCGGGGCCCGCGCCCGCCCGGCGCCCGATGCGAGCAAGTCGCGCAGGTCGCCCGCCGCGAACAGCAGCGTCGCCGGATTGAGCTGCGTGAAGAGCCACAGCGCGAGGAGCGCCAGGCCGGCGTCGATCTCGGCGCCGGCGAAGAAAGCCTTGGCGCGCAGCCGCTCGAGCGGCCCGCCAAGGAAAGTCGGCACCGCGAGCACGCCCAGGGCGGCACCGCAGGCGCCGCCGGCAAGATTGCAGAGCACGTCGAGATTCGTCGCGACGCGCGTCGGCAGGTAGCTTTGCGCCGCCTCCAGCGCGAGCGAAAGCAAAGCAGCGCTCGCCAGCGCGGTGGCGAATGCGGCGAGGCCGCGCACCCGGGGGTGGAGGGCCAGCACGCAAAGAAAGCCATAAGGCACGTAGCCGAGCACGTTGGCGGTGAGGTCGAAGGCGGTCACATAGCGCGGCCAGGGCGACGTGAGGTAGGCGAAGGGCGAGAGCCCGTGGTCGCGCCAGCCTTCGAGCGGATAGAGCGACGCATAGCACACGAGGGCCACGTACACGCCGAACGCAATGCGCGCGAGCGGCGAGGCGCCGCCGGCGCCGCGCGCCTCAGTGCTGTCCGCTGTGATGGTGCGCGTGGGCGACTGCACGGTCGCGCGGCACGAGCGAGCCGAGCACCATGCCGAGCACCGAGAAGGCGAGGCCGATGAGCGGCGGCGGCACGGTGGCGTCGGGCGCGGTGAATGCCGCGATCATCCAGGAAACGAGCCCGCAGACCGCGGAGAGGAGCGCGCCGACGTTGTTCGCCCGCTTCCAGAAGATGCCGGCCGCGAGGGGCACGAACGCCGCGACCAGCGTCACGCTGTAGGCGTTCTGCACCATGTCGTACATCGTCTGCTTGGAATTCAGCGCGAAGATGAGCGCCGCGAGCGTGAAGCTCACCAGCGTGACGCGCAGGGTGAGCAGGAACTGCCGGTCGCTCATCTGCGGGAACAGCGGCCGGATGATGTTCTCCGTGGTGAGCGAGGTCGGCGCGATGATCGCGCCGCTCGCGGTGGACAGGATCGCCGAGAGCAGCGCGCCGAAGAAGAGGACCCTGACCCACATTGGCGTGTGCTCGAGGATGAAGGCCGGCAGGATGCGCTGCATCTCGCGCGCATCCTCCGCCGAGAGCAGCGCGCCGAGCGCCGGGTCGATCGTCAGCGCGGCGAGCACGATGAAAATCGGCACGAACACGAAGCAGAAATAGATCGCGCCGCCGAGCAGGCTGCCGAGGATCGCCGTGCGCTCGTCCTTGGCCGAGGTCACCCGCTGAAAGATGTCCTGCTGCGGGATCGAGCCGATGGCGAGCGTGAGGAACGCGGTGACGAAGGCCAACCACTCCTTCGTGCCGCTCTTGGGCCAGAAATCGAACTTCCCGGCCTCGGACGCGGCCGCGATCACCTTGCCCGGGCCGCCGGCCATGTCGCCCACCACCCAGGCGACGATCGCCAGGCCGAGGATGATCATCACCGACTGGAACAGGTCGGTCATCGCCACTGACCACATCCCGCCCCAGATCGTGTAGGCGAGTACGATCGCGCCGCTGATGAGAATGCCCGTCGACAGCGAGACCGCACCGTCGGTGAGGGTCGAGAACACGAGCCCGAGCGCAGTGAGCTGGGCCGCCGTCCAGCCGAGATAGGAGAGGGTGATCACGGCGCTGGTGCCGAGCTCCATCGTCCTGCCGTAGCGCTTGCGGTAGAAGTCGCCGATGGTCAGCAAGTCCATCCGGTAGAACGCCCGTGCAAAGAAGACGGCGACGAGCACCAGGCACATCGACGAGCCGAACGGATCGGCGATGATGCCGCCGAGGCCGCTCTTCGAGAATTCGACCGACACCGAGAGCACGCTTTCGGCGCCGAACCATGTCGCGAACACCGTTGCGGTGTTCATGTACAGCGGCAGGCTGCGGCCGGCGAGGACGTAGTCCTTCGAGTTGTGCACCCGCTGCGCGGCCCACAAGCCGATCGCGATGGTGACGAGCAGATACAGGATGACCGAGGCGATCAGCATGCGCGCGCCATCATAGCCGCCGCTTCCACACCTGCCAACGCTCCTTGCCCTGGAAGACGATCAGCGACTGCGCCGCGGGCCGGTCCTCGACGCGCTCGAAGCGCTCGAGCAATTCCTCGAGCAGCTCGGGCGCTATGCCGAACGGCGGCCCGCTGCGGTTATCGTTGAAGTAGAAGAATCCCGCCAGCACGCCGCCCGAGCGCACCAGCGCGGTGACGCGCCGGCCCCAGGCGCGCCACATCGAGCGCGGCAGCGCGCAGAGGAACGCGCGCTCGTACACCGTATCGAAGACGGCGGTCTGGAACCTGAAGAAATCGGCCTTGACCACTGCATCGGAGAAGGGCCCGACGACCTTGAGCGCAGCCTGCAGCGCGGCGTCGGAGAAATCGATCGCCGTCACGGCGTGCCCGAGCTCGGCGAAATAGCGCACCTCGTGCGCCGAGCCGCAGCCCGGGATCAGCACGCGCATCGGCCCGCGCGGCGTGGCGAGCCACGTCTTCAGGTCGGGCGGCACGCCGCCGAAATCCCATGGCGTGATGCCGTTCCTGAAGCGCTCGTCCCAGAACGGCGGCTTAGAAGAGTCCGATGCCAAGGAGGATCAGTGCCACGACCAAGACAACAAGGAACGCGGTGAGCAGATCGTTGCGCCGTGCGTTCTCGGCGGTCAGCCGCTCGACAGCCGCGCGCAGCGCGCCGAGGCGGTCCTCGGCGAGCGCGCGATGCAGGAGCCGCGGCAGCTGTGGCAGGGTGCTGGCCCAGTACGGCGCCTCCTGCCGCACGGTCCGCACGAGGCCGCGCCAGCCGATCTGCTCGTTCATCCAGCGCTCGAGGAAAGGCTTCGCCGTGGTCCAGAGGTCGAGGTCCGGATCGAGCTCGCGGCCGAGGCCTTCGATGTTGAGGAGCGTCTTCTGCAGCATGACGAGCTGCGGCTGGATCGCGACGTTGAAGCGGCGCGAGGTCTGAAACAGGCGCAGCAGGAGCCGGCCGAAATAGATTTCCTTGAGGGGCCGCGCGAACACCGGCTCGCACACCGCGCGGATCGCGGCCTCGAACTGGTCGATGCGCGTCCCGGCGGGCACCCAGCCGGCATCGAGGTGCGCCTGGGCGACGCGGCGGTAGTCGCGGTTGAGGAAGGCGAGAAAGTTCTGCGCCAGGTAGTTCTTGTCGACTTCGGTCAGCGTGCCGACGATGCCGAAGTCGAGCGCGATATAGCGGCCGCGCCGCTCGCCGTCGGTCGCCACCAGGATGTTGCCCGGATGCATGTCGGCGTGGAAGAAGCCGTCGCGGAACACCTGGGTGAAGCAGATCTCGACGCCGGCGCGGGCGAGCGCCTTGAGATCGATGCCCTTCTCGCGCAGGAGCGCGATCTGCGAGATCGGCGCGCCGTGCATGCGCTCCATCACCATGACGCGCTCGGAGCAGAGATCCCAGTGCACTTCGGGAATCGTCAGCAGCGGCGAATTGCGGAAATTGCGCCGCAGCTGGCTCGCATTGGCCGCCTCGGTCAGCAGATTGAGCTCTTCGTCCAGGTGCCGCGCGAATTCGGCGACCACCTCGCGCGGCTTGAGCCGCCGGCCTTCCGGCGAGAGCCGCTCCACGAGCGAAGCCGCCGTCTGCAGGAGCGCGAGGTCCTTCGCGATCTCGCGCTCCACGCCGGGGCGCAACACCTTGACCGCGACTTCGCGCCCGTCCTTCAGCATGCCGAGGTGGACCTGGGCGATGGAGGCGCTCGCGACCGGGGTTCGGTCCAGGGTGGCGAAAAGCTCGCCCACTGGCCGCCCGAGGCTGCGCTCGATCTCCGCGAGGGCGAGCTCCGGATCGAACGGCGGCACCCGGTCCTGAAGCTTCGCCAGCTCGTCGGCGATGTCGAGCGGCAGCAGGTCGCGCCGCGTCGAGAGCACCTGGCCGAACTTGACGAACATCGGCCCGAGCTCCTCGAACGCCTCGCGCAGGCGCTGGCCGCGCGGCTCGGGCTTGCGGCCGGCGAGCAGGCGCAGCACGAAGTCGCCCGGTACCCGCGGCATGAACTCATGCAAGCCGTAGTTGACGGCGATGGCGAAGATGCGGATGAGCCGGAGGAGCCTAAGCAAGACGGCGCTCGAGGCGATCGATCGCTGCGCGCAGCCGCTCCAGCTCGGCGGCGAAATCCGCCAGCTCGTCACGGCGCACCAGCGCGCCGCTTTCCGCGGTGGCGTAATCGGCCAGCGCCTCGCCGACGCGTCGCGCGGCATCGAGCTGCCAGCGCGCAAACGCGCGCAGCGCGCCGCCGATGCGCTGCGCCGCCGCGTCGCCGACCACGCGCGAGAGCTCCTCTTCGGCGTCCCACCGCAGGTGCGTGGCGAGATAGCGCAGCTCGTCGGCAAAGTCGCCGACGCCTGAAACTCCATCCAACGTGACTATCGCCTCCGGCTCGGGCCCGCCGGGCTCGATGCGGCCGCCCGCGGCGACGGCAAGGCGCAGCGGCGGCAGGAGCGGCGGCCGTAGCTCAGCCGACCTGCCGGCGAAGCGCTCGAGGCGCTCCCGTGCCCAGCGCTCGCGGTCGAGCAGCTGGTTCAGCAGAAAGCAAAAGGCCACCGCGGGGGTGGCCTTTGCCGTGGAGAGGGCGTCGCTCAATGCATCTGCTGGATGCCGGCGAGGAGCCAGCCGCTCGAGCCGTCGGCCGGCTTGACGAGGTTCCACACCTCCTCGAAGCCCACCGGTTCGGTGCCCGGCGTCTCGCGCACCATGCCGGAGAAGCGCACGCTCGCCCAGTGCTGGTCGCGCTCGGTGGCGAGCTCGAGCAGGTCGGCGTTCAGCGCCACTACATCGGTCTGCTGGTGCGCGCCCTGGCTGTCGGTGCGCAGCTCGTCGTACATCTCGCGCGTCGTGAACTCGCGGATGTCGTCGAGCCGCCCGGAGTCGTTCGCCACCTGCAGCTTGATGAAATTCATCTTCGCCGCTCGCAGGAAACCGGCGGCGTCGAAGCCGGCGGGTACGCGCGCCTCGGCTGCGACCACGGCACCGCTCGGACGCGCCTCCGGCTGCGACGGCGGCGGCGCCATCGTCTGGTCATTCATGCCGGCCAGCTGGATCGGCCGCGGTGGCTGGGTACCGCGGCGCGCGAACGCGCGGATGGCCAGCACGGCACCGACCGCGAGCAATGCGAGGAGCACGAGGCCAAGCAGGCCGTTGCCGCCGAAGAGGTAGCCGAGGAGCCCGCCCAGGGCGAGGCCGCCCAGAATGCCGCCAAGCATTCCCCAGCGGCTGCCCTGCTGCGCGGGCTGCGCGCTCTGGGGCTGCTGCTGAGGAGCAGCCTGCTGCGCCGGCTTTGCCGGAGCGGGCGTGACGCTACGCTGCGCGCCGACCGAGCGGCCGCCGCCCAGGCGCTTGGCGTCGGCATCGGTCACCACCATCGTCGCGCCCAGAAGCGCGATGCAAATCCCAAGTAACCACTTACCCATAAGGGAAACCTCCGAGGATCATGCTATCAAAATCGAATGCCGCGATGCACGGCGACCACGCCCGCGGCGAGATTGAAGACTTCGACCTCCGCGAAGCCCGCCCGTTCCAGCATGACCTTGAGAGTCGCCTGGTCGGGATGCAGGCGGATCGACTCCGCAAGGTAGCGGTACGGCTCGGATGCCCCGGCGACCCGCTCGCCGAGCCAGGGCAACACCTTGAACGAATAGAGGTCGTAGGCCTGCTGCAGCGGCGCCCAGACCTTGGAGAACTCGAGCACCACGAGCCGCCCGCCGGGCTTGAGGACGCGCGCCATCTCGGCGAGCGCCACTTCCTTCCGCGTCATGTTGCGCAGGCCGAAGCCCACGGTGACGCAATCGAAGTAAGCGGGGGGAAACGGCAGCCGCTCGGCGTCGCATTGCACGGCGGGCGTCAGCGCGCCCTCGTCGAGCAGCCGGTCGCGGCCCCGCTCGAGCATCCTGCGGTTGACGTCGGTCGCCCAGACCTGGCCCTCGGCCCCGACGCGCCGCGCGAGGGCGGCGGCGAGGTCGCCGCTGCCGGAGGCCACGTCGAGCACGCGCTCGCCGCGCTGCGGCCGCGCCACCGA
>DASQAW010000338.1:0-3896 GCA_035635495.1 Burkholderiales bacterium
CTGGCGCTCGGCGTTTACCTCATCGCCGCGGAAGTGCTGGCGAGAGTTGTCTGAGGGGCGGCATTTTTAGTGACCGATGCACAACCTTCAAAGGTAGGCATGAGCATGGAGACGGGAGACGCTGAGGTCTATGACGTGGCCGTGGTGGGCGGCGGCGCGGCGGGCGTTGCCGCGGCGATCGGCGCCGCGCAGCTCGGCGCTCGGACGCTGCTCCTCGAACAGATGGGCTTCCTCGGCGGCGCTGCGACGGCGCGTAACGTGCTGACCTATTGCGGGCTCTTCACTCTCGGCGAGACACCAAAGCAGGCCGTACGGGGTGTGGCGGACAACGTCCTGAACGGGCTGAGACGCCTTAACGCGGTGACAGGGCCCGTTCGGCATCGCGGCGTGTTTGTGGTGTTCGACCCCGAGGCCGTCAAGCTGACGCTCGACCGGCTCTGCACGGAGACTGGCGTCGACGTCTTCCTGAATAGCTTCGTGAGCGAGGCGCAGCGCGAAGGCGACGCGATCACCTCGATCATCTTCGATGACCACGGTGGTCGCCACGGCATCAGGGCCAAGGCATGGGTAGATGCGAGCGGCGACTGCGATCTCGCGACGTTCGCGGGAGCGTCGGTGCGCTACGGGAACCACGGTCATGTGAACCTGGGCACACTCGGCACGCGCTATGGTGGAATACCGGCCGGCGTCGAGATCGACGCGGAACGGTTCAAGCAGGCTGTGGCCCGCGCGCGCGCCTCCGGTCGTCCGCTGACGAAGGATGCCAGCCTGTTCGCGCGTCTGCCCATATCGGGCGACGTCTGCTGCTATCTGGCGTCGGCCGACTATGATCCCCGCGATGTGCGCAGTCTCAGCAAGGCGGAGGCCGAGGGGCGTGTCCAAGCCTATGAGTATCTCGAAATCCTACGAACAATGCCCGGATGCGAGAGGGCCTATCTCGTCTCCACCGGGCCCCAGTTCGGAACGCGGGAGTCACGCCACATCAACGCCGTCGAACAGCTCAAATGGCAGGACGTGCGCGCAGGACGCGAACGGTCCGATACCGTGGCGCTCGGTGCCTGGGGCGTCGAATGGCACGAGCGCGAGACGTTCGGGAGCACATTCGAAGCTCCGCCGGGCGGCGCCGCTTATTCGATCCCGCTCGACTGCCTCAGAAGCCGTGATACGGCCAACCTGTTCGCCGCCGGCCGCACCGCCGATGGGGATCAGCAGGCCGGCGCCAGTCTGCGCGTCATGGGCACATCCTTCGCGACGGGACAGGCAGCGGGCGTCGCGGCCGCTCTCCTCGCAAATGACGGCGCGGTCGACGTCCGGAAGGTGCAATCCGCCCTGCGCAATCAGGATGCGGTTCTCGACCCAAGAGACATGCTCGAGGTACGCGGCACATGAAGACCGTTGCAGATCAGTTCGCCGAAACCCTCGCGGCCATCGGCGTCGAGCGGATATATGGCGTGGTGGGCGACAGCCTGAACGGCATCACCGATGCCCTGCGCCGCCAGGGACGCGTCGACTGGGTGCATGTGCGCCACGAAGAGGTGGCCGCTTTCGCCGCCGGGGCCGAAGCCCACCTCACCGGGTCGCTGGCGGTTTGTGCCGGCTCCTGCGGCCCCGGCAACCTGCATCTGATCAACGGTCTCTTCGACTGTCACCGTAACCGAGTGCCCGTGCTGGCGATCGCCGCCCACATCCCGTCGCCCGAGATCGGTTCCGGCTATTTCCAGGAGACGCACCCGGAGATCCTGTTCCGCGAGTGCAGCCACCACTGCGAGCTGGTCTCCTCGCCCGCCCAGATGCCGCGCGCGCTGGAGGCGGCGATCCGTGCGGCCGTGGGCAAGCGCGGTGTGGCGGTGATCGTCATCTCCGGCGACACGTCGCTGCAGCAAGCCGTGGACGCGCCCGCCCCCAGGGTGGGCGGCTTGCTGCCGGGCCCGTCGCTGGTGCGCCCGGCCGACAGCGAGCTCGACCGCCTCGCCGCGCTGCTGAACGCAGCGTCCCGCGTGACGCTGCTCTGCGGCTCGGGTTGCGCGGGCGCACACGGCGCGCTGTTGGCGCTCGGCGCGAAGCTGAAGTCGCCCATGGTGCACGCGCTTCGAGGCAAGGAGCATGTCGAGTGGGACAACCCGTACGACGTCGGCATGACGGGCCTAATCGGCTTCGGTTCCGGCTACTACGCGATGCGCGACTGCGACGCGCTGCTCATGCTCGGCACCGACTTCCCCTACCGGCAGTTCTATCCCGAGGGCCGCGTGCGCATGGCCCAGGTCGACATCCGGCCCGAGAACCTGGGCCGCCGCGCCCCGATCGAGCTGGGCCTCGTGGGCGATGTGGCGGCGACGATCCAAGCGCTCCTGCCCCGCCTCGACGAGAAGACCGACATCGCGCATCTCGACGACGCGCGGAGTAACTATCGCGAAGCGCGCAAGGACCTCGACGATCTCGCGCACGCAAGCTCCGGAGGGCAACTGATCCACCCCCAGCAGGTGGCCCTCGCGTTGAGCGAGTTGGCAGACGACGATGCGATATTCACCTGCGACGTCGGCCTGCCGACGGTCTGGGCCGCGCGCTACCTCGCGATGAACGGAAAGCGCCGGCTCATCGGCTCGTTCTGGCACGGCTCGATGGCCAACGCGATGCCGCAGGCGATCGGAGCGCAGGCAGCCTACCCGGACCGCCAGGTCATCTCCATGTCGGGCGACGGCGGCTTCACCATGCTGATGGGCGACTTCCTCACCCTCGCCCAGGTGGGCTTGCCGGTCAAGGTGGTGGTGTTCAACAACGGCGCACTCGGCTTCATCGAGCTCGAGCAGAAGTCGACCGGGTTTCTCGATACGGGAACGGAGCTCAAGAACCCCAACTTCGCCGCGATGGCGCAAGCCGCTGGCGTGCGCGGCATCCGCCTCGAGCGCCCCGGCGAGGTCGAAGCCGGCATCACCGCGGCGCTCGCGCACGACGGGCCGGTGCTGGTGGACGCGGTCGTGAACCGCATGGAGCTAGCCATGCCACCGAAGGTCACCGCCCAGATGGCAAAAGGCTTCTCGCTCTACATGCTGAAGGCGGTGCTGGACGGGCGCGCCACCGACCTCGTCGAGCTCGGCCGCTCGAACCTGCTGCGCTGAGGGGCCGCTACCCATGAGTCCGGAGGCGCTCGCTCTGCTGCTTTCGCGGATCCTGTCGCGCAGATCCGGTCGAGCGTCTGATGATTCGCGATAATCATTGCAGGGCGCGCGCGAGGGCTTCGGCGATGTCGCGTCGGACGAGCGGCTTGCGCAGCACCTCGCCCGCACCCGCGGCACGCGCGCGCTCGGTGAGCTGCGCGCCGCTGTAGCCGCTCATCAGCACGATCGGCAGCTCGGGGCGCACGCGCCGGATCTCGCGCGCAAGGTCCACGCCGCTCAGGTCGGGCATGGTCTCGTCGGTGAGCACCAGATCGAAGCGCTGCGGTTCGGCGCGAAACGCCTGCAGCGCGGCGACGCTCGAGTCGAACCCCGCCGGCTCGTAGCCCAGCGCAGCGAGCGTCTCCTCCGCAAGCGCCACCAGCGAGCGCTCGTCGTCCACAATCATCACCGTCTCGCCGTTGCCCTGTGGCAGCTCGCCCGCGGCCTCGGCCAGCAGCCTGGGCGTCTCGCCCGCCGCCGGCAGCCAGACCGTGAAGGTGGTGCCCGCGCCCGCTTGGGTCGTGACATCGATCGCGCCGCCGAAGTCGGCCACGATGCCGTGCACCAGCGACAGGCCCAGGCCCGTGCCGTCGCCCACGCCCTTGGTGGTGAAGAACGGATCGAACATGCGCTCGAGCACCGCCGGCGGGATGCCGCTGCCGGTGTCGCCGACCGACAGGCGCACATACGGACCCGGCAACAGCGTGCCGTGCGAGAGCAGCCGGCGCTCGGGCACCGCCA
>DASQAW010000339.1:0-2526 GCA_035635495.1 Burkholderiales bacterium
AGCCAGCGCGCAAGGCGCGCCTCCACCACGTGGAAGCGGTTGCAGGCCGCGGTCTGCGTGATCTGCTCCATCAGGGCGTGGATGTAGCCGTTGACCGCACGCTGCAGCGCCGGATTGCCCGCGAGTTCGCGCCGAAAGCGCGCCGCGCTCAGGCGCAGCGCGCTGCCCGCGCCTTGCACCAGCGCCTTGACCGGCGATTGCGCGATGCCAAGGCTGAGCGAGGCCCCGACCATGCCTTCGCGGCCGACCATCCCGACCTCGACGTCGAAGTGCTGGTCGACCGGCACCAGCAGCGACACCATCGACTCGCAGGGAAAGTAAACCTGCGTGATGGGCGCGCCTGGCTTGTAGAGCACCTCGCCGAAGACGAGCGTCACCGGAGCGAGCGCGGGGGCGAGCGCGTCATATGCCTTGCGTGGCATGGCCGCCAGCAGCTCGTTCTGGATCGTGCGCGTTCCCACCCCTGCATTGTGTGTGGCGGCGCGCCCCGCGAATGTGCGCTCGCGCACGCAAGCGTGGCCCTATTTGCCAAAGTTCGGTGGCGCACAGACGCTCGCGGCCGGCGGCCGCATGCTCGGCGACCCAAGGAGAAACACCAATGTTCATTCGCTCAGCGATCGCCACTGCCGTACTTGCCGCAATGACCACCGCATGCACCCCGCCGCAGACGGCGAAGGGACCGGCGGTGAATGACAAGAGCTATCCCGTGACGCCCCAAGCCCTCACCGTCAAGGGAACCGTCCTCAGCGGCGCGCTCACCGACATGAAGGTCGTCGAGCGCGTGGAGGACGGCTCGGGGCGCGTCGACCAACCGGCACGCCTCACCGGCAAGCTCGTCCTCACCAACGTCTCGAAGGACCAGAGCCTGCGCCTGCTCGGCGGCAAGCTGCTCTACATCGACATGCAGGGCAAGCCGATCCCGCTCGAGGACAAGCGCACCGAGCCGACGCTGAAGGTGTCCAACTCGTACGGCAGCCAGGAGCGGCTCGATCCGGGGCAGGACGCGAGCCAGGCGGTGGAAGCCGAGTTCCCGATCGAAGCGCTGAAGATGAAGCGCCTGAAAGAGATTCGCCTCGAGCTGCTCTACATCCCCTCGGCGTACAAGCAGGAGACGATGAACTTCGGCGTGTCGATCGCGCAGCCCTAGCGAGCCTCGCGAAGGCTCAGTTTCTTTTTTGCCGCTGCTGCTTTTCCCAGGCCGTCTCGGAGGGCTTGCCGGGCGACACGGGGTCGCTCGCCGGGAAGGTTTCCATTACCGCGGCGTCGAGGTGCTCGTCGGCGCTGGCGTTAGGCCGGATGTGGATGTTGTCCACTGCATCGCTCGCGTTGGTCTGGGACCCGGGCGAGCGAACGCGCTGGCGGTAGAAATAATAGGCCGCGCCGGCGGCCGCGAGGGCGAGTAGAAGTCTCATGGTCTGGTCTGCTCCTTCGCGAAGGAGCAGCAAACCGCGTGCCTAGTCGATCTTCAGCCCGACTTTGCGCACCACCTCGCCCCAGCTCTTCACCTCGGCGCCCATGTAGGCCTTGAGCTCGGCCGAGGTCATGGTGCCTGGCTCGGCGGCGCTCGCGGCGTAGACCTCCTTGAGCTTCGGGTTCGCGAAGGCTTTGCCGGTCTCGGCGTAGAGGCGCTGGATGATCTCGCGCGGCGTGCCCGCAGGGGCGAAGAGGGCGGTGTAGAAGCCCATGTCGAAGCCGGGCAGGGTGTCGGCCACCGGCGGCACGTCGGGGATCTGCGAGAAGCGCTTGGCGAAGGACGAGCCGAGGAGCGCGAGCTTCCCCGACTTCGCATGCGGCACGGTGCCCGGGATGGTGCCGAAAGCGAGCACCGTGTCGCCGGCCATGACGGACGCCACCGCGCCGACCGTGCCTTTGAACGGCACATGCTGCAGATCGATGCCGGTCTCCTGCTTCATGCGCTCGATGGCGAGGTGGGTGATCGAGCCGTTGCCCGAGGAGCCGTAAGCCATGCCGGGCCTGGCTTTCGCGAGGCGAATGAACTCGGCGACGCTGCGCGCATTGAGCGACGGCTGCGTCACCAGCACCATCGGCGAGCCGGCGATCACCGCGACCGGCTCGAAGTCCGCGAGCACGTCGTAGGGCAGCTTGGCGTAGAGCGAAGCGCTGATCGCGTGGCTCGGGATGTCGGAGGCGGCGAGCGTGTAGCCGTCGGCCGGGCTCTTCGCGAGCTGCGCCATGCCGAGCGTGCCGCCGGCGCCGGGCTTGTTCTCGACGACGAACTGCTGACCGCTCGTCTCGGTCAGCGCCTGCGCCACGGTGCGCGCCAGGATGTCGCTCACCCCGGCGGGCGGCCAAGGCACGATGACCTTCACCGGCTTCGCGGGGTACGGCTGCGCAGCCACCGAAGCGGCGGCTGCAAGCAGCACGATGGTGAATGCTTTACGCAACAGCATGGGTCCTCCGTGCTCTCCATTCGAAAGCGAACAAAGCGGCGCCGAGCACGGCGCCTGCGGTATTGAGCCAGGCGTTGATCGCCGATGCCTGGAACGGCATCAGCAGCAACAGGCC
>DASQAW010000340.1:0-4239 GCA_035635495.1 Burkholderiales bacterium
AGCAAAGGCACTATTTGCGCGCGGCGCCCACTGGCAGGGCGTCCACCCGCCGAATCTCGGCATTACGCACGACCGCGGGGTCGGCCAGGAACGCCTTGGCGAAGTCGATGGCATCCGCGCCCCAGAACACCTCGCCGTCGATGACGAGGCTCGGCACGCCGAACACGCCGCGTGCCGCCGCCTCCTCGGTGCTTTTCCTTAGGTCATCCTTACCTTCGGCGAGGCGTGCTTCGGCCACGCCCAGCTCGCGGCACAGCGCGGCGAAGCGTGCTGCATCGTCCGCATGCCCGCCGGTCATCCAGACCCATTCGAAAATGCGTTTGACCGCCTCCGGCCGGCTGCCGCAGGCTAGCGCGAGCCGCAGGTGCGGCAGCGGGTTGAACGGGTGCGCCGCCGGGAAGCGGAACGGCACGCCCAGCTCTTTCGCCCACCAGGTGCACCAGCGGTAGGTCCAGCGGCGCTTCGCCGGGATTTCGGCCGGGCCTTTCTGGCCCCAGTGGTTGAGCAGCCCGGCGAAGAGAACGGGCTTGCACGCGACCGGATGGGACAATTCGCCCAGCCGGTGGAGCGCGATGTACGAGTAGGGCGAGACGAAATCGAAGTACCAGTCGACGCTAGGAGTGGCCATGACGGTGAGGATCGAGAAGAAAGGCAGGGTGTGGACGGTGATCCATGCGCGCGCCGGGGCGCGCAATGCGATGGACCCGGAGAGCGCGGATGCGCTGGTCGCCGCGTTTCAGCAGTTCGACCGCGATGCGGAGGCCGCCGTCGCGGTGCTGTGGGGCGAGGGTGGCGCCTTCTGCGCCGGCTGGGACCTCAAGTACTGCGCGACGATGATCAAGGATGCCAAGCAGCTCCACTCGATCGACTATCCGCTCGACGACAGGAAGGCCATCCCGCGCGGTCCGCTCGGCCCGACGCGCCTCGAGCTCGACAAGCCGGTGATCGCCGCGATCGCGGGTCCCGCCGTCGCCGGCGGCTTCGAGCTCGCGCTCTGGTGCGACGTGCGCGTGATGGAAGAGTCCGCGTACTTCGGCGTGTACTGCCGGCGCTGGGGCGTGCCGCTGATCGACGGCGGCACGGTCCGCCTGCCGCGCATCGTCGGCATGGGCCGCGCGATGGAGATCATCCTCACCGGACGCAAGGTGCCGGCCGACGAGGCTCTGCGCATCGGCGCCTGCGAGCACGTGGTGCCCGATGGGCAATCGCGGCAGTTCGCGGAAGCCATGGCTCACGAGATCGCGCGCTTTCCGCAGGCCTGCGTGCGCGCCGACCGGCGTTCCGCGTACATGCAGCAGGCCCTGCCGCTCCGCGAGGCGATGCGAAAGGAGTGGTACAACGGCTTCCCTGCCTTCGAGACCGACGGCGCCGCTGGTGCCGCGCGTTTTGCCTCGGGCAAGGGCCGCCACGGTGACTTCAGCGACATCTGACGAGTCGCGCGTCGAGCCGCGCGGCTGGCTCGCGGACAGCTCGCTGTGGTCGCTCGTGGCGGTCAATGTCCTCGTGCTGGCGCTGGCGCTCTACCAGCACTGGAGCTTCGGCTCGCTGCTGATGCTCTACTGGACGCAGAGCGTGGTGATCGGCGTGGCCAACATTTGCCGCATTCTCAGCCTGGATCACTTCTCGACCGAGGGCTACACCGTCAATGGCCGGCCGGTCGAGCCGACGCCTGCGACGAAGCGCAAAACGGCGCGCTTCTTTGCCGTGCATTACGGGGTGTTCCACGCCGTGTACCTCGGTTTCATCGTCGGCATCCTGCGCCGCGAACCGCTGTGGACCTGGACCATTGCGCTCGGCACGGCGCTCTTCGTGCTGAATCACCTCTGGTCGTATCGGCGCAACCGCGAGCTCGACCGCCGGGGCACGCCGAATATCGGCGCCTTGATGTTCTTTCCCTACATCCGCATCCTGCCGATGCACGCCATCATCCTGAGCGGCGCGTTGTTCGCGCCGGCGGCGTTCGGCATCGCGCTGTTTGCCGTGCTGAAGACCGCCGCGGACGTCGCGATGCACGTGGTCGAGCACCGGCTGCTCAGGAAAGTCGCGCCGGCGCCGCCGCTTGCCGGCCCGCCAGCTGACGCAGCACCGCTTCGCGCTCCGCCTCGCTCATAGCGCTCCAGCGCGCGATCTCGTCCAGCGTGCGGCCGCAGCCGAGACACAGCCCGCGCTGCGGATCCATCTGGCACACCTGGATGCAGGGAGACTTCAGCGTTTCCTCTTGGCGGCCAGCGCGCGCGCCGCCTTGGACGACGGCTCGCGGCCGAGCACGCCGCAGATCCACGCGCCGATCTCGACCAGCTGGTCGAGGTCGACGCCCGTGCGCGCGCCGAGCCCGTTGAGCATGTAGACGACGTCCTCGGTGGCGACGTTGCCCGACGCGCCCGCAGCGTAAGGACATCCGCCGAGGCCCGCGATCGATGCATCGAAGGTGGAAACGCCGAGCTCGAGCGATGCATAGATGTTCGCCAGCGCCTGTCCATAGGTGTCGTGGTAATGGCCGGCGAGCTTGCCCACCGGCACGCGCCGGGCGCACGCCTCGATCATCGCCTTCGTCTTGCCCGGCGTGCCGGTGCCGATCGTGTCGCCGAGCGAGATCTCGTAGCAGCCCATTTCTGCTAGCGCAGCGGCGACGTCTGCCACGCGCTCGGGCGAAATGTCCCCCTCATAGGGACAGCCGAGCACGCAGGACACATAGCCGCGCACCTTGATGTTCGCCTGCCGCGCCGCCTCGGCGACGGGGCGGAAGCGGTCGAGCGATTCGGCGATGGAGCAGTTGATGTTCCTGCGCGAGAACGCCTCCGATGCCGCGCCGAAGATCGCCACCTCGGTGGCGCCCGCGGCGCGCGCCGCCTCGAAGCCCTTGAGGTTGGGCGCCAGCACTGGATAGGCGACGCCGGGCCTGCGCCGGATGCGCTCGAGCACCTCGGTGTGGTCCGCCATCTGCGGCACCCACTTGGGCGAGACGAAGGCGGTGGCTTCGACCGCCGGCAGCCCGGCGTCGGCCAGGCGCTCGATCAGCTCGACCTTCACCGCCGTCGGCACCTCCTTGGGCTCGTTCTGCAGCCCGTCGCGCGGTCCGACTTCGACTATGCGCACCGCTTGCATCATTCGACCCTGATCAGCTCCGCCCCTTCGAGCACCTGCTCGCCGGCGGCGTAGTGGATCTCCTTCACCGTGCCGTCGGCCGGCGCGGTGATGGTGTGCTCCATCTTCATCGCCTCGAGGATCAGGAGCGGCTGGCCCTTCACCACTTTCGCGCCGGGCTCGACGAAGAGCTTGATGACGCGCCCCGGCATCGGCGCGGCGAGCGAGCCCGTGCTGGTATCGAAGTCCTGGCCGGCCAGCTCTTCCTTCAGCGCGAGCGTCCAGCGCAGGCCGTCGTGGAACACATGCCAGCTCGCGCCGTCGCGCACCGTCTCGGCCTTGCTGCTGCCCGGCTCATGCGCGCTGCCGTCGATGGACAGCCGCCGGCCCTCGTCGGTGAAGGCCACCCGCACCCGGTGCTCTTCGCCGGCGCAGGAGAACGCGAAATCGTGATGCGACTCCTCGTTCAGCCGCCAGCCGTCGACCTCGTGCCACGGCGAATGCGGGTCGCCCGAGCGCTGGGCGCGCTCGCGCGCCGTGTGCTCCTCGTGCGCCAGCTCGGCGAGCGCCGCGGCGGCGAGCACCTCGTGCGGCACGGGCCCGCGAGGGCGGAAGAGCTCGGCGCGGTGGCGCTCGATCAGGCCGGTGTCGAGCTCGGCCCTGGCGAATGCCGGGCTCTCGCAGATGCGCCGCAGGAACTCGACATTGGTCGTCACGCCCGCGATCTGGGTTTCCGCCAACGCCTGCGCCAATTTCGCCAGCGCGGTCGCACGATCGTCGCCGTGCACGATGAGCTTGGCGATCATCGGGTCGTACCACGGTGAAATCTCCGCGCCCGGCTCGACGCCCGTGTCGACGCGTGCCTCCTGCGGGAAGGCGACGTGCACGAGCCTGCCGGTCGAAGGCAGGAAATCGCGCCCCGGGTCCTCGGCGTAGATGCGCGCTTCGATCGCATGGCCCTTCGTCCTGACCTGGTCCTGGGTGAAGGGCAGCCGCTCTCCTGCCGCGACGCGCAGCTGCAGCTCGACGAGATCGAGCCCGGTGATCATCTCCGTCACCGGGTGCTCGACCTGCAGGCGCGTGTTCATCTCCATGAAGTAGAAGCGGCCGTCCTGCTCGGCGATGAATTCCACGGTGCCGGCCCCGGTGTAGCCG
>DASQAW010000341.1:0-11196 GCA_035635495.1 Burkholderiales bacterium
GCTGCGCCAGGCGTTTCCTTCGACGCCGGTGGTGCTCGACCCGCTGGCGCAGATGCGCCGCGGCCTCGCCGACCTCCGCGCCGGCGCGGGCAGCGCCGATCCGCGCGAATTCCTCGGCCTCTCGGCGACCCTCGCCCGCGCCCTCGCCAGTGAGAGCGACGCGGTCCGCGCGCTCGAATTCCGCGATAACACCCTGCGCGTCGACTTCGAGCCGCGCGCGATCGAGAAGAAGCGCGACGCGGTGCTGGAGAAGCTATCGGCGGCTGGCCTCAGCGGCCGGTTTTCGGAGGCCACGCTCAGCGTGCGTGCGAAGGGGGATGGCTCATGAAACAGTGGTGGATCGGCCTCTCCCGCCGCGAGCGCCTCGCGGTCATCGCGGCGAGCGTGCTGGTCGGCGCCGCCCTGCTCTACCTGGTCGGCATCGAACCCGCGTGGCGGGCCCGCAACCGCCTCGCCGCCGAGCTGCCGCGGCTGCGCGCCGAGGCGGTGGAGCTCGACGCGCTCGCCGCCGAAGCGAAGAATCTCAAGGGGCGCACGCGCGCGCCCGAAGCGCCCGCGCAGACCAAGGCCGCGCTCGGCCGGATGCTGGCCGAGCGCAACATCGCGGTCGGCACCATCCGCGACGACGAGGACCGGCTCGTGGTGTCCGCGCGCCGCGCGGATGCCGCGGCCTGGCTCGCGTGGCTGCAGGAAGTGTCGACCGAGCTGCCGCTGCGCGTCAGCAGCGCGCGCCTCGCGCGCGTCGCGCCCGGCGTGGTGGATGCGGACGTCACGCTCACGCCGGTGGGACCGAAATGAAAAAGGGGTCAGAGCAATTTTCCTGTAACACGTTCCCACGCAGTCCTAGGTGTTACAGGAAAATTGCTCTGACCCCTTTTTCTTTCCTGGGGCAGGCATGACCAGAGTCATTGGCATCGCGCTCCTTCTCCTACTGAGTGCCATGGCAACCATCGTCGTGCGCGCGCCGGCCGCATGGGTGGGGGATTGGCTGGAGGCGCGCAGCAAGCTGCGGCTGGTCGACGCGCGCGGCACGCTCTGGCAGGGCTCGGCGCTGCTCGGCTTCAGCGACGGCCGCGAGACGACGCTCGTCCCCGGGCGGGTCGAGTGGCGCATTCAGTCGCTCAACACCGCGCGCATCGAGGCGCAGATCAGTCATCCCTGGCTCAACCGGCCGCTCGAGCTTTCGCTCGGCGCGCGCGGTGTCCGCTTCGCCAAAGGCGGCGCGCGGCTTCCGGCCGGCGTGCTGGCGAGCGCGGGCGCCCCATTCAACACGCTGCGCCCGGGCGGAGTGCTGGAGCTCGCCTGGAGCGATAGCGAGATCCGCGGCACGGCGGTACAAGGGGAGCTGCAGGTGGATTGGCGCGACGCGCGCTCGGCGCTGTCTACCGTAGCGCCGCTCGGCAGCTACCGCCTGCGCATTGCCGGGGCGGGCGCGCCGCCGACCATGGAATTGCTCACGCTCAGCGGCCCGCTGCAGATGCAGGGAAAAGGCACAATGGAAGGTTCCCGCATCCGCTTCAAAGGAGTCGCGGCGGCCGAGCCGGAGATGCGGCCCGCATTGAACGGGCTCCTCGGCGTGCTCGGCATGCGCTCGGGAGACAAGGTGTTGCTGGCGATCGATACGTAGAAAAAAGGAGAGGCACATGAGCCATCCACAGGAGGACGGCATCGCGCACTGGCTGGCGGCGCGAGCGCTCAGTTTCGTATTGGCGGCCGCGCTCTGCAGTGCGGCCTTGGCGCAGCCCCGGCAGCAGCAGCGGCTCACGCTCAACTTCGTCAACACCGACATCGAGGCGGTGGCGCGCGCGATGGCCGACTTCACCGGCCGCACGTTCATCGTCGATCCGCGCGTCAAAGGCACGGTCACGCTGATGGTCGACCAGCCTGTCACCCCCGACCAGGCGCTCGCCGCGCTGACCACGGCGCTCAGGCTGCAGAGCATCGCGCTGGTCGACGCCGGCGGCGTGATCCGCGTGGTGCCCGAGGCCGACGCGAGGATGCAGGGCGGGCCGGTGCAATCGGCGGCCAGCGCGCGCGGCGACGAGATCGTCACGCAGATCTTCCGCCTGAACTACGAGTCGGCGGTGAACATCGCGCAGGTGCTGCGGCCGCTCGTCTCCACCAACAACCCGATCAACGCCTACGCCGGCAACAACACCATCGTCGTCACCGACTACGCCGAGAACGTGCGGCGCATCGCGCGCATCATCGCCGCCATCGACACGCCCGCCGGCTCCGAGGTCGACGTGATTCCCCTGCAGTACGCGATCGCGAGCGACGTCGCGGTGCTGCTCGCGCGGTTGCTCGAGCAGCCGGCGCAGGCCGGCGCGGACGCGGGCCGCGTCAGCGTGCTCGCCGAGCCGTCCACCAACACGCTGCTCGTGCGCGCGACGACGCCGGCGCGCGCGAACCTCGTGCGCGTGCTGGCGCAGAAGCTCGACCAGCCCTCGGCCGCGCCGGGCAACATCCACGTCGTCTATCTGAAGAACGCCAACGCCGCGAACCTCGCGCGCACGCTGCTGGGCATCGCGCCGGACCAAGGCACGCCGCTCTCCGGCCAGCCGGGGTTCCAGAGCCAGATCCAGACCGGCTCGCGGCCGGTCGGCACCGCGCCTGCGCGTCCGCTCACCGGCGCGGCCGCAACGCCGGCGGCGGTCTCCGGCCAGCTCGCCGGCGCGCAGATCCAGGCCGATCCCGCGACCAACACGCTGATCATCATCGCGCCCGACGCGGTGTACCGGAGCCTCCGCGCGGTGATCGACAAGCTCGACACGCGCCGCGCGCAGGTCTTCATCGAGAGCCTGATCATCGAGGTGACGAGCGACCAGGCGGCCGAGTTCGGCATCCAGTGGCAGGCGGGGACCAGCCACTTGCAGGGCAGCGGGGGCGCGGCGGGCTTCGCCGGCACCAACTTCGGCACCACCGGGCAGAACATCATCGGCATCTCGCAAAACCCGGCGACCGTCGGCACCGGGCTCTCGATCGGCGTCGCGCGAGGGCAGATCACGCTGCCGGGCATCGGCACCGTGACCAACCTCCAGTTCCTGGCGCGCGCGCTCGAGAGCATGTCGAAAGCCAACATCCTCTCCACGCCGAACATCCTCACGCTCGACAACGAGGAGGCGCGCATCATCGTCGGCCAGAACGTGCCCTTCGTCACTGGCCAGTTCGTGACGTCCGCGTCGAGCGGCGCCGCCACGGTGAACCCGTTCCAGACGGTCGAGCGGCGCGACGTCGGCCTGACGCTGCGCGTGCGGCCGCAGATCAGCGAGAGCGGCACCATCAAGCTGGTGATCTACCAGGAGGTGTCGAGCGTGCAGGACACCTCGAACCCCGCCGGCATCATCACCAACATGCGCGCGATCGAGACCAACGTGCTGGTCGACGACGGCTCGATCGTGGTGCTCGGCGGTCTCGTGCAGGACAGCGTGACGAGCAACACCGAGAAGGTGCCCGTGCTGGGCGATATCCCGCTCATCGGCCAGCTCTTCCGCTTCGAGACGCGCCGGCAGCAGAAGACGAACCTGATGGTTTTCCTGCGGCCCTTCATCGTGCGCGAGGACGCCGACGTGCGCGGGGTCACCATCGACCGCTACGACGCGATGCGCCGCATGGAGGAAGTGACGACGCCCGCCCCGCACCCCGTGCTGCCCGAGATCAAAGGACCCGTGGCGCCGGCGCCGTGATGATTCCCTACGCCTTTGCCAAGGCGCACTCGGTCCTGCCCGCCGCCGAGCGCGACGGCCGGCTGGTGCTCTGGGTGACGAGCGCCACGCCGCCCGCCGCGATCGGCGAGCTGCGCCGCAGCCTCGGCCGCGACATCCAGCCCGAGCTCGTCGCGCAACCGGCGTTCGACGCCGCGCTGCACGCGGCTTACGCCGAGGGGCGTGGCGGGGCAGCAAACGTGGTCGACGAGGTGCAGGGCGAGGCCGAGCTCGGCCGCCTGATGGAGGACCTGCCCGAGGTCGAGGACCTGCTGGAAGCGCGCCACGACGCGCCGATCATCCGCATGCTGAACGCGCTCTTGTCGCAGGCGGTGGCCGAGGGCGCGTCCGACGTGCATGTCGAGCCGTTCGAAGCGTCCTCGGTGGTGCGCTACCGCGTCGACGGCGTGCTGCGCGACATCGTGCGCCCCCGCCGCGGGCTGCACCCGGCGCTCGTCTCGCGCATCAAGATCATGGCCAACCTCGACATCGCCGAGAAGCGCCTGCCGCAGGACGGCCGCATCATGCTGCGCCTCGGCGGCCGCCCGATCGATGTCCGCGTCTCCACCCTGCCCACGGGGCATGGCGAGCGGGTTGTCTTGAGGTTATTGGATAAGGAACGGGGGCGCCTTGAGCCCGAGAGCCTCGGCATGTCGGCCGAGGTCCTCGCCGCCTTCGATCGGCTGGTGAACCAGCCGCACGGCATCGTGCTGGTCACCGGCCCGACCGGCAGCGGCAAGACCACCACGCTCTACGCCATGCTCTCGCGCCTCGATTCCGCGAGCACCAACATCATGACGGTCGAGGACCCGATCGAGTACGACCTCGCCGGCATCGGCCAGACGCAGGTCAACCCGCGCATCGAGATGACCTTCGCGCGCGCGCTGCGCGCGATCCTGCGCCAGGACCCCGACGTCATCATGATCGGCGAGATCCGCGACCAGGAGACGGCGCAGATCGCGGTGCAGGCCTCGCTCACCGGCCACCTCGTGCTCGCCACGCTGCACACCAACGATTCGATTTCCGCCGTCACGCGGCTGCTGGACATGGGCATCGAGCCCTTCCTCCTCTCCTCCTCCATCCTCGGCATCGGCGCCCAGCGCCTCTTGCGCAAGCTCTGCCAGGACTGCCGCGGCGCGGGCTGCCCGAAGTGCCTGCAGACCGGCTATCTCGGCCGCACCGGCATCTACGAGCTGCTGGAAATCGACGAGCCCATGCGCTCCGCCATCCATTCGCGGGCCAGCGAGGATCGCCTCGCCGAGCTCGCCGCGGCGGGCGGCTTCCGGCCGCTGGCCGAGGACGGCAAGCGCTGGGTCGACGCCGGCGTCACCTCGGCGGAAGAGCTGGTGCGCGTGACGCGCGAGCGCTAGGGCGAATGCCCTCGTTCCGCTTCGAGGCCGCCGACAGCGCCGGCCGCATCGAGAAGGGATTGGTCGAGGCCGAGAGCCCGCAGGCCGCGCGCGCGGCATTGCGCGCTCGGGGGTTGGTGCCCCTGGGCGTCGATTCAACCGTCGTCAAGACCCGCCGGCGGCGCCGCCAGTTCTCCGAGGGCGAGCTCGCTCTCGCCACGCGGCAGCTCGCCAGCCTGCTCACCGCCGGCCTGCCGGTGGCGCTGGCGCTGAGCGCGACGATCGAGCAGGCCGAGGAGCGCGCGGTGCGCGAAGTGCTGGCGGCGGTGCGCAGCGACGTCTTCGCCGGCCACCGCCTCGCCGACGCGCTCGGCCAGTTCCCGCGCGAGTTCCCCGAGGTCTACCGCGCGAGCGTCGCCGCGGGCGAGGACTCGGGCCAGCTCGGCGGCGTGATGGAGCGGCTCGCGACCTACCTCGAGGAGCGGCTGGCGCTGCGCGGCAAGGTGCTCGCCGCTTTTCTCTACCCTGCCGTCGTCACCGGCGTGGCCTTCGCCATCGTGATCTTCCTGATGACCTATGTCGTGCCGCAGGTAGTGGAGGTGTTCTCCAACACCCGCCAGGTGCTTCCCTGGCCGACGCGCGTGCTGCTCGGCATCACCTGGTTCATCCGCGTCGCCGGCATCTGGGTTCTCCTGATTGCCATAATTGGCGCGTTCGGCGTGCGCGCCTGGCTGCGCCTCCCCGGCCGGCGCCTGCTCGTCGACCGCTGGCTGCTCAGGCTGCCGCTCTTCGGCCGCATCCTGCGCGGCGTCGACACCGCGCGCTTCGCCTCGACGCTCGCCATCCTCACCGGCGCCGGCGTGCCGCTCCTGCGCGCGCTCGACGCCGCGCGCGCCACGCTCGCCAACAGCGTGCTCGCCGCCGCGGTGGGCGAGATCATCGAGGCGGTGCGCGAGGGCCAGGGCCTCGCGGTCGCGCTCGGCCGCCAGAAAGTGTTCCCGCCGGTGCTGGTGCACCTCGCCGCGAGCGGCGAGGCGACCGGCGAGCTCGCCGCGATGCTCGAGCGCGCCGCCACCAACCTCTCGCGCGAGGCCGAGCGCCGCGCGCTCGCGCTCAGCACGCTGCTCGAGCCGCTCCTGATCCTCGCGATGGGCGCCATCGTCCTCGGCATCGTGCTCGCCGTGCTGATGCCGATCATCGAGATCAACACGCTGGTCCGCTAGATTGCTCCGCGCCATCCTCGTCATGGGCCTCGCGGCCCACGCGGCTCTTGCGTCCGCCGATATCGGCCTGAACCTCTACGGCGCCTCCTACCACTTCGACCGCGACAAGGCGAAGGACCTCGGCCTGACGCACGAATTCAACCCCGGCCTGGGCCTGCGCTGGCGCAAGAGCCATAGCGCAGATTGGGATCTCTTCGCCGATGCCGGCTTCTATCGCGACTCGAAGGCCAATACCGCACTGCTCGCCGGCGGCGGCGGCTTATGGCACGCGACCGAAGGATTGCGCCTCGGCGGCGCGCTGGTGCTCCTCAAGAGCGACACGTACAACGATGGCAAGGCGTTCGTCGCGCCCGCGCCGGTCGCGGCGTACGAGTGGCGCCGCGTGACGTTCAACGTCGTCTACTTCCCCAAGTGGCGCGACGTCAACCGCACCAACCAGCTCGGCTTCTGGCTTACGGTGTGGCTTTGACGGCCCAGACAATCGGCCACAGCGCCGCGCGCACGATCGCCCGCAGGCTGTCGTGCGGCCGGATCGCTTCCGCGAGCGCCGGCGAATAGCGGTAGTAGAAGGCGACGAACGCGCGCCCGGGCGCGTTGGTCATCAGGTGGCGGTCGCGGAACTTACGCAGCAGCTCGACCTCCGGCGCCATCGCACTACCGTAGGCAGCGGTCGCAATGAAACAACTGCCACCCTGCTGGGGGACGTTCTTTTCGAACTCTACTCGGCAAGCGACATCAACGCTGAGGAATACCTGATCATCGCAAGCAAAGTGCGTTTGGATGAAATGCGAATCCCTATCGGGAAATCTAGTTAGGGTAACCGTTGTCCCAGCGATGAAAGGGGCAATGCAAGCTGTTGCCCCACTACCAAAGCTGCCGATGCCGCACTCAATCCCCGGCGGGTCGGACCGCACGAAGCCTTGGCCGCTCCCCGCCAACAGCACGCTCAGCGTTCGCATTCCACCGATTTCGGCCACGGTTTGGCCGCTGACGCTCGCCACGTACGCGGCCGTTCCGAGCGGGTGCATGGCGATTGCAATTGGCCCGGCGCCAACTCCCCCAACGTTGGCCTCGAGCAGGCCGGTAGCTGAATTAAGCACATTCACCGCGCGGCCGTCACGGTTGGCGACGTACACGCGGGTGCCGTCCGGCGCGAAAGCGATGCCGGTAGGGGCGAGGCTGACGGTCGTAGTGGAAAGGACGGCTTGGTTCGCGGTGCTGTACCGCGAAACGCTGTTGCTGGCCTGGTTGCTGACGAAGACGAACTGGCCGTCTGGACTCACCGCAATAGCGGTAGGTTGCGCCCCGACCGCAGTGCTGGCGGTGACATTCCCCGTCGTAGGCTCAAAGGTAATGAGGTTGCCTGTTCCTCCCGCGATGTCGGCGCCCGCCACATAAGCCTGGGCGCCGTCGGCACTGAAAGCTACACCGAGAGGAGCGATTCCCGTGCCCAAGGCTACCGTGACGATTTCCCGGCTGTCCGAAAGGCGGATGACGCGCACGGCACCGCCGGACGTGCCACTCGAGACGAGGAGCAGCCTGGCATCGGGACTCAGTGCCAAGCCCTGGGGATTGTCGCGTCCTTGGTCATCGATTGCGACGGAGATGGTCTCAAGCACTGCTAGATTGGCGGCATCCATCACCAACACGCCAACACCTGTCACCGCCACGTACACGCGCTTCCCGTCCGGACTGGCGACGACGCTCCGCGCATCGTGCAGCGCTATGGTCGGAGAACTTGCCAGCTGCTGCAAGCCCGGGACTCGCAGCAGGCGCACCGAACCGCCGGGGGACGTGCTGCGCTGCGCGACATACACCTTCCGGCCATCCGGGCTAACCGCGATAGCCGCCGGCGCTACGCCGTTATTGACCGTACTGCCCATCGTGGCGGTGGGCGACGATACGTCCGTGCTGAACGAGCGCGGGCTACTTCCAGCGAGACGGGTCAACTGAATGCTTGCTTCAACGGCACCGGTCTTAGCGTGCGGCGGTACGCGTGCCACCAGACGCGTCGAGTCGCCGATGAATGCTGCTGCAGCGTCCCCGATGATGAGTTGATCCACGGCGCCAAGCGACTCGCCTACGATCGTGACCACGGTACCGGAGAGGCCGGCGGGCGGATGCACATGCAGAATGCGCGGCTTGCCAGCTCCTAGGGAGATCCGCCTTCCGATGAGCGTTCCGGCCCCCCCAGTTACGGCGTTGTTCCAGCTTCCGGAAGCTGTGCTCTCGGACTGGTTGAGCGAGGTGAGCTGCCAAGTCACCGAGCCGCACGCCGCACGCGCTAGCGTGCCGTTGACTGGAGTGTGCTCGGCAAAGGTAGTCTGCATGGTCCCGTCCATGCAGTCGACGTCCCCCAGCAGCACAGCGGGTCCGGAAGCGGACCTGGCGCCCTGCGTTATGACGACTTCCCATGTGCCACTAACCAGGCCGAGACGCTGATCGTTTCCCTGCCATACGCCGGCCCAGACGCCAGCGAGATCCGGAGCTGGCGGTGGTGGTGGTTCCAGGTTTGCGTCCCCACCCCCGCCGCCGCCGCCGCAGCTAGCGAGCAGCCACGCGCAGACGAGTGCCCCGATGCGACCCCGCTTGTTCATGAATCCTCCCGCGAACCAGCCTACGCCGGTTCGCGGGCGAACACAGTCCCATGACCACGTGAATCGGGGCCAGGACCGAATTGCGAATTCGGCGCCTGACCCCGATAAGAGGGCTGCTGAATGCTACGGAACGAGAGTCGACGTCTCCACGAGGAAGACATACCCGATGTCGGTGCGGAAGGCGATGCCCTTCGCGCCGTAGCGGATGAGGCTGCCGGGCTCGCCGCTCACCTTCATGTCGAGGCTGCCGAGCAACGCGCGGGTGTTCGTGTCGAACGCGCTCAACGTCCACGTCCCCGGGACCGCTCCGACCGTCACCGACGGAGTCAGGTAGAACACGCGGCCGATCGACGCGTTAGGTACGACGAGGTTGTGGTTCCGTTGCGCCGGATCCACTCCGGCGAACGTACCGACCACCGTGCCCGTCGCCGTGTCGATCTGCTCGCCGGCCGTGGTGTAGGTGAAGGCACCCGTGTCCGCCGGGGCGCTCGGGGGCGCGGCCGGGACCGGCGCACCGAGCTCGCGGGTCACCGGGTCGAGCGGCACCACGTTGCCCGGTACCGTGACATCGATCTGCCCGTTGGTCGCGTCGTAGGTGAGATCCCTGGCGTCGGTGAGCCAGAGCATGTGCACCGGCGGCGGCACCGAGCCGTTGGTGGCTGCACTGGTGCCGTCGAGGTACTCGGTGCGGTTGCTGAAGCCGTCGCCGTCGGCGTCGCCGTTGGCGTCGCTCGGATCGCCTGGGTTGAGGCCCATCGCCGTTTCCCAGCTGTTGTGCATGCCATCGCCGTCGCTGTCCGCCAGGTCGGCGCCGATCGCCGTGTTGAAATCAATCCAGCGCATGCGCGCGGCGTTTTCGAAGATGCCGTTGCCGTCGGCGTCCACCTCGATCTTCGCCAGGTCGATCGCGAGCGCGGTGACGCGTGCCCGGCTAGCGGGCCCGCTGGTAGTAGCTGGCGCGCCGGCCAGGTTGATCAGCCCCCAGTCGGGGAACGACTGCGACGAGGTGGCGAAATAGAGAGGTCCCCATGGCGCGGTGAAAGGCGCCGTGGTGGTCGTGACATCGACGTATCCCGCGACGCTGTCGAAAACGCGCCCGGTGATGCTCTCGTTGAAGAAGGTCGGCGCCAGCGCATTGTCGTACACGTTGACGAGGACCAGGCTCTCCGTCTTCGTCATGCGGCCCGTACTGTCCTGGGTGATGATGTTCCCGGTGAGCGTCCTGGTCGTTGCCTGGCTGTTTGCGGGGACGGGGACCTGGGCGCGCACCGTGCCCGTGAGGTCGCCGTTGCCGCTCGGCCCGCGGAAGCTGATCCGCGTAATGTTCACGGTCGCGTCGGTGATGGCCTGATTCGTCGCGTTGAAGCCGGCGATGCTCATCGATGCCGCGCCGCTGAGCGTGTCGGCGCCGACGCGGCAGTCGTTGAAGCTGAGCGAGACGGTGCCCGTTCCGTCGGCGGCGACGTTGCCCGAGCTGCTGATCGAGCCGCTATCGCAGGCCTTGGACTGGCCGGCCGCCAGCGAGGCACCGCCGACCAGGCCGACGACCCGTACGGCGGCGCTTGCAGCCATGACGTTGGACGCGAGGACGCCCGCGTTGGTCGCGCTGACCGTGGCGAGCGTCGACGCGCCCATGTAAACCAGTGGTACTTGCGGAGGAGGCGGAGGAGTACCGCCGCCGCCACCACCGCCGCCACCGCCGCCGCCACCGGCGCCAGCGCTTCCACCACCTCCATCACCGCCGCCGCCGCCGCAAGCCGCGAGGCCGAGAACCAGGGAACACACAATCAATGGGAACGCGCGCATTTAATTTCCTCCGAGTGCGCGCAAAATATCGCGGACCGCCGATCGCACGTCACCGGAGGCTGTAGCTCCGCCGGACCCCCGGCCTGAGCCGGGGTGACTATGGCGGCCAGCGCTCAGTTCATGATGGGCCTCAGATCGCCGGGCAAATAAAGTGGATGCGCCGGCTCGCCGCCGCCGTTCATGCGCAGCACGCGCGGCGCGATGCCCGCCTTGGCCAAGAGATCTCTAACGGAATCTGAACGGCCCCGGTGCGCGCCATGGTTTCCCCACGCGCACACCACGATCGCCGACTCGCGCGCGGCGCGCACGATCGCGCGGTCGTTGCCGCGGCCGACCGGATCGCGCGCTGCCTTCATCTCGTCGGGGTCGGTAGCACGCCAGGCAAATATGTTCGTTACTAGTACTGAACCATAACCCCAGCGCTCGGCGTAGCGGCGCGCACGCGTGCACGACGGGTCCAGCTTGAACTCGTCCGCCGTGCTCGGATTGAGCATCAGGAAGTTCGCGACCGGCAGCC
>DASQAW010000342.1:0-1836 GCA_035635495.1 Burkholderiales bacterium
TGATGCCGGTGCCCGCGGCCCGTGCGGCGGCTAGATGGCGGTCAAGCATCTCGTGCGGCTGGTTGAGATAGTTGAACTCCGCCACGGCCGTATAGCCGTTCTTGAGCATCTCGATATAGAGCCCGAGCGCGATCGCCTCCACCTGTTCGGGCGTGACGCGCTCGACGAAGCGATACATGAGCTCGCGCCAGGTCCAGAAGTCATCGTCGGGCGAGCCACGTATCTCCGCGAGTCCGGCCATGCCTCGCTGGAAGGCGTGGGAATGCAGGTTCGCCATCCCCGGCAGCAGCGGGCCCTGCAGGCGCTCGGCGCCGTCCGGCGCGCCGCCTGTTTCCACGCCGGTGATCTCGCCGCCGTCGACACTGAGAAGCACGTCGCGCGCCCATCCCGAGGGCAGCAGCGCATCGCGCGCGAAGTATTTTTTCACGCCGCTATCATAGCCACATGCACGACGCCGTCTGGCTGAACGCCAAGCTCGCGACCATGGCAGGCCGTAGCCAGATCGCGGACGGCGCCATCGCCGTCACCGAAGGCCGCATTTCGTGGGTCGGCCCGCGCTCCGGATGGAAAGACCAGGCGCGCCACGAGCACGACGCGCGCGGCGCCTGGATCCTGCCCGGGTTCGTCGATTGCCACACTCACCTGGTCTACGCCGGCAACCGTGCGCACGAGTTCGAGCTGCGCCTGAAGGGCGCGAGCTACGAGGACATCGCCAAGGCCGGCGGCGGCATCGTCTCCACTGTGCGCGCCACCCGTGCCGCACCGGAAGCCGAGCTCATGGCTTCGGCCCAGAAGCGATTGCGCCAGTGGCTCGCCGAGGGCACGGCGGTCATCGAGGTCAAGTCCGGCTACGGCCTGGATCGTGACACCGAGCTCAAGATGCTGCGCGTCGCCCGCCAGCTCAAGGGTCTTACGGTGAAGACCACCTTCCTCGGCGCCCATGCGCTGCCGGAGGAATACAAGGGACGCGGCGACGACTACATCGACTTCGTCTGCGACGAGGTGCTCCCCGCCGCCGCCCGCGAGCGCCTGGTCGATGCCGTCGACGCGTTCTGCGAGCGCATCGCGTTCAACCGGCACCAGACGGCGCGCGTGTTCGATACCGCGAAGAAGCTCGGCCTGCCGGTGAAGCTCCATGCCGATCAGCTCTCCGACCTCGGCGGCGCCGCGCTGGCGGCCAAGTATCACGCCCTCTCCGCTGACCACCTCGAATACACGAGCGAGCAGGGCGTCGAAGCGATGGCCCGCGCGGGCATTGCCGCGGTGCTGCTGCCCGGCGCGTTCTACTTCCTGCGCGAGACCAAGCTGCCGCCGATCGCCGCGCTACGGCGTAGCCACGTGCCGATCGCACTCGCGACCGACCACAACCCCGGCTCATCACCACTGAGCTCTCCGCTCCTCGCGATGAACATGGCGTGCACGCTGTTCCATTTCACACCGGACGAGGCGCTTGCCGGCTTCACCGTCAACGGCGCTCGTGCCCTCGGCATGCAGGCAACGCACGGCACGCTGGAAGTCGGCAAGGCCGCCGATTTCGCGCTCTGGGAGGTCGACTCGCCCGCAGAACTCGCTTATGCGATCGGCGCCAATCCCTGCGTCGGCGTCGTGCGCGGCGGCAATTCTGTACTTAGTACGTAATTATTTGCCGATAGAGAGATAGAGCTCGAGCAGCGTCCTGAGCTGCGGCCGCAGTCGCTTCGCCAGGTTGTCGCGGAATTTGTACGGCGCCTTCTCATCCATGTAGGTCGCCTCCGAAAGCTCGAGCTGCACGGCGTGGATGCCGTTCGCCGGGTCGCCGTAGCGGCGCGTGATGTAGCCGCCCTTGAAGCGGCCGTT
>DASQAW010000343.1:0-2476 GCA_035635495.1 Burkholderiales bacterium
ATCAACGACATCCTCGACCTGTCGAAGATCGAGGCCGGGCGCATGGAGCTCGAGCTCTCGACCTTCCACCTGCCCACCGCGATCTCCAATGCCATGACGCTGGTGCGCGAGCGCGCGCAGCGCCACGGCATCCAGCTCGGCTCGGAGCTCGACCCGGCGCTCGGCGAGCTCAATGCCGACGAGCGCAAGGTGAAGCAGATCCTGCTCAACCTGCTTTCAAACGCGGTGAAGTTCACGCCTGACGGCGGCCGGGTGCATGTCTCGGCCGCGCGCGTGGACTCGCGGGTCGAGGTGTCGGTGCGCGACACCGGCATCGGCATCGCGCCGGAGGATCAGGCGATCGTCTTCGAGGAGTTCAAGCAGGTCGGGCGCGATGCGCTGCGCAAGGCCGAGGGCACGGGCCTCGGGCTGACGCTGACCAAGAAGCTGGTCGAGCTCCACGGCGGCGAGATCCGCCTGGAGAGCGCGCCCGGCAAGGGCTCGACCTTCAGCTTTACGCTGCCGGTGCGCTAGAAGCGCGTACTACGGCCTGACGCCGATCTCGCGCGCGATGGAATCGGCGTCGAGCTCGGCGACATCCAGGCCGAGCGTCTCCTCGTCCCAGTCCTCGCCGTCGAAGTCTTCCTCGTCCACGAAATCCAGGCCGTCGTCGAAAAGCTCTTCGGGTTCCATCGGATCTCCCCGTGTTGGTGACGGGGGCCATTTTGCGTACGCGACTGTTACGCCAACGCCGGACGGCGCGGAGTCCGGAATGACTACGGGTGCACGTCCTCGGTGAACCAGTCGTCGGGCAGCTCGGTGCCGGCGCGTTGCGCGCGCGCCTTCTTCAGCACGTAGGCGCCGGCGGCGGCGAACTGCAGCCCGGTGCCGACGTTGTTCAGGAACGCGGTGATCTCGCGATCGCTTTGCCGGCCTTTCGCTCGGCCGGCGATGACGTCGGCGAGGTCGGGGAAGTTCACCTTTACGCTGCCGTCGTTCCACCAGCCGCGCGCGCTTTCCGCCTTCACGTTCGGCGTGCCCTGCATGACGTTGTCGTAGTGCTTGGTCTGGCGGCGATTGCTCATGACCACGCGGTCGCAGCGCCCGAGCACCTCGGCGTCGACCTCCTGCGTCTTGATGGTGCTGATGTGAACGCCGCGCTGCAGCCAGCGCGGCTCGATCACGCGCACCATGGAGGAGGTCGCCGCCGCGATCACGTCGGCGCCCTCGACGCAGGCCTCGGCGCTGTCGAGCGCGCGGATGTCCACCTTGTGCAGCTTGCGCGACTCGGCGACGAACGCCTCGCGCGTCTCGCGGCGCGGGCTATAGACGCGCACCTCGCGGAAGGGCCGCACGGCGAGCGCCGCGGCGAGCTGCGTGCCCGCCTGCCAGCCGCTGCCGATGAGCGCGAGCCGCTCGACCTTCTCGCGCGCGAGGTGCTTGAGGCCGAGGCCGCTGGTCGCGCCGACCCGCAGGCGCTGCATCACACCGTCGGGAAACATCGCCAGCAGCTTGCCGGTCTCGGTGCTGAAGAGCAGCACGAGCCCGACCCAGCGGCCGTCGGCGAGCGGCTGCTTGACCCGGCGCGGCTTGCCGGCGACCAGCGGATGCGTGACCACGTCCGAGTTGATGCGCAGCGCCTGCACGCCCTGCGCCGGCCACGTGCCGCCCATGTGCTTGAAGGCGTAGTACGCGTGGGGGTGGGGATTCGGCGCGATATTGTCGACGCGCGGCGAGAACAGCACCCGCTCCTCCGCCACGTCGCGGTACATCGGCTCGAGCGCCGCCATGCACTCCTGGACGCTGAGGAGCTTTGAGATCTCCTCGTTGCTTAGAATCAGCATAAAGGGGTCAGAGCAATTTTCCGGTAACTACTAACGCACGCAGGTGTTACAGGAAAATTGCTCTGACCCCATTTTCATTCCGGCCTGATGCCGGCCTCCTTGATGGCGCGGCCGTAGCGCTCCATGTCCGCCTTGATCGCGGCGGCGAAGCGCTCGGGCGTGCCGCCGATCGGCTCGTAGTACTGCTGCGCCAGCTTCTCGCGCAGGTCGGGCGCCTGCAGCACCTTGTTGAGCTCCGCGTTGAGCCGCGCCTGGACGGCGGCCGGCGCGCGGCTCGACGTCATCAGGCCGAACCAGAGGTCGAACTGCATGTTCGGATAGCCTTCCTCGGTCGCGGTCGGATAGTCCGGCGAGAACTTGCTGCGCGCCGGGCTGAGGATGGCGTAGCCGCGCAGCTTGCCGTGCTTGATCTGCGGATTGAAGTGCGCCACGGTGCTGATGAACACCGGCACCTGGCCGCCGAGCACGCCGGTGAGCGCGTCGGCGCAGCCCTTGTAGGGCACGTGCGTCCACTTGAAGCCGGCTTCGACCGCCAGCAGCTCGCCCGCGAGGTGCTGCGGCGACGCCACGCCGCAGCTGGTGAAGTTCACGCTTCCGCTGTTCGCCTTGGCGTACGCCACCATTTCCTTGAAGCTCTTCGCCGGGAAGTCCGG
>DASQAW010000344.1:0-9345 GCA_035635495.1 Burkholderiales bacterium
TCGCTCGCCTTGATCTGCAGCGCGAGGTACTTCGAATAGATGCGCGACTGCGCGAAGCTGCCGGCGATGAACCAAAGGCCCGGCTGCGCGGTGCGCGTGAACATGTTGCGCAGCTCCTGGCCGTCGCCGAATCCCCAGACCGGGCCGACGCGCGCGGCCACCTCGGCGCCGAAGAGCTTGCGCACCTGGTGCTCCTGGCCCTTCCAGCCCGTGGCCAGCACGATCAGCTCGGCGCGCAATATCGTCCTGTCCTTCATGCGGGCACCTTCGGCGACGAACTCGGCGATGTCCGAAAACTGCGCCAGGCCGATCTTGCCGTCGGCCACCAGATCCGAGCAGCCGACGTTGAAGTAGTAGCCGCCGCCGCGCGTGAGATACAGGAACTGCCATCCGGTCCCTTCCTCGCCGTCGCTGAGCCGGAACCCCTTGCGCTCGAGCCGCCTGAGCAGTTCCCTGTCTAGATCCTTGGCATGCGCAGTGGCGAGCTGGTGCGTCTTTCGCGCCAGCGCGAGCGGCACTGAAGCGGTGATGAGGTCGCAGTCCTCGAGCGGCGGGCCCTCGCTGTAAAGGCCGTAGACGAGCTGCGCGCTCGGGTCGCAGTTGATGATCAGCGTCGGGCTGCGCTGGATGAGCGTGACCTCGGCGCCGGCGGAGTAGAGATCCTGCGCGATGTCGTGGCCGCTGTTGCCGGTGCCGATGACCAGCGCGTGCTTCACCTTCATCGTCTCGCCGTCCTCGTACTCGCTGGAATGCATCACCCTGCCGCCAAACTTGCCGAGCGTCGGAATCTCGGGAAGGTGCGGAATTCCGCTCACGCCGGTGGCGAGGACGACATGCCGCGGATGCAGCTCGCGCACGGAGCCGTCCGCGCCGCGCAGCGCGACGGTCCAGCGCTCCGCGCTTTCATCGTAGCTGCCGCCCTCGAACTCGGTCCCCGTCCAGTAGTTGAGCTCCATCGCCTCGACGTAGGCCTCGAACCAGTTGGCCAGCTTGTCCTTCGGGATGTAGACGGGCCAGTTCGGCGGAAACGGCATGTACGGCAGGTGGTTGACGTGGACCTGGTTGTGCAGCGTCAGCGCGGCGTAGCGCCGGCGCCAGTTGTCGCCGATGCGCGGCCAGCGATCGACGATCAGCGTGTCGACCGCGAGCTGCCCGAGCCGCGCGGCGATCGAGAGGCCGGCCTGGCCGCCGCCGACCACCAGCACCGCCGGATCGAGGTCCGCGTAGCGCGCCGAGCGCTGCCGCTGCTCGAGCCAGTTCGGCCCGGCGAAATCGCGCGAGTAGCCATGGCCGCTCGGCCGCAGGCGGCCGACGCGCTCCTCGTGGCCTTTCAGCTCGTCGAGCGCGGTGAGCAGCGTCCAGCCTTTCGGCGTATCGCGCTCATCGGGCAGGAGGCGTAGCACGCCGCTCGCCGGGCCCTCGGCAGTCTCGAAGCGGAAGATCGCCTCCACGCATTTCGTACCCGCGCGCGTCACATGGCGCGGCGCGGTGCGCTGGGGATCGGTCCTGAAACCCGCGGGCTTCGCGCGGGCCCCCTGCGCTATCAAATGCCGGGCTACCGCCTGCGCACCGCTGACGGTCTGGATTTGCCAGCTGAATGCGAGGACGTCGCGCCAGTGGCTGTCGCGGTCGAACAGGCCCTCGAGCGCGGCCGCATCGCGTGCACTAACGGCGTGCTCGAAGCGCGCGAGCCAGTGGTTCGCGATCGTCGCGAGGGTGTCCGTGCCGGCCAGCATCTACGCGGTGAACCTATATCATTTGCGCGCGTTTCGCCGCTAATATCTGGCGCTGCGATTCTCCGGGGGAGGGAATCTTGTCACCGCGGTTTTCCGGCGTCTTGCGCGCATGGGGAGGTATGCTGCTGGCCAGCGTGGCGACGGGCGCGCTGGCCCAGCTCCCGCCGCGTCCGCCGGACGCCGGGCGCATCCAGGAGGAGCTGCGCGCGCCCGAGCTGCCGCGCAAGCCCGCCGCGCCGCAGATCCGCATCGAGCCGCCGGCCGGTGAAAAGAAGGCCGACACGCCGCCGTTCTTCGTCTCGCGCTTCCGCGTCACCGGCGCGACCGTATTTCCAGCCGCCGATCTCGAGGCGCTGCTCGGCCCGCCCAACCGCGCGCTGACGCTGGCCGAGGTCCAGGCGCTGGCCGAGCGGATCACCGACCTCTACAAGAGCCGCGGCTACATCGTCGCGCGGGCGCTGATTCCGGCGCAGGACGTGCGCGATGGCGTCGTCGAGGTGCGCGTGGTCGAAGGCCGCTACGAGCGCATCGACATCAACAACGCCAGCGACCTGAGCGAGTCGCGGCTGCGCGCGCTGCTCGGCGGCGTACGCGAGGAAGCCATCGTTCATGGCCCGACGCTCGAGCGCGCGGTCCTGCTCATTTCCGATCTTGCCGGAGTCCAGCCCAAGGCGACGCTCGAGCCCGCCGAGCAGCCCGGTTACACCAACCTGGTGCTGGAAATCGTGCCGACCAAGAGCGCGGACTACGACGTCTCGCTCGACAACGGCGGCAGCACCTTTACCGGGCGCTATCGCCTGAGCCTGGGTGCCACGGCGAACTCGCCGCTCAAGATCGGCGACCGCCTGAGCGGCCGCGTCGTCACTACCGGCTCGAATCTGATGTCCTGGCGGATTTCCTACGATGCCCCGATCGGGTCGTCGGGGCTGCGCGCGGCCGGCTATGCTGCCGAGACCACCTACAAGCTCGGCGACATCTACACGGCCCTGAATGCGAGCGGCGCGGCACGCTACATCGGGCTCGGCGCCGTGTACCCGCTCGTGCGTTCGGCGCCCTTCAACCTGCGCGCGCAGGTCAACCTCGAGTCGCGCGAGTTCGAGGACCGCATCGGCTCACTTGACATCCTCAACGAGAAGAGCGGGCAGGTGATCCAGTGGGGCGGCGGCGGCGACGTGCGCGATGCATTCCTCGGCGGCGCGATCACGGGGTTCCAGGGGATCATCACGCACGGCCGCCTGGTCCTCAACTCGCCGCCTCTGGTGGCCGCCGACGCGGCTACGGCGCGCACTTACGGCAACTATTACAAGCTTGTAGTCGTGGCCAACCGGCTCCAGGGCCTGACCGACGATCTCCGCCTGGTGCTCAGCTACACCGGGCAATTCGCGTCGGACAACCTAGACTCGTCGGAGAAATTTTCCGTCGGCGGCATCACCGGCGTGAAGGCCTATCCAGCTGGCGAGGCGGCCGGCGACGACGTGCATCTCTTCCAGGCGGAGCTGCGCTACAACGCGGGGAGCGTGTGGGGCGGACAGTTCACTCCTTCCGTTTTTCTCGATAGCGCACGGTCAAAAATAAATCATCAGACCTGGGAAGGCGTCAGCGGCAAGAATACGCGCCGGCTCGCAGACTTCGGGTTAGGCGTGGAGTGGGCGATTCCCGGATTTCTCTATGTGCGCGGCTGGTATGCTCACAAACTGGGAAGCGAACCTGCAACAGCCGACGTAGACGAAGTCAGCCGCATTTGGGTGCAGGCCGGCGTGCTGTTCTGAGCATCGGGGGCGGATGCCAACCATGAGCGCGACCGCGTTCTCGTCGAAGTCGTTTGCCGCGGCCGCGTTCGTCGCCATCAGCCTGACGGCGATCATCGGGCAGGGCACGGCCGACTGGATGGCGCTCGCCAACGGCAAGCTGCTCGATGCCGGCTTCGCGTTCTGGCGCCGGGTCGCGCCGCAGCCCGCGGCGCGCGACGTGGCCGTCATCGGCATCGACGTCGACGACTTGCGCGAATTCAACGAGCCGCGCGATTTCTGGCACGCGCATTACGGCCGGCTGCTCACCGCGCTCGCCAAGGCGAAGCCTTCGGTGGTCGGCCTCGACGTCGTCTTTCCGGAGCGCTCGTACCAGCACCTCGTTCCCGGCCTCGACCAGGCGCTGCTCAAGGGGCTGCTCGCGATCCGCGGGCACGCGCCCGTGGTGCTCGCGCGCACCGTCGACGACTTCAACAACTTCCGCGAGATCTTCGCGCCGTATGTTGCCATGCTGGGCGCGGAAGGCGGCGTCGGCTCGGTGCTCGTCTGCAAGGACGACGACGAGGTGATCCGCCGCTTCGACGAATTCCTGTGCGATCCGCGGCGCGTCGAGGCGTTGCCGAGCCTCGCCGGTGTGATGGCGCGGCGCCTGGGCGTCGAGCGTCCCTGGCGCGGCTGGATCGACTACCGCATCGGCGAGCCGCTGCAGTACCTGCCGTTCCGCGAGGTGGTGCATTGGGCCGACAAGGACGACCCGCGACTCGAGTCGGCGCTCGGCGGGCGGCCGGTGCTGCTCGGCTTCATCCTGCCGTTCGAGGACCGCAAGACCATTCCGGTCGATCTCGCGCGCTGGGAGCCGGGCAATCGCTCGGTGCCCGGCGTGCTGGTGCATGCGCAGGTCCTGCGCGCCATGCTGAACGGCGGCCTGGTGCAGCCGCTCGGCAACTGGCTGATCTACGCCCTCGCGCTCGCCGGCGCGGCCCTCGTTTTCCTGCGCAGCAGCGCGCTGAGCGCCGCCCTCTATGCGCTCTTCATCGGCGGGCTCGCGGTGGCCGCGCTGCTGCTGTTGCGCGCGGGCTGGTTCCTCGAGTCCGCCGGGCCGGCGCTGGCGGCGACGCTCGCCGTCAGCGGCCGCTTCGTGAACGACGCCCTCGCGCAGGCGCGCGAGCGCGCCACGCTGCGCAACGCCTTCGGCGGCTACGTCAGCCCGCAGATCATGGACGAGATCCTCGCCGGCCGCATCCAGCCCGGCCTCGGCGGCAAGCGCCAGCGCATCTGCATTCTCTTCTCCGACATCCGCGACTTCACCACGCTTAGCGAGTTCATGGCGCCGGAGGCGCTGATCGACATGCTGAACCGCTACTTCAGCGAGATGACGCAGTCGGTGCACGCGCAAGGCGGCACGGTCGACAAGTTCATCGGCGACGGCATGATGTGCTTCTTCGGCGCGCCGCAGCCGCTCGAGCGCCCCGCGGCAGCCGCGGTGGCCTGCGCGCGCGACATGCTCGTGCGCCTCGATCGCCTGAACGCGAGCTTCAAGGCGCTCGGCATCGAGCCGATCGCCATCGGCATCGGGCTGCACGTCGGCGACGCGGTCGTCGGCCATGTCGGCTCGGACCAGCGGCACGAATACACGGTGATCGGCGATGCGGTGAACACCGCCTCGCGCATCGAAGGCCTCACCAAGAAGCTCGGCTACGCACTGGTGATATCAAAAGATGTGTGGGGCGAGGTCGCCGGGCGGGAAAATTTCACGCCGCTCGGCGAGCATCCGGTAAAGGGACGTTCCTCGGTGGAGGTGTACGGCTATACTGGAGATTCCACGGGAGACTGACATGGCGCGCACGGCAACCACGATCTGGGCAGCGGGCTTGCTCGTTGCCGCGAACGCGGCGCTCGCGGCGCCCTTCGCCATGATCACCGACCTGAAAGGCGAAGCCTGGGCGATCGAGGGCGACAAGCCCCGCAAGCTCAGCATGCTCGGCTACATCGAGAACCCGACCGAGGTGAAGGTCGACCCGGCGGCGAAGCTCGCCATCACCTACTTCGCCAACGGCATGCAGTACAACTTCGCCGGCCCGGCGCGCGTGGCGCTCGAGAGCGCGGCGCCGAAGGTCATCGACGGGCAGGCGGCGGACGCGAAGAAGATAACGCCGGAGAAGTCGATCGGCGGCGGGCTGTCCAGCGACCAATGGCGGCGGCTGCAGCAGGCCAGCGTCGTGATGCGCGCGGTGAAGTCGAGCTTCGCCGTCGTCGGGCCGGACAAGACCGCGGTGCTCGCGCGCGAGCCCGAGTTCGAATGGACGCCGGCCACCGGCGCGAAAGGCTACCGCCTGGTGGTCTACGGGCCCGACAACGGCATCCTGCACGAGGCGACCACCGAGCAGAATTCGCTCAAGCCGGCGCTCGAGCTTCAGCCCGGCAAGCGCTATCGGTGGAAGGTCGACGCCCTCGGCGTGACGAAGCCGGTGAGCGCCACCGGCGCCTTCACCATCGCCGACGCCGCCGAGCGCGAGCGCCTGGCGGAGATGCAGCGCGCCGCCGGCACTGATCTCGGCCCGCGCTCCTTCTACGCCACCACGCTCGAGGCCGAGGGTCATCAGCACGACGCGCGCGCCGAGTGGAAGACGCTCGCGCGGGAATACCCGAACGAGCCGGAGATCGTGCAGCGCAGCCGCTAGCCGTTCTCCCGATGGAATAGAGCCCCGCCGATGGCGGGGCTTTTTTTTGGACGGAATACGGGAATGGCGGGCCGCCCGGCTGCGTTCATACGGTGCGATGAGAGCTGCGATTCTCTGCGCCAGCGTATTCCTTAGCGCCTGCGGCGGCGGCGGCGGATACGACGGTGGCGGCTCCGGCGGCACACCGCCGACCTACAGCGTCGGCGGCACGGTTTCCGGACTCATGGGGAGCGTAGTGCTGCAGAACAACGGCGCCGACAATCTCTCGATATCCGCGAACGGCCCGTTCACTTTTCCCACCCGGTTAGCCGTCGGTACCGCCTACGACGTCACCGTCCTCACACAGCCGATGGGCCAAACGTGCAGCGTCGCGAGCGGCAGTGGGGCGTACGGGGCGTCGAGCCCGACGAACGTGATGGTGACCTGCCACTAGTCATCGGGGCGCGCGGCTCGCGATCAGTGCAGCGACTCGGGTTCAAATCGCGCTCCAAAGAAAAAGCCCCGAGACGCTAGCGCGCCCGGGGCTTTTTTGGTGCAGGCAGCCGGCCTAGATACGCGGCCGGACTCCCAATCCTAGGATTGCCCCCCCGCCTTGCTGCCCACGGTGCGGGTGGATCCTCCGTTAGAGTCCTGCCGGCCGGTGTTGCCTTGGTCATCTCTCACGGGATCACCTCCTTTCAAGGTTGCCAGTCTTTAGTCTACCAAATCAGTCGACCCCGACGCCGTAGCGGGTCACCAGGCCGCTCCAGCGCTCGATTTCTTCCTGGAGGAACCTCGCTTGCTCCGCCGGCGGCACCGCGAGCACGCGGCCGCCGTCCCTGTCGACCCGCGCGGTGAAATCGGCATCGCGCAGGACTTCCGCGACGACATTGCGGAGAACGGCCACGATCGGCGCCGGCGTCGCCGCCGGGGCGAACAGGGCGAACCAGCTTTCGCCTTCGAAGTCGACGCCGCTCTCCTTCAGTGTCGGCACGCCCTCGAGCTGCGGCGTGCGCGCGGCCGAGGTGACCGCGTAGGCTTTGAGCCGGCCCGACTGCACGTGGTGCTTCACGGCGGAGAGGTTGTCCATCATCACGTCGATGCGACCGGCGAGCATCTCCTGGTGCACGGCCGGCGCCGCTTTGAACGGCACGTGCACGAGCTCGAGGCCGAGCTGCTTGAGGAGGATCGTGCCCCAGACGTGCTGCAGCGTGCCGAGGCCGGGAGAGCCGTAGGTGAGCCTGCCGGGGCGCTCTTTCGCGTATTGGACGAACTCGGCCAGGCCCGACGGCAGCTCGGCGCGCGCGACGAGGGCGAAGGGATAGGCGGAGATATAGCCGAGCGGCGTGAAGTCGCGCTGCGGCTCGTAAGGCAGGCTCTTCACCAGCGCCTTGTTCATCACCATGTTGAAGATGCCGCCGACGAGCAGCGTGTAGCCGTCGGCCGGTGATTTCGCGACGTAATCGGTGCCGATGATGCTGCCCGCGCCGGGCTTGTTCTCGACGACGATGCCAGCGCGCATGCGTTCGCCCATCTTCTGCGCCATGTGCCGCCCGAGGATATCGGTGCCGCCGCCGGGACCGATCGGCACGATCAGGCGGATCGGGCGTGCGGGATAATCCTGCGCTCCGACCGAGGCGGCGAAGAGGCACGCGATAATGGCAAGGATGTGGCGCATCGTCCTTCTTCTGCTCTTCAGTCTACCGGCTTGGGCACAATATCCCGCGCGCCCGGTGCGGCTCGTCGTGCCCGCGAGCCCGGGCGGCGCGAGCGACCTCGTCGCGCGCATTCTCGCCCCGTCGCTCTCAACCGAGCTCGGCCAGCCGTTCATCGTCGAGAACCGCGTCACCTCGGGCGGCACCGTCGCCTCGCAGCAGGTGGCCGAGTCCACGCCGGACGGCCACACGCTGCTCGTCACCTTCGACACCTTCGCGGTCAACAAGCTGCTCTTCAAGGAGCTCAAGTGGGACCCGCTGCGCGACTTCGCGCCGCTCATGCAGGTATGCCGCTTTCCGCAGGTGCTGGTCGTGCATCCGAGCCTCGGCGTGAAGTCGGTGAAGGAGTTCGTCGCGCTCGCCAAGGAGAAAGGGGCGAGCCTCAACTACGGCTCGGCCGGCCCGGCCTCATCGAGCCGGCTCGCCTATGAGCTCTTCAAGGAGACGGCGGGCATCGAAACGATGCCGATCCACTACCGGGGCGGCGGGCCGGCGATGCAGGACCTGGTGTCCGGCCAGGTACAGGTGATGCTGATCCAGGGCGGCGGCGCGATCGCGCAGCACGTGAAGGCGGGCAAGCTCGTCGCGCTCGCCGTGAGCACCGCCGAGCGCTCGAAGTACTATCCGGGGCTGCCCTCGATCGCCGAGACCTACCCGGGATTCGATTCGGCGTCCTGGGGCGCGATGTTCGCCCCGGCGGCGACGCCGAAGCCCGTCCTCGAGCGCCTGCACGCCACGCTCGCGAGACTCCTCGCCGAGCCGGCGGTGCGCGAGCGGCTCGAAGCGCAGAGCTGCGACATCGTCGGCGGCACGCCCGAGGCGCTCACCGACCTTGTAAGAGCAGAGCAGGCGAAGTGGGGTCCGATCATTCGCGACAAGAACATCACGGTGGACTGAGATGGCACAACGCCCCTACGCGGATCTGCACGAGCACCTGAAGACGCTGGAAGCCGCGGGCTTGCTCGTGCGCGTCGACCGGCCGATCAACAAGGATACGGAGATGCATCCGCTGGTGCGCTGGCAGTTCCGGGGAGGGATCGCCGAGAAGGATCGCAAGGCCTTTCTCTTCACCAACGTCACCGACAGCAAGGGGCGCAAGTACGACATCCCGGTCGTGGTCGGAGCCCTGGCGGCGAGCCGCGAGATCTACCGCCTCGGCATGGGCTGCGCGCTGGAGAAGATCAACGAGGTGTGGACGCGCGCGATCGCGCAGCCCATCGCGCCGAACGTGGTCAAAGAAGCGCCGTGCCAGGAGATGGAGGAATCGGGTCTCGAGCGTCTGCCGATCCCGATCTCGACGCCCGGCTGGGACATCGCACCCTTCACCACGCTCTCGCAGTACATCACCAAGGATCCCGAGACCGGGATTCAGAACATGGGCATCTACCGCGGGCAGGTCAAGGCGCCGAAGCGCCTCGGCATGAACCCGTCGCTCGAGCTGAGGCCCGGCATCTACACGCACTGGCAGAAGGCGAAGAAGAAGGGC
>DASQAW010000345.1:0-2289 GCA_035635495.1 Burkholderiales bacterium
GCAAGGTAACGCATGGCGAGCTCCTGTCGAGTCGTTCGAGAGGTGAAGCAATCTGCGTTCCCTCGGCTATCATCGACTCGTGGGAAGCATGCCCGGCACGCCCCAGCTCGCGCGCAACGTCAAGCGCCTGTCGCGCCTCGAGCTGCCGGGCGCCGGCCAGGTGACCGTCGAAGGCAGGTTTGCCTACGTCGGCCACATCACCAACAAGGAACGCCTCGGCACGTCGATCCTCGACGTCTCGGATCCGCGCCAGCCGAAGCTCCTGAGCCAGATCGCGGTCGACGAGCCCGACTCGCACAGCCACAAGGCGCGCGTCGTCGGCGACCTGATGATCGTCAACGTCGAGCAGAACCTGGGCAAGCTCGGGCGCAAGGGCGTCGACGGCTCGGCAGAGCAGACCTCCTACGGGCACGGCGGCTTCAAGCTCTACGACGTCTCGGATCGCAACCGGCCGCGGTTGATCACCCATGTGAAGACCTGGGGCCGCGGCGTGCACCGCTTCGACATGGACGAGCACCACGCCTACATCTCCACCGAGATGCAAGGCTATGTCGGAAATATCCTGGTGATCTTCGACATCCGCAATCCGGCACAGCCGCTGGAGGTGTCGCGCTGGTGGATGCCGGGGCAGCACGTGGCGGGCGGCGAGCAGCCGACGTGGGTCGGGCGCCGCAACCGCCTGCACCATGCGCTGCGCTTCGGCGACGAGCTCTGGGCAGGCTGCTGGCACGGCGGCGTCGCGGTGATCGATGTGAGCGATATCCGCCGGCCGCGGACGCTGGGCGCCTATAACTACCATCCGCCGTTTCCCGAGCCGTCCCACACCTTCATGCCGGTGCCCGAGCGCATCGGCGGCAGGCGCGTCGCGGTGGCGATCGACGAGGAAGACCATGCGCACAGCGCCGACGAGCTGGAGAAGCGCAAAGGCCGCCCGCACGGCTGCCTTTGGGTGTTCGACGTCACCGACGTCGCGGCGATGCAGCCGCTCGCGATCTTCGAGGTGAGCGAGCTCGACTCGCCCTGGAGCCGCGCCACGCCGGCACGCTTCGGCGCGCACCAGTTCCAGGAGCACATGCAAGGCACGCTCGTGTATTGCGCCTGGTTCTCCGGCGGCCTGCGCATCGTCGACGTTGCCGATCCCGCGGCGCCGCAGGAAGTCGGCTGGTTCATCCCCGAGCCGGCAGCGGGCAAGCCGGCGCCGCAGACCAATGATGTCGATGTGGATGAGCGCGGGCTCGTCTACATCGTCGATCGCTATACCGGGTTCGACATCCTGGAGTTCAACCGAGCGTAGGAGGCGGCATGCGTGTCCTGATCCTGGGGCTGGTCTTTATCTCCACCGCGGCCTTTGCGCAGTTGAGCGGCCGCGTCGGCTCCGCTGAAGAAGGCGCGATGGAGGGGGTTCTGGTCAGCGCGAAGAAGGCGGGCTCGACCATCACCGTCACGGTGGTGAGCGACCGCGACGGCCGCTACCGCTTCCCGGCGAAGAAGCTCGCGCCGGGCAGATACACGCTCAGCGTGCGCGCGGCCGGCTATGCGCTGGGCGGGTCGAACGCGGTGGAGGTGTCCGAGAAGGCGACGGTGCGCGACATCGCGTTGCTCAAGACACAGGACCTTGCGGCACAGCTCTCGAATGGCGAATGGATGGCGAGCATGCCCGGCACCGATCAGCAGAAAGGGCAGCTCCTGAACTGCGTCGGCTGTCACACGCTCGAGCGGATCGCGCGCTCGCGCTTCGATGCCGACACGTTCACGAAAACCGTGCTGCCGCGCATGCAGGGCTATGTCAACCAGAGCATCCCGCAGCATCCCCAGCTCAGGAAAGCCGAGCGCCTGATGGAAGAGCGCGGCGACCAGCGCGTGCAGGTCTACCGCTCGACCGCGGAGTACCTGAGCACGATCAACCTCGCGGAAGCGGCGAAGTGGGGCTATGAGCTGCAGACGCTGCCGCGCCCGCGCGGCCGCGCGACGAAGGTCGTGTACACCGAGTACGACCTGCCGCGCGAGACGATCGAGCCGCACGACGTGGTCGTCGACGAGAAGGGCATCGCCTGGTATTCGAGCTTCGGCGAGCAGTTCCTGGGCCGTCTCGATCCGCGCACCGGGAAAGCAACGGAGTTCCGGATCCCAGAATCGAAGCCCGGCTTCCCCACGGGCACGCTCGGCCTGCGCAGCGACAAGGAGGGCAATCTCTGGCTCGGCAACATGTACCAGGCGCAGATCGTCAAGTTCGACCGCAAGACGCAGAAATTCACGCTATGGCAGCTGCCGCCCGAGCAGAACATCGAC
>DASQAW010000346.1:0-1984 GCA_035635495.1 Burkholderiales bacterium
TTTGCCTTCGACCCGCGCCGCGCCATGGCACCTTTGCCCCGCGCTTATCAATGGGCCGACGGATCGGTATACGAGAGCCACTTCCGCCTGATGCAGTCGGCGTTCGACGGCGAGAGCAAGCTGACCTTTCGCAAGAACGAGCCGATGATCTATCAAGGCGGATCGGACGACATGCTCGGCCCGACGGACGATGTCGTGGCGCTCGACGAAGCGGCGGGGATCGATTTCGAAGGCGAGGTGGCGGTCATCACCGGTGACGTGAAGATGCAGGCGCCGGCCGCCGAGGCAGCCAAGTGCATCCGATTGGTGATGCTCGCGAACGATGTGAGCCTGCGCAACATGATCCTGCACGAGCTGGGCAAGGGCTTCGGCTTCTATCAGTCGAAGCCGGCGACGAGCTTTTCGCCCGTCGCCGTAACCCCCGACGAGCTCGGCGCGGCCTGGCGCGACAGCATGGTGCACCTGCCGCTTCTCCTGACCTGGAACGGCAAGCCGTTCGGCAGGCCGAACGCCGGCATCGGCGCGGGCTTCACGTTTGCGCAGCTTATCGCGCATGCCGCAGTCACTCGTAATCTACAGGCCGGAAGCATCATCGGTTCCGGCACGGTTTCGAATCCGGCGCCGGACGTCGGCTCGGCTTGCATCGCGGAACGCCGCGCGCAGGAGCGGATCGCACACGGTGAGCCGCGCACGCCTTACATGAAGTTCGGAGACCGAATTCGCATCGAGATGCTCGACGCCAGCGGCGCCACGGTATTCGGCGCGATCGATCAGAGGGTCGTTTCGTATCGAGCAAAGGAGAAAACTTCATGAAGTCCAGTCGATTAGGCCTGCTCATCGTCGCGGCGCTTCTCGCTCCGGCGACGGCGGGCGCCCAGGCCTATCCAGCCAAACCCATCCATGTCGTGTTTCCCTACCCCGGCGGTTCGCCGATCGACGTGTTGGCCCGGATGATCGCGGAGCGCACGGCGAAGATCGTCGGCCAGCCGTTGGTGCACGAGAACCGCCCGGGAGCGAACGGCATCGTCGGCACGACAGCCGTGGCGAAGGCGGCCCCGGATGGCTACACGATCCACGCGACGACGACCTCGGCGTTCCTCCTGAACAGCTACCTGCGCAAGGACCTGCCCTACGATCCGGTGAAGAGCTTCGCGCCCATCACCGCGGCGATCGACATCCCGGTGAATCTGATGGTCGGCGCCCAGCTGCCGGTCAAGAGCACGCGCGAGTTCGTCGAGTACCTGAAGAAAAATCCCGGAAAGATCAACTACGCCAGCGTCGGCAACGGCTCGTTCAATCACCTGCTGATGGAGCAATTCAAGGCGGCCGCGGGCGTGGACATGGTGCATGTCCCTTACCAGGGCGCGGCACCCATCGTGACCGAGCTGATGGCTGGCCGCCTCGACGCCACCGTGCTCAGCGTCGGCAGTGTGCTCGCCCAGTGGCGCGCCGGGCAGGTCAAGGTGCTCGCCTCGATGACACCGAAGCGCACGGTGGCGCAGCCCGACGTGCCGGCGATCACGGAGGAATTCCCGAACCTGCGCCCCTTCGGCAACTGGATGGGATTCGTGGCGCCCGCGGGCACGCCCGAACCGATCATCAGGAAGCTGAGCGAGGCCATGGTATCGGTGCTCGGCCAGGCCGACGTGCGCGACCGGATCAAGGAAGAGCAGTGGAGCGTCATAGCCAGCACGTCCGAGGAATTCCGCGTGCTCATCCAGCGCGACCTGCCGATCATCGAGGCGGCCTTCCGCTCGGCGGGCGTCAAGCCCGAGTAGGGTTCGAGCTCCAGTTAGCGGGCATCGCGGTGCAGTCCTTCGACCCCAGGCCCGCGCGCGAGGCTCGCTCAAAGGACTGCAGCGCCGCCTGCGTCACCAGGGTGTCATAGCCGCACGCGCGCGCCTCGGCGACCATCTCGGCGAGGTCCTTCTTCAGCGTATCGATGGTGACGCTCGGCGGATTGTCCTTGCCGCCGAGCGCCGCG
>DASQAW010000347.1:0-3896 GCA_035635495.1 Burkholderiales bacterium
TGCTGCCGCGACTGCTCGCCGTCGGTGACGATGTCGAGCCCGGCGTCCTCCTGCGCCTTGAGCCAGAGCAGCGTCGCGTCGCGCTTGGCCTCCACGAGCTCCTCGCCGGCGGCGCGCCAGGCCGGCCAGAGCTTGCGCGGCTCGGCGAGCCAGGCAGGCTTCGGCAGGCTGCCGGCGATGGTGGTCTTCAGCATCAGGTCTCCCCCTCGCGATTATTATGGCCATTCATGGCCTGGCTGCGGACTGCCTGGTTCGCCATCGGCATGCTCGCCGCGGGCTGCGCCGTGCCGCCGGAGCGCACCGAGCGCGAAGTCGCGCTGCGCAGCGCGATCGAGCCTTGCCTCAAGCGCTATCCCTCGGTGAAGCTGACCGGCATCGACGCGTACGGCCGCGTGTACGCACGGGCGCCCGAGCACGACAACGTCGAGGGCTTCGAGCAATGCTCGAAAGAGGCGATCGAACGCGAAGGCCTCGCGCTCACCGGCACGGGCAAGCTCTCCGGCAGCGCGGCTCCGGCCACGGTCGCGATCCGCAGCGCGTATTCCGCGTTTCTGGTGCCCGTGAAGATCAACGGCATAAGCGCGACCCTGGTCCTGGATACCGGCGCGAGCCAGACGCTGATCCGGCCGGAGCTGGCGCGGCGGGCCGGGCTGGAGATCGCGTGGGGCGCGCGGATGATGCGCGGCAACGTGGTCGGCGGACGGGTGGTCTCGGTGCCGCTCGTGCGCGCGCGCTCGGTCAGCGTGGGCGCCGCGGCCGTCGAGGACATCGATGTGGGAGTGTTCGACGCATTGCCCGGGCGGCCGGAGGTGGACGGCCTGCTCGGCGCGAGCTTCCTCGTTCATTTCAGGTTCACCGTCGACCGGAAAAATTTACAACTCCTGCTGGAGCCCGTATCCACTGAAAAGTAGCGTCGCGCATCCGCGACGGCTGCGCAGCGCGTCCCTATCGTTCATAATGCGACGGGTCGTAGGGAGGAATCCGGAAATGGTGTTTTGCAGCATGCTGGGTGCGCTTGCGTCCTTCTTGATCGGCATCGTCGATCCGCGGGTGGTGAACAAGGCGGGACCGGACTGGCTCTGGATGGGCGGGCGCGACGACGCCATCCGCAACCTGTACTTCAAGCCGAACGGCGCCTTCCGGCGCTACGGCCGCGTGGCGCTCTTCGCCACGTTGGTTGCCGGCTCGGCCGCGCTTGCTTGGATGCTGCATCCCCTGATGTAACGCACCGCGGCGGCTGCCACTGCGGCGCCGTGCGCTTCGAGGTCCTCGCCCCGGCCGTGCTGCCGGTCGTCGACTGCAACTGCTCCATCTGCCGGAAAACCGCCTACCTGCACCTGATCGTGGAAAAAGCCCGCTTTCGGCTCGTCTCGGGTGGCGAAATGCTCACCACCTACCGCTTCAACACCGGCGCCGCGCAGCATCTCTTTTGCAAAGTCTGCGGATTAAAGTCATTCTATGTACCGCGGTCGCATCCGGAGGGGTACAGCGTCAACGCGCGCTGCCTCGACCCGGCAACCGTGAAGGGGATGGAGATCAACGCGTTCGACGGAGCCAACTGGGAAACATCGGCTAGGGAGAGAAAATGGGCAGACTGATCATCGCAGCAGCGCTGGTACTGGGTGTCTCCTCCGCGGCATGGGCGCAGGGACAGAGGAAAGACTGCAACGAGCTGAAGGGCGAGATCGAGGCCAAGATCAAGAAGAACGGCGTCGACAAGTTCACGCTCGATATCGTCGACGCGGACAAGGAGGCCGACGGCAAGGTGGTCGGCACCTGCGACGGCGGCACGAAGAAGATCGTCTACAAGCGCGGCTGAGCAGGCCGCATCGGTAGCAGCCACAGGATCGCCGCGAGCTGCATCGCGGCGATCACGCTGAACGCTGCGCCATAGCCGGCCGGCGAATAGCGGCCGTCCACGATCGGGTAGAGCTTGAGCGCGGCCCCGATCGCCCATTGCATCGCGAAGGACAGCGCGAACATCAGCACATTGGTCGCCGTGTTGGCCCGGCCGGTCATCTCCGGCGGGAAGAGCGGCGTGAGCAGTGCGTAGGCGAGCGCTGCCGAGATCCCGGTGAAGGAGTAGACGGCGAGCACGCCGCCGAGGCCCGTCCGCACGCCCGCCGCGATCAGCGCGAGCATGGCGAGCGAGACGCTGAGCCCGAGCTTGTAGATCGTCATGCGCGAGATGCCCGCCTGCGCCAGGCGGTCGCTCGCCACGCCGAAGAACACCGAGCCCCCGATGTAGCCGAGCGCGGTCACGAGCAGATAGTTCGCCACCGTGTGGCGCGGCTCGCCGGCGACGTCGTACAGCCATGGCCCGAGCCACAGCCCCTGTAGCGCGATGTAGGCGCCCTGGCCGATCACCGCCGGCAGGCCGATGCGCCAGAAGGCGAGCGTCGAGAAGATGCGGCCGAAGCCGGCGATCTGCACGCGCAGCGTCTGGCCGCGGCCCGGCAGCGGCTTCTCCGGCACGACGAGGAACACCAGCACCGCGGCCGCGAGCGACAGCGCGCTCAGGATGAAGAACATTCCGCGCCAGCCGAGCGTTTCGACGACCACCTCGGCCGGCGCGGTCGCCGAGAGCGAGCCCAAGCCGCCGACCGCGAGATAGAAGCCGTTCAATGTCGCGAGGCGCGAAAGCGGAAACCACAGCGAGAACGCCTTGATCGCGCCCATCAGCCCGGCCGACACGCCGAGGCCGATCAGCGCACGGCCGAGCGACAGCGTGCCGAGATCGCGCGCCAGGCCGAAGACGAGCGCTCCCGCGGCGGCCGAGCAGAGCAGCGCTGCGACCACGCGCCGCGGGCCATAGCGGTCGAGCAGCACGCCGAGCGGCAACTGGAACGCGGCGAACGCGAGCAGGTACATCGAGGTCAGGAATCCGAGATCCGCAGGCGTGAGCGCAAATTCGCCGGCCAGGTCCTTCGAGATGATCGCGTTGACGTTCCGAAAAAAGAACGACAGGAAGTACCCCGCCGCGAATGGGCAGAAAACCGCGAGGACGGGTAGGCTAGCGGCCGTGGCGAAGCGGCTCATCGTGGGAATCACCGGCGCGACGGGTGCCGTCTACGGCATCGCGCTGTTGCGCGCGCTGAAGGACCTCGGCGGCTGGGAGAGCCACCTCGTGCTCACCGACGCGGGCGTGCTCAACGTCTGGCACGAGCACAAGATGAAGCGGAAGGACGTCGAGCGCCTCGCGCACGTCGCCTATCACCCGAAGGACATCGCCGCCGCCATCGCCAGCGGCTCGTTCATCACCGAGGGCATGGTGATCGCGCCGTGCTCGATGAAGACGCTCGCGGCCGTGGCGCATGCGCATGCCGACGACCTGGTCTCGCGCGCCGCGGACGTGGTGCTGAAAGAGCGGCGCCGCCTCGTGCTCGTGCCGCGCGAGACCCCGCTCAACCTCGCGCACCTGCGCAACATGGTGGCGGTCACCGAGATGGGCGGCATCATCATGCCGCCGATGCCGGCGTTCTATGCGCTGCCCAAGACGCTCGACGACCTGGTCGCGCACACCGTCGGCCGCATCCTCGACCTCTTCGGCGTGCGCACGAGCAAGGTCAAGCGCTGGCAGGGTCTCAAAGGAAGCCCCGCAGCGCCTGATTGAACGTCTCGGCCTGCTCGACGTTGGCGATGTGGGCCGCCTTGGGGATCATCACCAGCTTCGCTCCCGGCACCGTCTCGCCGATGTGGCGCGTCCCCGGCGCCGAGGGGTCGGCTTCGCCGGCGATCGCGAGCACCGGCAGCTTGATCTCCTTCAGCCGCGCGGTGGTGTTGAGCTTCATGATCGCCTGGCCGCAGCCGACATAGCCCGCGACCGGCGTGCTCTCGATCAGCTGGGCGATCTTCGCCGCCGCCGGCGACTCGCGGAAGGACGGCGTGAACCAGCG